>JASLNR010000020.1 GCA_030745885.1 Candidatus Thalassarchaeaceae archaeon
TTCGCATCGTCATGCAGTATCTGGCTATGTCCCATTGGGTCGAGCAGCAGTAGCTCCACGGACCCCTCTCCATCGCCGACCCGATTCAACTCTCGTAGCAAGGCCTCGCACTGCTCCACGACCTCCTCGTCCTCGGCCTGCGCCCTGAGCATCTTGATTACATCCTCGAAGCGGTTGAAAACCCCCTCGATGTTGGAGATATATCCCGACGAGCCGTTTCCAGGAGAAGCTTCGAGGTCAAGCTCGACCAGCCTCACAGTGCACGATGACGAGCGCACCACCCTGACCCTCAGGTGTTCGGGGGTGCGCACCTTGAGGCTCCAACCGCCCGGTTTGCTGCCCTCTGCGGGTAAGAAGTCGGTGTGCTTCCACCCGCACGAGTCACAAAGCACGGTCAGCTGCGTGTGCTCCCCAAAATAAGGAATATCGGAGATGTGAGCGATCATGGTCAGCCCCTCTCTTGAGACGCAGACGGGGCACGGTTGCTCAATCCGACTCTCGATGGGACCACCTCAGAAGTACGTCGATTGTCCCTCTGACCTCCGAGTACTCTCGAATTCGGAGGGCAGCAGAAGAAGGCGCGTGTCGCCCAGCCTGACAACCTCACCACACAGATCGTCCTCGATGAAGCCCCTAAGCCTCTCAACGGCCGTCTGCAGTTCCAGCTCCCGGCCCAGCATCCTACTCATCTCGACTATGACAAGATCGCCATCTGAGACCCAGTCCATCACCATGGGAACACCCGTGATGTCGTCAAGCATAGCCCGGTGAATCACGGCATCACTGGTCCCCCTAGGCACAGGGGCGTCGGGGTACCGGTCAGCGAGATCATGGTAGTCCTGCCCGGGCTCCATTATCGCGACCGAATCGTTCGGCACGCTGGGCATCTCAATCCATCGAGGTTCGCTAGACCCGGCCTTGGCCATGGCCGCCCGCTTCCATGCAACTCCTTGACCTCTGCGGTGCTAATCCACGGACGAATCTCGGTTCTGACTCATTCCGGGTTATTCCAGTCCCCCATCCCGTCGCATTCATAAGGGGCCCGAAAGGAGTAGTGTTCGCTGGGGACTTCCTTGCAGCAGGTGTGTCAATGAACGATTCCGTCGATGTCGTCAAGACCGGGACCAGCACCATCGGTATCACTTTCGATGGTGGCGTAGTGGTCGGTGCCGACCACAGGGCCACGATGGGCCACTTCATCGCCAACAAGAGTGTTCAGAAACTATTCAAGATTTCAGACACCATCGCTCTGACCACGGCAGGTCTGGTCGGCCATGCCCAATCCCTCTCGCGCACACTAGCAGCTGAACTGCGCCTCTATGATCTCAAGCACGGCACTCCAATGACCGTCAAGGGAGCTGCCACTCTTACTGCGAACATCCTTGTCGGCAGACCCCATTACGTTCAACTTCTCATAGTGGGGGTGGACGATTCGGGCTCCAGCGTCTACAGCATAGACTCAGCTGGCGGCTCGATACCCGATGCATACTGCGCCACTGGTTCGGGCAGCCCGTACATGTACGGCGTGCTCGAGGACCAGTTTGAGGAAGACATGTCCTCCGACGACGCCCTCCGCGTTGCTGCCAAGGCCCTGTTGGCCTCTGCACAGCGTGACGCCGCCAGTGGCAACGGTATGGATCTTGCCGTAATCACCATGGATGGCGGCTTCAACCAACTCTCCGAAGACGAGGTCTCAAGCCTCCTGTCTGGAATCTAACCCTCTCCCGGCCAAGTGCCAGCCTCCCATTCTGGTGGGTGACGAGTACTGCCGCGAGATAGCAAGGATGTGAACCAATGCGCCTTACGTTGAGCGAACTGAAGAAGAAGATCTCAAAGTTAGTACCAAAAGGGGTCGATTACGAAGTCGACGTTGAGGCAGGCTCTATCGCCATCGTGACCAATCAGCCAGAGGCGTTCAGTGGTTCGGGAGACAACCTCACTGTAAGAATAGCCAAGACAATCAAGCGTCGCGTGGTAATCAGACCGCATCCTGACTTGCTGGCAGACGAGGCGAATGTGCACGACGCAGTAGCTAGGCTGATTCCCGTCGAGGCCGATGTCCGCAAGATATGGTTGGACCCGGCCCTGAGCCAGATTACCCTCGAGTGTGACGACCCCTCCGCAGCAGTGGGCCCCAAGGGCTCAAACATCAGGGCCCTGCGGGACGAGATCGGATGGCTGATCGATGTGGTCAGGGCACCAGCTATCGAGAGTCGAACCCAGCACGATATCCGGCGTTATCGTAAGGAGATGGCCGGAGACAGGAAGTCCCTACTGAGGAAGTTTGGAACTAGGATATACCGTCCTCCGAGGCCCGGCGAGCCATGGGTCAGGGTCACGGCTTTAGG
>JASLNR010000021.1 GCA_030745885.1 Candidatus Thalassarchaeaceae archaeon
CTCCGCCTCAAGTTCCGAGGCTGACTCCTCCTCCACAAACAGCGTGTCGTAGTCACCCACAGAAATGGTCCTAGTCTCCAGAGTGGTTTGGTTTTCACCTGAGGAAATAGTCCCTGGAGGATTGATGGAGAAGGATAGCAGGTTCCAATAGTCCGTATCATCCTGAGCCCCCCCTCCGTCGACGGAGTTGCCAGCCAGCCAGAAGTGGATTAACCCGACGTCCTCCGAGGGAGAGGTCCAGTTGAGGTGCCATATCCCATCAGCATCCGGCTCAGAGTGCGAGACGTCGTCCACGGCGCCCTCGGCCTGGCGGATCCCTTGGTCCTCGGACCAAGTGAAGGTCCCAACCCCTCCGGAGGACATCAGGAACCCTGCCTTTTCATTACCGTCGCCGCCAGACAGCGTTACCGAGTCAGCGGCCCTGATGGTGAATTGGTACGTCTCGTCGACGGCGTACATAACTGGAACACCAGTAACCATCACGACCGCCCTGTCAGATGGAGATCCGAGATTATGGCAGGAGCAGCCGTGCTTGACGGTGAGCTCCTCGTCACTGTTCATCGTACTAGGTCCACCACTCATCCCGAACGTGGGCACGGCCAACAAACCAATCAGCAATAGGCACAAAGCCGTTCTTGTAGACGTGCCTCGCATGGTCGCACCCAAGGAACCCTCGTCTGTCGGAGTCTCATAACCGTTGCTCGGTCGCATCCCCTAGGGATGCGCTCGCCTAGAGATCCTTGAGAGCGGAATTCAATTCGTTCATCATCTTCTTCCCGTCTCCGAACAGCATCATCGTCTTGTCCATGTAGAACAGGTCGTTGTCGACGCCCGCATAGCCCACTGAGAGGCTGCGCTTGATGATGACTACGACCCTAGCCTTGTCGACGTCGAGTATGGGCATCCCCGCCAGCGGACCCTCGCCGGTGCGGGCGGCGGGATTGGTGGTGTCATTAGCCCCAATTACCAGAGCCACGTCGCAGTCGGGGAACTCCGAGTTAATGTCCTCCATCTCAATGAGCTGTTCGTAGGGGACGTTCGCTTCGGCCAGAAGGACATTCATGTGCCCAGGCATCCTACCTGCAACGGGATGGATTGCGTAGGCAATCTCGCACCCCTCAGACTCCATCATATCTGCAAACTCCTTGACAGCGTGCTGGCTCTGGCTGACTGCCATACCGTAGCCCGGAATCACAATGACTTTCTGAGCGCCATCCAGTACCATTGCGACCTCCTCGGGGTCACTGCCCACCTTGGTTCGGGTCAGTTGGTCCTTTTCTCCAGATCCTCCGAATGCCTTGAACAGGACATCTGGTAGAGTCCTGTTCATCGCCTTGCACATGATGAACGTGAGAATAAGGCCTGCAGCCCCTACCATCGAACCGGCGATGATGAGCACAGTGTTGCCGATAACAAAGCCGGTGAAGGCGGCAGCGATGCCCGAAAGCGAGTTGAGGAGGCTGACGACGACAGGCATATCGGCACCACCGATTGGCATTACGAACAATATCCCCAGCAGACTGGAAAGTCCCACGATACCCCAGATGTAATCCGTGTTGGTGGGATCGTTGATGGTCATCCATATGAGGTACAGGGAGCCTGCTAGAAGTAAGATTTTTACCGCATTTAGCCACGGTGGGCCCCAGGTCGGAAATCTTACCCACTTCTTGCTGAGTGGCACAACAAATCCCCCCTTGAGTTTCATCATCGCCACTAGAGAACCTGTCAGTGTGATCCATCCAACCAGTCCAGACAGACCGATGGCCACCCAAATCGCGTAGAGTTCGACTCCAGCGTCCGGGACGTCGCCTTCCTGTAATCTGCCTAAGACCTCGGAGAGTGCGACTAGTGCGGATGCGCCTCCTCCGAAACCGTTGAACAGCGCGACCAATTCAGGCATTCCTGTCATCTCGACCCTTGTCGCCATCAGCGCACCAATCAAGATTCCAATGGCCAGACCTCCCACAATCAATTCCCAGCCAACTATTCCCTCGGAGTACATTCGAGCCAGTGTCACCAGCACTGCGAGGAACATTCCCATTGCTCCCATTCTGTTGCCCTGTGGAGCGGTTCGAGGGCTGGAGAGTTGCTTGATTCCGAGAATGAATAGAGCGGCTGCCACTAGGTAGCCGATGTCCCACACTGCATCGTTGACCACTCACTCACCTCCCTTGCGCCTTTTACCGGCAATCATTTCCAGCATCTTGTTGGTCACCATAAATCCACCAACCACATTTATTGTCGCCATGATTAACGCGGCTGAGGCGAGCCAAGCCGCGGTTCCAGGGTCACCGTCATTGAATGCGGTATCCGACAGTATCAGCGCGCCGACGATGGTTATGCCCGAAATCGCGTTGGCGCCAGACATAAGGGGCGTGTGCAAGGTCGGAGGGACCTTGCTAATCAGCTCGAATCCGAGGAAGATAGCGAGCACGAATACGGTGATGCTACCGACTAGGGCTGCGACGGTCAGACTCAACCAACCACCTCCTCTAGACGAGATTGATTCTCGTGAATCCCCGCTTCAGAGCATATCAGCACACCACCCATGCCGGGGACATGGAAGTCAGAGCCTTCCGGCGCTCCGACCAGAACATCGTCATCCATGCTGAGTACGAGTTCGCCCTCCTCGACGATGGATGTGACGAAGTGGGTCAGGTTGTTCGAGTAGAGCATGCTGGCGGTTGATGCAATGGTGCCTGCCAGATTCTCGATGCCGACTATTGTCACGCCATGCTCGATGACGGTCTGGCCGGCAACGGTGAGTTCGCAGTTGCCTCCTACATCGGCGTTCATATCGACTATGACCGCTCCGTCCTTGAACGAGGCCACTGCTTCCGCAGGGACGGTAATCGGTGCGGGCCTGCCGAAGATCCTAGCCGTGGTGACGATGACGTCAGCATCCTTGGCGACATCGCAGACAGTGTCGTTTACCTTCTGGATGAACTCAGGGGTAAGTGGCTTGGCGTAACCCGATTCATCCTCGAAGTCGTCCATACCCTCGACCTCGATGAAACGGCCTCCGACCGACTCTATCTGCTCAGCCGTAGACTTCCTGACGTCAGAGGCGTGCACTATCGCACCGAGGCGCTTGGCGGTGGCGATTGCCTGAAGGCCGGCAACGCCGCTGCCCATGATGACGAACTTGGCGGGCTTGACCGTCCCGGCGCTGGTGGTCATCATCGGTATGGCCTTCGAGATGTG
>JASLNR010000022.1 GCA_030745885.1 Candidatus Thalassarchaeaceae archaeon
CTGGACTTCGGTATTGTAATCGCGCCTGAGTCCAAGCACCACTTGATCGCCGCTTGGGCGGGCGTGCAACCGAGAGAGTCGGAAATCTCGATGATTCCCCTCTCTGAAATCTTGTGGGCTCGAGCCAGTGGGGAGTAGGCCATCACCGCAGCCCCAACTCCCTCTGTGGCTGCACGCAGGGCCGGGCGTTGGAGCCATGGATTGACCTCAATCTGGTTGACGGAGGGCATCAGGCTGGCGTAGGACAGCATGGCATCAAGGTGGTGCGCACCGTAATTGCTCACTCCGATGGAGCGCGTCCATCCATTGGACAGGCACTCCTCCATGCCCCGCCAAACCGGTGCCCTCGCATCGAGGTCCTGGGGAGGGGAGTGCACGAGGTAGAGGTCCACCTGTTGGATGCCGAGGTTCTCGAGGCTCTCCTGGCAGCGTTGTACAGTCTCCTCGTAGCCAGTGGCGTGCGGGGTCCTGAGCTTGGTTACGATGAACAGATCTTCCCGGGGTAGACCGGATTCTCGAATCGCCTCGCCGACCTCGTGCTCGTTGCCGTATGCCCTAGCGGTGTCTATCATGCGATAGCCCTGCTCCAACGCACAAAGCACCGAGGACTTGCACTCGCCGGGTTCACTCATCAAGTAGACTCCGAGCCCGAAAACCGGCATCTCGATCTCATGGAGCCTGTCACCGGAACTGGTGCTGGTGTTCGCGATGGTGACCGGTTCCATGGTCGACTTAGGTTCGCTAACGTATTCAATGGTTATTGTAGCGAGATTGAAACGGCGCACCTCATAGAGCGGGCGTGAGCGAGTTGCCTAATGGTGTGGAGTTGCCTCCCTCTGAGGTCACGACACCCCGGCCGTCGGCATCGGCGATTCTCAGCAGGGAGCGCCCCGGGGGGCACGAGATCCTCCTCGGGCATCGTGTCTCTGAGCTGCCTGCGTTCCCCGACCTGTGGTCATTCCCCGGTGGGAGCATCAGCAGGATCGACAGGCATGCCGCCCAAGCACATCCCAAGTGGCTCTCGGAGCGCGGCGACGATCGCCTCGCCACCCTAACTCTCCTGAGGGAGATGGTCGAGGAGATCGGTATCTCCCCGGACGGCAGCGGCGGCTTCGTCGAGGTTGATGCAGACGTCAGGGAGCTCGTCTGCAGCGACAAGTCCGGGTGGCTAAAGGCGATTGAGTCCGGCAGGCTCTCCATAGAAGGTTTCCACTGCCAAGTGATTACGGAGAGGATTACGCCGCCACAGGCCCCGGCTCGCTTCCACAACCTGTTCTTCCACGTACCGATAGGCGACTCCAGTGCTCTGCCAAGCTTCCCCCCCGGACGCACCGAATTCGACGAGTTCCGCTGGTGGAGGCCAGCTGACCTGCTTTCTTCGTGGGAGGATAACGAGTTACGGCTGCCGCCTCCCATCGTTACACTCGCTCGTGACCTAGTCAAAGCCATAGATTGCGAGGACGGGTTACGGTCAGCCTGCGACGCCCTCGCAGCCGACCCGCCCTCGGGTCGGCACCGATTTGAGTACGGCCCAGGCGTCGAATGCATACTGATACCGACGGCCACACTGCCCCCGGCAAGCCACACCAACTGCTACGTCCTCGGAGAGCGGGGTGGGGAGCGTGTGGTGGTCGACCCCGCGGCGAGGGATGGCGAGGGCCTCGAAGAGCTTGAGTTGAAGGTCCAGGAGATTCGGGGCGATGGTAGCTCAATCACGGCCACAATCTTCACCCACAGACACCCGGACCACATCGGCGACCTAGGTCGCATCTCAGAGATTTACGAAGCGCCGATATGGGCCAGCGAGGAGACTCATGCGGCGATTCCCGGCAGTACTTGCGACGAGGTCCTCAGTGAGGGTGATTCGTTCGTCCTTGAGGGGCCAAGCGGAGGTGTCCACTGGGAGGTCATCGAGAGTCCGGGGCACTGCCCGGGGCAGATCTGCCTAGTCAGCGACGCCGGGGTGATATCCGGGGACAACTGCTCGACTGTCGGGACCATTCTGGTGGCGTCCGGAGAAGGTGACATGGGTGCATATATCTCCGGCCTCGAGAGACTCCGCGCTCTGAAGCCCAAGGTCCTCTTTCCTGGACACGGTCCCCTGATTGCTAATCCGGAGAGGCTCCTGACGCACTACATCGAGCACCGAAGGGCGAGGCACCGGAGGATTCTCGAGGCGGTCAGGGAAGGGAACTCAGACATACCCAGCATCGCAGAAGCGGCCTACTCGGACACCCCTGATGCACACCCAATGCTTGCGCGGGACCAAGCGCTGTCCCATCTGAAAGAGCTACAGAGGTCAGGTGACGTAATGCACGACGATAGTGGTTTTGCAGCAGTCTAATCCGGGTCAATGTTGAAGCATGACCGTCAATAGCACGCAACGAAATTGGGGTCTTGCGGTGGCTGGGGATGATCAATGGTGGAAGAAGGACGAGGATTCTGGCACCTCCAAGGAAGACGTCGAGGATTTGCTGAATGAGGCTGAGGCCAAGCGCATACAGCGAGAGGAGGAGTTGGCAGAGGCGGAGCATGAACTCAGGGTCTCTCAATTGAAGAAGAAAGCAAGGGACCTCGTGCCAGAAACAGTGACTAAGGGCGGAAATGTGGAATTAAGGATCAAGGCCAATCATCATGACATGTTCTACACACGGGGAACGATAAACGGACATCAAATTCTGTTTGTAATAGACACGGGGGCATGGGGCTGCTGCATGAGTCAGGAGACAGCCAAGCGCGTTGGGTGCAAGGAAGGCGAGGAAGGTTGGGGTCAAACAGCCGCAGGGAGGGCTAGGCAGTTCAAGACAATATCCAAAGAAGTCAGATTGGGAGAGATTGTCGTTCGCAACGTAGAGGGGAGCATACTTCCTGGCATGGATTGGAAGAAGAATTCGGTAGTTGGAATTGTTGGTAAGGATGAGGCCGATAGCGAAGTTGCCCTCCTAGGAATGGATTTCTTGAAGCATCTCGATGTGGAAATTGACGATGGTGTGATGATCCTCAAGCAAACCAGAACCGAAATAGCCGCCCAAGAAAGAACCGAAATAGCCGCCCAAGAAAATAGGGGAAGTGGCGGCTCTGAACACTGGCTCCTTGAGGACCCTGGTTACGCAATCGCAGCAGTTGTCCTCGCTTTAAGCCTCATTGCAACCGCATTCATGGGAGTAACTGCTGCATCAGAGTTGGATGAATGGGCGACCGTGGAGGCCGAAGTTCTTGCGAAATACCCGGGATTCGACTGGTTGGAGTATGAAGACTGCTACACGGATGATTGGGGAGATGAATACTGTGACTACTGGCTCGAACTGGATTGCTGGACCGACTTAGACGTCTCATATTCCGTTAATAATATCAGTTACTCCGCCGAGGTGGATCATTTTCCGATTAGTACTTACGACGACTACGATGGTGCGGAAGAAGACTGTTTGGATCACGCCGAGAGTGGCACAATGCCAATAGGTAGTTTCGTTACACTGTACTACAAAATTGAGGATCCCAGCGAAGTCCGAATTGATAGCGGGGATTCTTTCTTTCCTTTCTTTTTCTGCGGAGTGATTCAGCTTGTCCTCTTGATTGTGGTTCTATTTATGGCCCGATTCGATGTAGGGGAGTCTAGCGTGAGTTTCTCATTGGGCGGTCGGTACTACGACGACCCGGGTTACTACGATCGGCCTTGGCACAGGAGGCCATGGTTCCACCGCAGGCGCCATCGGTTCCGCCGCAGGCGCCATCATCACCACCATGGACGGCACAGAAGCAGCAGAGTCACCAGGAGCTCTGGTGGACGTAGGTCCGGTGGTGGGCGCAGGTCCGGCGGTGGACGCAGGTCCGGCGGTGGCGGACGGCGCGGAAGATGAAGCATCAGTGTCTCGGCAACGCTGAAACCTCAATCGTTACCACGGGTTGAGCGAGATGGACGAACTTTGGAGCGGTGCGCCCGAGATGGAAGGGGCCAGCTCGGAGGAGAGATGGGTCGAGGTAGAGCCAGCGGTCTTCTTGAGGGTCCTCATCTGGAAGCCGGGCGATGCGGCTGCAGCTGGGCGAAACCCAGTCGTTATGGTACCTGGCTGGGGTTCCGTCTTCGAGGGCTGGAGGCCACTGGTTACCGAGTGGGTCAAGCGCAGACCGCTGTATTACATCGAGACCAGAGACAAGGGTAGCGCGAGGATAGATCGCCCAGTCATGAAGTCTGACTTCCCCATGGAGAAGCACGGGGAGGACGTCGCAGCGGTCCTTGAGGCGCTGGACATCGACCAGTCGGAGGTCGACTGGTACTCGTCGTCGCTAGGCTCTACGCTTCTTATCGACGCTTACCAGAGACGGGCGCTCGGAGGGCGAAGCTCGGTCCTGCTCGCACCCAACCCAGACTTCGACTTCCCCCTATGGTCCCGCATCATGATCAACTTCCCGCTGCCTATGTTCGTCTATCGACGTCTTGTGAATTTCGTCGCTTGGGTGGTCGATCGGAGGACTCAGGAGGAGGGGCAGAAGATTCGTTACCGCAGGGCCCTGCTCGCACAGAATGTCAGGCGCATGCTACTGTCAGCTAGAGTCAACCTCGGCTACAGACTCCCTGCCGACCTTTCCGCAATCGAGGTCCCATGCGCAGTCATGACCGCCTCCTCCGACACCCTGCACGGCATCGACAAGGTCCGCCAAGTAGTCGACGCTATGCCAAACTGCCTGCTAATCGAGGTGCCTTCGAATCAGTACGCGCATGAGCCCGATGTGCTGGCAGAGATTGAGGAATTCCAGTCCTCCGTGGGAAAATAGCGGCTTCTCGCAAAGCGATTGCCTGATGAAGGGCAGCCGAGCCGGCCGACTTGAGCAACATGCGTGAGCAGTCGTCTTCGTTCGATATCGCGCGCATCGTGCGTGAGCTTTCCGAGATGGTCGGCTCGCGCGCCCGAAAGGCCTACCAGCCGCACTACGAGCAAATCGTCCTGAGGCTGAACCGCAAGGGTCTGCCACCGACCGACCTAGTAATCGTCAGAGGTCGTCGCGTCTACACATCGAGGCGGGACCGCCCGATGCCGTCCAAGCCGTCCCAGTTCGCAATGGTCCTACGCAAGCACCTGAACAACTCGCGCCTAGTGTCAGTCGAGCAATACGGCTTCGACAGGGTAATCGAGCTGACCTTCGAGCATGGCGGTGGTCGGCTCAGCCTAGTAATCGAGCTATTCCGTGATGGCAATGTACTCCTATTAGACGAAAACAGGGTCATCATTCAGCCTCTGACGCACGCAAAGTACGCAAGTCGCTCGCTCAAAAGGGGGGTCACCTACGCCCCGCCTCCCGAGACCGTGGACCCTAGACAGATTGACAGGGGGGCTCTAGACGCGCTGCTTGACGACAGCGAGAGCGATCTCATCCGCACCCTTGCCGCTCGCGCCAACTTGGGGCGCGTCTACGGCAGCGCGGCGTGCTCAATAGCCGGATTGGAGGAGGGGGTGATCGCCAGTTCCCTTGACTCCGAGCAGCGCAACGAGTTGGAGAAGGCCATCCAGGCAATGCTCGCAGATCTGTCCGAAGGCGTCGGCGCGATGATGTGGATGGCGAGCCCGGAGGCGCTGGGAGATTGGGGCAAGGCCGAAAACGAGGCCGACAGGGAGGCCGCTTCTACAGGAATTACGGAGATTGCCCCAATCGACCTTTCCTACATGGATGCCGGGATGATGGTCAAGGTAGGCTCGCTATCGCAGGCCTATGACGCTGTTTTCGGCTCTCACGACGCTGCTGCATTCATCCGTCGAGAGGAGGAGCGGCTGATTGAATCCGGCGATGACGAGGGGGAGCGCCAAGCCAAGTTGGAACGCAGGGCATCACAGCAGAAGGCAGCCATCGAGAGGTTCCACGAACGTGTGGCCATCACGCAGGATCTCGGTAAGGCCATCCAGGAAAACTGGGAGCACGTAGAGTCGATACTCAGTCAATTCAACTCGGCAGTCGAGTCCGAGGGCTGGGAGGGCGTGTCAGACAGGATATTCGAAGTGCCGTGGATCGGCAGCGTCGATCCTGCGAAGCGTACCATCGTGGCGTACCTCCCGGACGAGGATGGCGAGCCCGGGTCCAGCATCACTCTTGAGACTTCGAAGACCGTTCACCAGAACGCGCAGCGCTACTTTGAGGAGGCCCGCGTGCAGAAGAACAAGGCAAAGGGCGCTATGGCCGCTTTGGCTGGAACCGAGGAAGCGTGGGGGAGAGCGGAGAAGCGTGCGACCAAGGATGCTGCAGCGGGAAGGCTGCGTGCGAGGAAGAGGAGCAAGCGCTTCTGGTTCGAGAAGCATCGATGGGCCATGCTATCGGGCGGGCACCTGCTAATTGGGGGAAGAGACGCGAAGGGAAATGATATCGTCGTCCGCAAGCACCTGACATCGAATGATCTGTACTTCCATGCGGACCTGCACGGAGCTCCATCGTGCTCCCTGAAGCTCAAGGATGGCCTATCGCACAACCAGAATCAATCGGAGGCTGTTCCCGAGGGTGTTTCCTCGATGAAGATAGTCCAGAACTTGGGAGAGGGTCTGGAAGATGCTAGGGGGCTTGCAGAATCATTGCATTCCGAGGCCGCGCAGATAGCTGTCTGCTGGTCGAGGGCATGGGGGGGCGGGGGGGCTGCGGCCACCGCGTTCCATGCCAGGCCGAGTCAAGTATCGAAGACCACGGAGACCGGTGAATCCCTATCACAAGGCTCCTTCGTCGTACGCGGCCAGCGCAACTGGCATCGAGACGTGCCGCTCGAACTGGCATTCGGCATGGCAGTTGTGAACGGCACTCCGATGCCTGTTTCTGGGACTCCTGCCACTATCTCAGCGAATTTCGAGCGCTGGGCCAAGATCATACCGGGGCACGAGAAGAAAGAAAGAGTCGCCAATCGTATTTCGAAAGCTACGGGACTCGCTCAGGACGATCTGCTCTCGTGCCTGCCCCCGGGAAATTGCTCAATTGAGGACCACGGGCTAATTCAATCCTGATTGCGCTCTCGCCACTCGGGCGCGGTAATGGCGTACAGAGTCGCATCGACGAAGTGATCGTAGAGCCATTCCCTCTCTTTCGAAATGCCTTCGAGGCGCATTCCCAGACGCTCGGCGATGGCTCTACTGGGGAAGTTCTTGGCTGCTGCCTCCAGCACGAGTCGGTGGAGCCCTAGGTCGTCAAAGCAGTGACCCATGAGGCGGATGCAGCATCGGGTGGCTATGCCCTGCCCCGTATAATCCTCTGAAATCCAATATCCAATCCCGCAGCCCCTATTGCTCCAGTCTATCCAATTCAGGCCCATTACTCCAACTATCTCCTCATTGAGGCAAATCAAGTACATGCATCCTTCTCCACTCTCCCTCATTTTCGCATCTCTTCCTATTGCAGAAACCTCATCTTCGAGGGATATGACATCATCCAGCCAAGGTAGCCACTCCCTGAGGTAGTTCCTATTCGCATCTATCTGGAGGAACAACTCCTCAGCGTCTTTCTCGGCAGGGGCCCTCAACTCTAGGCCGTCTTCGACCAACAGGCATTCTGTCGGATATGGATGCGGGGCATCCACATCATGTGGCCAACCACACTGCCCAGACATGCCCAATTCGCGAACATCGGACCTTTTGAAGAGTCCGTGCCAAGTGAAAATGCCCATGCGCTGTCTATTTTCGTCCTTCTCACCCCCGAGTAATGGTTCAAGCAGATCACTCGAAAACCTGCTGAGGCCCGAGTTTTCCAATCCTGAGTTCTAGGACTTTTCCTTCGAGGCTCGAAACGCCTATGATGCGACCCTTGAAGTCTTGAGAGCCCCTCGAAACACCGTGCCCGAAGCAGTGATCTGTGCCTATGCTCGAACTCCCTTCGGCAAGTTCCGAGGGGCACTGTCCGACTACAGTGCCACGGAGCTCGGTACCAAGGCCGTCAGTGAGCTCCTCTACCGGACGAGTGTCGACCCATCCAGCGGGGCTATAGATCAGGTGTACATGGGTCAGGTGCTCCAAGCGGGAACAGGGCAGGCTCCTGCTAGACAGGTCGCCCTTGGGGCGGGACTGCCCTTCGACACCCCCTGTACGACTATCAACAAGGTCTGCGGTTCTAGTCTCAAGGCAGTGATGATCGCAGCGAGCGAAATCAGAGCAGGCGTCGCTAATCTGGTGGTTGCCGGCGGTATGGAGTCGATGAGTAACGCGCCAAGCTTCGTTCGAAGCGCCAATCGCGGTGAGGACGTGCCATATGCCAAGTTGATTTCGGTACTATCCAACGACGGGCTCAAGGATTCCTGGACGGGAGAGATGATGGGAAACACGGGAGAGTCTGTCGCAAAGGAGTTCGACATCCAGAGAAGTGCGTCGGATGCCTATGCCGCGCGCTCGCATCGCCTTGCCAATGCAGCATGGGATAAAGGCTGGATTTCGAAGGAAGTCTTCACTGTGGACAAAGTGGAGCGGGACGAGGGGGTAAGGCCGGACTGCGCCCCCGAGACGCTAGCCAACCTATCGCCCGTCTTCGAAGAAGGAGGGCAAGTCACCGCGGGGAACGCAAGTCAGGTCTCTGACGGTGCCTCGGCCGTATTGGTGGCATCAATTGACGCTGCAGAGGCTCACGGCCTGCCCGTGCTAGCCAGAATTGCTGACTACGCCACTTCTGGAGTAGAGCCCGGAAGGGTGATGAGCGCCCCAATTCCGGCAGTCGAGACTCTCTTCGAGAGGAATGGCCTGTCAATGAATGACATCGATGTCCTTGAGCACAACGAGGCCTTCGCCTCCGCCTCTTGTGCCATCCAATCTTACTTCGGCGTGCCCGACGAGCGATTCAACGTCCACGGTGGAGCCATCGCGCTAGGCCACCCCCTCGGTGCGACTGGCACGCGCTGCCTGATGACCCTAGTTAACGCATTAGAAAGAATTGAGGGGCGGCATGGTATAGTTACCATCTGCCTCGGTGGAGGCAACGCTGTGGCGATGCTGGTCGAGAGGCCATAGTCGGGCAGCCCCGATTGGCTTGCCGGATGCGTCATAGCCCTTATGTGGGGGTCTCCGGTGGCCGGCCCCGATGGTTGAGCCCGCACGGCCTCACACTCGCTTCGAGAAGGCCAGAATCATCGGGGCTAGGGCTCTTCAGATTAGCATGGGGGCCCCCCTGTTCGTCTCCGAGGACGAGCTCCGGGAGAAGTTCAGCGAGGAGTTGATTCAACTGTACGGTGTGGACGATGCCAAGGAGAAGGTCGTCCTAGATCCCATGAAGATAGCTACCTTGGAGTACGAACAGAATAGGATCCCAATAGACATCGATCCTCACATCAAGGAAGAGTGAAGGGTGCTAACCCCTGACAGGGTATCATGAGCTTGCTAGACACAGTGGATGCCAAGAGGCTCACTGCTGGATTGGTAGGCGTAACCCTCCTAGTAATAGTCCTCGGAGGGGTGATTCGAATCTATGATGCTGGCGAGTCGTGCCCCGACTGGCCTACCTGCTTCGGCACTTGGGGCTTCAATGTGTCCGAGGCGGATCAACAGGCATGGTATGAGGCGAACCCAGATGAGTTCGACTCGCGGGGACCCAGCCATCGCTACACGAGTTTTCAGATATTCACAGAATGGTCTCACAGGCTAATCGCAGGCTTCGTACTCGGACCCCTAGTTCTCGTCAACTGGTGGCTAATAAGACAGGATGATGATTTTGGCTCGGAGGTCAGGCTGGCCTCGACTGTCTCGGTAGCACTGATTGTCTGGCAAGGAGCAGTTGGTTGGTTGACTGTGAGGATGGACAACGAGCACTGGAGCGTCGCCCTACATCTCGGATCAGCCCTAGCATTCGCTCTAAGTCTCATTTGGATATGGCTAGCTGTATCGAAGGGCCGCGAGGGTAGCCCGGAGTGGATTGATTTCGATCCCGCTATAGCCTCCCAGTGGGGAGGTCGGCTCGCTTGGCTGTCCGTGGGCGCCTTCGTAACGCTATTCTCTGGAACTTTCGTCTCGACGACTCCCGGAGCAAACTTCGGTTGTGGTGTCAATGGGATGCCAGAATCATGGCCACTGTGCAATGGGGGGCTCGTCGACTCGGTGGAGGATGTCATCGCCCAATCTCAGATTATACACAGGTGGCTGGTCGTCATCGTCGAAATAGGCCTAATTGCAGCCTCATACGCAATCTGGAAGCAAGTAGGGGACGAGGGGCCTGGCAACGTACTGAGGAATTGGATTTGGATCGCGACCGGTCTGTTCATCGCAAACCAGCTGGTGGGAGGACTATATATCCTGTCTTGGGACATGGAGGACGGCTACATGGAGATCCTCTCTCTGATTCACCTACTGCTGGCCTCGCTGACCTTCCTTACGCTCGCCATCGCTTGGTTCGGCTCCACTATGGCCGTTGACAGGAGAGGTTCCTGATGAGCCCGCTGAGGCCTTTCTACGAACTGACCAAGCCCAGGGTGGTGATCCTACTCCAAATCACTGCACTCTGTGCCGTACTGGTACACGATCTGCTGGACTCCGGGTTGAGCACGCGCTCTGCCGAGACCATGCTGATTGTTCTGGTCGGAGGCTATCTGAGCGCTGGAGGGGCCAACGCGATCAACATGTGGTACGATCGAGACATCGACCCTAAGATGTCTCGAACTGCCAATAGGCCGATTCCCTCCGGTGATGTATCAGCAAACGCGGCACTGGTTTTCGGAATCGCCCTGTCTGTACTTGGGGTGGCGTGGTTCGCCCTCCTAGCGAATCAAGTAGCCGCCTTCTGGTCGGCCTTCAGCATCCTGTACTACGTTTTCGTATACAGCATCTGGCTGAAGCGCAGTACACCGCAGAACATAGTTTTCGGTGGCATAGCTGGCTCGACACCGCCCGTAATAGGATGGGCGGCAGCCGTGGAGGGATTGCAAATTTCCACCGATTCGGCTCAATCGATGCTCGTTTCTGTGTTCGACTTCGGCAGCCTGATGCCTTGGTTCATGTTCATCCTAATCTTCCTGTGGACCCCCCCTCACTTCTGGGCGTTGGCGCTGTACCGTTCCAAGGAATATGAGGACGTCGGTGTCCCTATGATGCCCAATGTGAAGGGGGCAGAGCGGACAATCATGGAGATGAAGGTGTACGCAGTTATGCTAGTGGCGCTATCAGTCGCTGCGCCTATTAGCTACGGCGATTTGAATGATGGCGACAGCATCTACCACATTCTAGGATGGACCACAGTAGGACTGAGCATCTGGTATGCCTCCACCGTGTGGAGGATCGACCTAAGTGAGCAACCGGATCACACTGGAAGGATCCCGAGTGCGGCTCGCTCCTTCTTTGTCTCAATTCTCTACCTAGCTATGATGTTCGTCGTGCTCGTCACAGCGAGCTTCGGCATTGAGGGTGCATTCGTAGGTGCCCTACTGGCACTGGTGGCCATAGCTCGAAGCGAGGCTCGGTCGACATCCTAGTGTCCCGATGGTTTCAAACACGGAGCAAACCATGGCGCTGCGTAGTTAAGCGAGGCGGGGCAATGGATGAGCGGGATCTGATATACGACTGGAACGTGATTGATTACCAAATCGATCGCGATGAGGCCAATCACCCGCACGAACTCTGGTTCGATGATGAGACTCTGCGTGATGGGCTCCAGAGCCCCAGTGCTCGGAATCCTTCCATCGAACAGAAGATCGAGCTCATCGACTATATGGAGCGTCTCGGCATACAGAAGGTCGACCTCGGCCTTCCGGGAGCTGGGGAGTTCCACGTGGGCCACATCGATGCCATGCTCGGGCACATGGGCGAGAACGAATACCAGATTAGGCCCGGATGTGCCGTTCGAACCGTAGTCACCGACATCGAACCGCTCGTCGACCTGCAAGCCAAGCACGAGCGGCAGATACAGGCTAGCGCGTTTCTGGGAACAAGCCCAATCAGGCAGTTCGCAGAAGGCTGGACTATGGAGCGGATCCTCTCTACTGCAGAAGCCGCTGTGACCTTCGCTGTTGACAACGACATCCCGGTAATGTTCGTCACCGAAGACACGACTAGGAGCAAGCCGGAGGAAATCAAGGAAGTATACTCCCGCGCAATTGAGCTTGGGGCCGACAGGATCTGCGTCTGCGACACCTGTGGTCACGTCACCCCTAACGGAGTGCGCAAGCTAATTGGCTTCATCCAAGACGAGGTCGTTCCCGATGCCGGTGTGAAGCGCAGGGACATCGAGATCAACTGGCACGGCCATCAGGACCGCGGGCTCGGAGTAGCCAACAACCTCGCAGCGTACGAGGCCGGTGCTGATGTCATCCACGGAACCGCATTGGGAGTCGGGGAGAGAGCGGGCAACGCTCCACTCGACCAAACTCTGGTCAATCTCAGCCTAATGGGAATCGTCAACAACGACCTGACTTCCCTGAACGAGTATATGCTCAAGGCGCACGAGTACATCGAAGTCGCTCTGCCTCACAACTACCCCGTATTTGGGGAAGATGCATTCGAAACCGGAACCGGGGTGCATGCCTCGGCTGTGATTAAGGCGATGAAAAAGGGCGACGACTGGTTGGCCGATCGAGTCTACTCAGGGGTGCCAGCTGGTGATTTCGGTCTACAGCAGGTAATCAGGATAGGCCATATGAGTGGGCGTTCTAACGTGCTGCACTGGCTCGAGAATAATGGATATGAGGCCGACGACGAACTAGTCGCTCACATGTTCGAAGTCGCTAAGAGCCAGAGGCGAATGATGACGGACGAAGAGGTCCACTCAGCGATTGCGGGATTCAGGGGCTCGGCATCCTGAAGGTACACAGTTATACAGCGGCAAATGCCTCGTATGTCCATGAGGAGGCTAAGCATTGCAGCCATTTCAGCTCTCATTCTGCTGGCCCTAGTCGCAGCGCCAACACAGGCTCAAGAAGAAACTGAGGAAGAAGGGAATGTCATCATAGACGTCATCCTTCCGTTATCCCTCGCTTTCATCATGTTCTCACTGGGAGTTGGGCTGACTACCGAGGACTTCTCACTGGTGATTCGCGAACCCAAGGCATTCGGAATCGGATTGGCAAACCAGATGGTGGTGCTTCCGATAATGGGCTTTTTAATCGCCTCCGCTGCTAATCTAGAAGGGGAGCTGGCTGTTGGAATGATGATTCTAGCTTGCTGCCCGGGAGGGGTGACATCGAACATCTTGACAAAACTAGCAAAGGGTGACACGGCCCTCTCAATCTCATACACTGCCGTGGTATCGGTTGCGACGGTGATAACCCTGCCAGTAATCGTGGGTTTTTCCATGGATCACTTCATGGGAGAGGCTGCTCCCGAGATTGACATTCTAGGACTTGGGATTACCATGTTCCTTCTCACCACAATGCCCGTGCTGGTAGGGATGGCCGTCCGTCACTATAGCCCGACCAAAGCGGACAGCGTTGAGGGGGGAGTTAACTTAGTCGCTGCGGTCTTGTTCGTGATCATCATACTTGCCGCCATTGCGAGTGAGTGGGACACCCTGATGGATAACATCGGAACGCTTGGTCCAGCGGTCATCGCCCTCAACTTTCTAATGCTTTCAATCGGCTACCAGAGCGCCAAGCTGCTCGACCTCGAAATTATCAGGGCCACCACGGTGTCGATTGAGAGCGGTATTCAGAACGCGACTGTCGGAATTACCGTTGGAGGGTTGATCCTGGCTGCCCCAGACGGGGGGCTTTCGACCCTGAGCCTGCCATCAGGAGTCTATGGCGTGCTGATGTACCTAGTCATAGCACCCTTGATTTACTGGAGGATCAATTCGAACGAGACCTAGTGCTGGACAACTATAACTCGGCTAACAATTGGGACGAATGGCTAAAGCCTGATGGTGTTCGAGTTCACTCATGCGCAACGCTCTGATTGTGCTGACGCTGCTACTTCTTGCCCCCGTGGGTACCTCCTTTGCCGAAGTTCCGGAGGAAGATGCCGGGGAGTTCGAGAAGGAGGAGGTGATGCTGACTTACTCCCGAGCAGTGCAACTGGCTTTCGCCCGTGTCTCGGACATCGATAACTACGACAGTGCCGAACTATCGGAGGCGCACTCGTGGCTCGTTGTGACGGGGATTCCCGAGGAGGAGCACGTGGGGACCCTTGGCTCTCCCGACGAAACCGAGAAGACCCCCGTTCTCAGAGGCGCCTACATCTGGACTTACACGGATCCCAAGGATGCCCTAGAGAGCCTCAGGGCATCGCTCGATTCCGGTGAGATAGAGTCGTTCTCCCCACTACTGGAGAAATTGCAGTCCCCCAGATTCACACCGAACGATCCGGAATTCGATGAACAATGGCACCTGAACAACTCCGGACAGACTAGCGGCGGCGTTGTTGGAGAAGACGCCAACGTGACGGGAGCCTGGGAGAAATACAACGGCAATGGAGTTGTCATCAGCGTGGTGGACGACGGGCTGAAGTGGAATCACTCCGATATTCAGCCGCATTACTCTTCGGCCCACTCCTATGATTGGTGCAACGATGACGGGGATCCCTCGCCTTGGGGTTTCAATGGCCACGGCACCTCTGTCGCTGGTGTCGCCGGTGCTGTGGGAAACAACTCCATCTACGTTACTGGGGCGGCATTCGGGGCTACCATAGCCGGATCCACGCTGATTGCCTGCGGCTTAGATGACAGTCTGGAGTCCGATGCACTGGGCTATCACAACGACGACATAGACATCTACACCAACTCATGGGGGCCCTATGACGATGGGATGACTCTGGAGGCTCCCGGCCCGCTCACCATAGCGACCATTGAGGACTCTGCCTACAACGGTAGGTCGGGTCTCGGCAACATCTACACATGGGCAGCCGGGAATGGTCTGATGGCTGAGGATAATTCCAACTACGACGGGTATGCAAACAACCGGTTTGCAATCGCTGTAACAGCGATAACCCACATGGGCCAGCAATCATGGTATGCCGAACCAGGGGCCAATATCCTTGTTGCATCGCACTCGGATGGCGATGGAGAGGGAATCACCACCACCGACATGAGCGGGGGGACTACCGACGGCTTCGGAGGAACCTCCAGCGCTACCCCCCTAGTGGCTGGGGTCATCGCCCTAATGTTAGAGGCGAACGAGAATCTAACCTGGAGGGACGTGCAACACATCCTCGTCAGGAGCGCTCGGATGATGGATGTCAATGATAGCTCTTGGGAAATGAACGGGGCGGGGCACATGGTCTCCCACAAGTACGGATTCGGAGCAGCGGATGCGGGTGCTGCTGTCTTATTGGCTGAGAACTGGACCAGCAGCGGCCAAGAGTCGAATGCCAGTTTTGGGCCCTTTGTCGAGAGTGCTGAAATTCCGGATGGGTCAGATGGTTGGACCGAGTTCGATGTCGAAATCCCCGTGAACTTGCAACTGGAGTCGATCGATATCGTAGTGGATATCAGTCATCCCAATCGAGGTGACCTCGACATCGTCCTTCGGTCACCATCAGGCAAAGAGTCATGGCTTGCCGAAGAACACTCTGACCCTTCTAATGATTACTCGAACTGGATGTTCGGTACAGTGCACCACTGGGACGAGCCTTCTATTGGAAATTGGACTCTCAAGATCAGGGACTCTGTGGGCTCTAACAGCGGCACTCTGAACTACTGGGAGATGATAATCCACGGTGTGGGAAACATCTCTGACTTCGACGGTGACGGATGGCCGGATTACAACGACGAGGACGATGACAACGACGGCTGGTCCGACCTCGACGAGGAATCATGTGGCACGGACCCGTTCGACTCGGGTTCCCTCCCATCGGACAACGACTTGGATGGGATTTGCGACGAAGTGGACGGTGACGACGATGACGATGGATTCGAGGATATCGAAGAGATTGCTTGCAATACGGACCCCCTGAACGCAAGCTCCTCACCAATTGACTCTGATTCGGACGGAACGTGCGATTTTGTCGACGAGGACGATGACAACGATGGGCTATCAGACTATAACGAGACCGAGGTCCATGGCACAGACCCGTTCAACAATGACACTGACGGAGACGGACTGAGCGACTATGATGAGATCGTCACATATGGGACCAAGGCCGATCAGGCAGATACGGACCAGGACGGCTTGAGTGACTACGATGAGGTGACCAATCACGGGACCGACCCACTGAGTTCTGATTCGGATGGAGACGGACTTAGTGATTCCGACGAGTTGCAGATATGGTTCTCGGACCCGCTCACCTTCGACCCGGACAGCGATCTGGACTCGTATTACCACTTCCAGGACTGCGATGACGACGACCCTGCTGTTTTCCCCGGGAGCACCGAGATCCTCAATGGCATCGATGACGACTGTGATGGCCTCAGCGACGAGGGCTTCAACGACACAGACGCCGATGGAGACGGCCTGTCCGACTGGTCCGAATACCACGTCCATGGGACTAATAGCACCAATGCCGACACCGATGGCGACAACCTGAACGACTCGCTAGAGGTAGGGGAATTGGGCACCGACCCGCTTTCGGCGGACGCCGACACTGACCTAGACGGGTACTACTGGTTCGAGGACTGTGCCGATGAGAATCCAAACCGCGCGCCTAATCTTCCTGAGTCCTTGGATGGCATCGATAACGATTGTGACTACCTTGTCGACGAGGACTTCTGGTCGATTGACAGTGATCTCGATGGGCTCACCGACTACGAGGAGTTCCACAACTACTCCACCGACCCCTATGACGGGGACTCCGATGACGACGGTCTTCCGGACGGGATCGAGGTGAATGACTTCGATTCGGATCCACTCGGTTCAGACAAAGACCTCGATGCAGACGGGTGGTATGATTTCCAAGATTGCGATGACGACGATTTCGAGCGGGCTCCAGACAAGCCCGAGTCCCTTGATGGTAAAGACAACGACTGCGATGACGAAATCGACGAGGACTTCAGGGGCATTGATACCGATGGAGACCTGATCTCTGACTATGACGAGTATCACAATCACTCCACCAACCCCGAATTGATGGATTCGGACCAAGATGGACTCGATGACGGGACCGAGTTGCTAGTGAAGATGTCAGACCCACTATCCTTTGACTATGACCGGGACCAGGACGGCTTCCACGGGTTCGAAGATTGCGACGATCAGACAGGGAGCACCAATCCGGGGGCGGACGAGCTTTGGAACGGCATAGATGATGATTGCGACGAACTCGTCGACGAGGACCTTGACAGATTGTCCATCCTGAGGACTAGTCCCCCCTTCACCGAGGAAGCAGTTTGGGACTCTGCTAACGAGTCGCTAGAAATCACAATCTCGGGAATCTCTTGGAACGTGGACAAGTCGATTACATGGATGTTCGAGGATTTTTCCCTTGCTTCGAACGTCAGTTCGGATGGAATGCAACTAATCCTGCCCCCTATCGATTGCAATCAGCCCATCACCGACCTAGAGGTACAACTCTGCTCCGAAGGCAATGCGCAACAAACTGTAACGGTCAGGATTTCCGACTCCGGAGAGGACACAGAGATAGTGTGGGAAATCGCCGTGAGGGTGTGGTTCGAGCCGTCGACATCCTCTGGTGGCCTTGTTGGCTCCTTGTTCCAAGCTGCAGGCGTAGTGGGGCTGGTCATATTGGTGGTCGGAATCACAGCGGGAGGCGCTATCGCAGGGATGAGGGTTGCTCACAACAGAAAGCTGCAGGATGCCCTCGAGGCCTATGGGGTCACTCCTGACCGACTTGCTGTAAGTCCGGAGAACAGGGGGCTCAACCTCCCATCTGCCCCTGAAATCCCTGGCATCTCGAGCGATGATGGAGTTGACGAGGGCTAACTATCTTCCCCTGCAGATTCCGAAGGACCCCACTCGGCATCGGGCGAACCTCCAGACCACTCTCCGAAGACCGCGATGTCCTCGATATCTTCGTCCTCCCTCCAAGGCGGATCGCCATCCGAACCGCTGATGATCAGGCAGCCCTCCTCGTCCAGCCTCCTCATCAGCGTGGAAACACCCCTCCTTACTGGCAGCAAGTGGCCGATCGGGGAGCCTGAGTTGACGAATGGGTGTGTTGCGGTGCTAATCAGAAGCCCGCGGATGGGAGATGTCATGTCGTGGCTTTCCCCAGGTATCTCCGGATCGGTCACTGTCGCAACAATCTCGCCCTCTTCAACGAAGCTTCCTGCCGGAGCTAGGACATCGAGCAAGCCGCCTTGGTCAGAACGTATCCATACCGAGCCGGAAGCGAGAATTCGGAACCTGGGTTTGCTGGGATAACCAGGAATCATCCTCAGGCTCCTCAGGAGGTTGATTATCCCATACATCGAGATCTGTACTGATTCCGGATCGGCTTCGTCGGAACCACCACCCTCGAAAGTGATGCAAGCGATCTCGGCGTCATTGGCAACTCGGCGGAGAGAGCCCCTAGGGCCCTCGCTGTCAAGGATAGTCTCAATGCCAAATGCCCTGGCAATGCGATTGCTGGACGGATGAGCTAGGTTAGCTCGAATCTGCGGAATATTGGTCCTCCCCTTAGCAGCGGTGTGGAGATCGATGATGTAGTCGCTACCCGAAATGATTCGCGTCCACAACCCGTGGGCAACTCTAGATGTTGTATTGCTGTCGGGTTTACCGGGGAAGGATCGATTGAGATCCCTGCCGTCCGGGAAGTACCTGCTCCTCCTGCGATACCCCGGTAGATTGGTTATCGGGACAATCCTGATGGTGCCCGCAAGGGCATTGTGATCGATGACCCTATCCCCTCCCATGAAGTTGGGTCCGCAGAGGTAGGTAAGCGCTAGTGGTCCGACGAGTTCGTCTCCGTGAACAGCACCGAGCAGGGTCACCACTGGTCCTGGCCTAGAACCATGGATTACGCTCACGGGAATCGGCCATGACTCCCCTATCTCCACGTCTAGCAAATCGTACTCCAGATGTCGGATCGTACCGGGCTTGATTCTCTTCTTGAGGAAGTTATGATTCTTCGTACCCCCATTCCTAGACCACTTCTTCGGCGTCTCCCCAACCTCTCCGAGTGCCTTCTCAATCTCCCTCCTCCTCTTCATCGGTATCTGGTTAGCGATCTTAATGGGGGCGTAGCGTCTTCGCTTCATCCTAGTAGTCGACTTCGCAGGAGCGGGCTTGGCCTGCTCTTCGCCATCGGTCGGTTCGTCCACGTCCACTATGTCCGGGATGGATTGAGGAATTAATAGGATATGCAAGACTGGTAATGGGAATCATTCAATTCCCATGGGCCCCCAAGAGGCCTCATGGGTTCTGGGGCGAGGCAATCTGTCCAAGAGAGGCACGCACCGAGCAGTATCTGCTTCGGCTGCGGCCCTGCAAACCAGAAAGGCCTCAGAATCCGGTCTTTCCGGACAGAGGGGGGGCTCGAGATGGAGTTCGATCCCAGTGATGAGCATCAGGCCTTTCCAGGCATAATCAACGGTGGAATCATCGGAACTCTGCTTGACTGTCATGGAAACTGGACTGCGGCTATGGCGCTGATGGATCATTCAGGCGCATCAGAACCTCCCTGCACAGTTACCGCATCCTACAGCATCAAGCTCAGGCAACCGGCCCCTCACGGGATGAAGTTGCACGTGAAGGGCGAGGCAGTGGGCATCGATGGTGACCGGGCGAGCATCAGGATGGAGTTGACTGCTGATGGGAATGTCTGCGCAACCGGAGAAGGGCTGTTCGTCGCAGTCAAGGAAGACCATCCGGCCTATCACAGATGGGAATGAGTGTTGACTCGACATCCTTTAGAACGGCCGAATCCAAGTCTCCCCATGGACGATGGGCGAGTCAGTGATACACCTAGCCTGAGTGACTTCGATATAGATCCCAGATTGAAGGCTATGCTTGGGGAATCTTGGGGCATAGAGCGTCTATTCCCCCCTCAGGCAGAGGCACTGCCACACGCTCTAAGCGGTAGGAGCCTGATGCTCGCCATACCCACGGCTAGCGGCAAGTCTCTGGTGGCCCATATTACGCTCGCACACAGGTTGGCCAATGAGTTGGAGGGTTCGAGGGGAGTATACATCGTCCCACTCAAGGCACTAGCGTCTGAGAAGTACGAGGAACTCAAGGAGATCTCGGCGAGCCTCGGGCTCAGGGTCGGACTCGCCATAGGGGATCGGAGCAGCGAGATGAGTGCTATCGAAGATGCCGATATTCTCGTCTGCACCAGCGAGAAATTCGATTCTATGCTAAGGGGGAATCCGTCTATCGGGGATGATATAAGTATCGTTGTCGCAGACGAGTTCCACCTCTTGCAAGACCCTAGCAGGGGTCCCACTTTGGAGATTCTACTCTCAAGGATTCGTCACAGGAGAAGCGATGCCCAAATATTGGCTCTTTCAGCAACTGTAGGTAATGCCGAGGAGATGGCAGAATGGCTGGATGCCGAGCTCATTCAATCCAACTGGAGGCCAGTTACGCTGTATTCAGGAACTCTGACTGGCTTGGATCTCAGATACCACTCTGTAGAGAGTCCGTATGGTGCTGCAGAAGAATTACCCGAATCGAGGCGTCTGGAGGGAGGGACCCAGAAGAATCTCCACGCTGTTCTCGATGACACCATTGGCAAGGGAAGACAAATGCTCGTGTTTGTTTCTTCGAGATCATCGGCCCAAAAGGAGGCCAGAGAGCTTGCAAAGCACATCAGATCTTCCTGGGTTGCAGATGGTGTTGGTTTCTTTGATTCCGGAATGATAGAGGGCTGGGATGACTTAGCAGATGGTCTTTCCAGAGGTGAAGGTACATCTGCCACGGTAAAGGCACTCTCTAACGCATGTAGGGGCGGTGTTGCCTTCCATCATGCAGGGCTTACCTCAACTCAAAGAAAGAAGGTCGAGAACGGTTTCAGAAGCGGACAACTACTGTGCGTTGTTGCGACTCCAACTCTTGCCCAGGGGGTCAATCTACCAGCGAGCAGAGTCGTGATTAGGGATACCAGGAGATGGAGTACCATCGCTGCTAGGAGCATGCCTCTGCCAATCATGGAGGTGAGACAAATGATGGGTAGAGCAGGCAGACCGGCTTACGACGACTTTGGCGAGTCCTTCCTAGTTTCGAAGAGCAAGGACGAGGAGGCGTCTCTGGTGGAGAGGTATCTGAGAGGGGGGCCAGAGGAAGTCACCTCAAAGCTCGCTAATCCCAGCGCGCTCCACGCTGAGGAGGATGGCGCGCTACTTACGCACATGCTTTCTCTTATCGCTACGGCAGGAATAGACGACAGGGACTCTATCACTCGCTTCTTGGCCAAGACCTTCCTATCTACCCAGATGGATCCGGAAACGCTAGAGTCCAGGGTGGATGACGTGCTGTGCTGGCTCGCTGACAACGGGATGATTGACAGAATAGGGGAATCAGAGGAAGTCAGGAAGAGGATCCTAGAAAGCGAGAGCGAATCTCCCAAGGACGAAGACTGGGAAGACGAGATGCCATCGTGGGCCGACTCTGCATCAGAGATACCCGGACTAGAGATCGTTCCCAAGGAGAGGCGGCGGCGTAGACTAGACCCCAGAAAGGGACCAGCGATCTTCGGATTCAGGAAAGCCAGCCTATACGGGGCCACCGAGTCGATATTACCAGAGCCCACCACAATGACCTACGCTTCGACCAGTCTCGGTTCCAGGATCGCTAGATTATACCTGAACCCAATCTCAGGCAGGATTATCCATAATGGTCTTCGAAGGGCGATGGGTATACTTTCCGGTGAGGATGATGTTGGACAGGTCTCCCCACTCAGTCTCCTGCACCTAGCTGCCTGCACCCCCGACTTCCTACCACTCTGGCCCAGAAGGAGCGACTACGATTCCATACAGGAGGCACTGCATGGGCACGAGAGGGAGCTGCTGGCAGAAGCGGTGGACCTTGAGGAAGAGCGGAGGATGAAGGGAGTCTTGGTAGTGCAATCATGGATGGAGGAAGAGGGCCTAGATTCGATTGAGGGCAAATGGGGCGTTCAACCTGGTGACCTACGCAGCCGCGTGGAGTTGCTTGAATGGCTGCTTTACGCCATGCGAAGAATCCTCTCGGAGGACGAGGGGCTCGCCAAGATCAACCGGAATGCCCACAAGACCCTATTCGAATCGATAGACGAGATCCATCGCAGAGTGAGATTTGGCTGCAGGGCTGACATCCTAGGACTAGTTGCTATCAGGGGGGTCGGAAGAGTCAGGGCCAGGGAGATGGCTGACACGCTCGGAGTGTCTAGCGCATCGGATGTCTCCATGTTAACCGAGAGGGACCGGGGGCGGTTGGCCGACCTACGCGGTTGGAGTCCCCAACTCGTCGAAAATCTCGTCAGCTCCGCGAGTAGGACGACCAGTCAAAGTCTCTAATCACATTCTTCCGTCAGACTCCATCGCCCCGCATGGTCATCGACCACCCCGTGCCATGGTTCCCGGCTTGGGGAATGAGTTTTCCCCGTCCAGTGGTGGACGTGCAATCGGTAGTCTCGTTATTCAACGAGTGGCGGCCGAGCAATAGGTGGCTACTGATGGCCTTCGAGGTTGTGGCCAGTGAGATTCACCTGTGGACGACATGGTATGCGCTCAGAAGGGGAGAAGCCTCCGGATCAATGGTCGCCAATTCCCCTGACGCTGAATTCCTCCGACTGATATCGGGAACCCATCAAGTATCTCGAGCGTTTGAGAGGGCGGGGATCAAAGAGGGCGATGCGTCGGCATGGATCGTATCACTTCCCGATGCGGATCTTGGAAATGAGTTCGGGGGCTATGAGATACCGAGAGCGAGTTATCTTGACATGGGTCTGGAAGCCGATCGGTTGATTGAGCATCTTGGAGGCTCACTGGTTGCCAAGAGGCCAGTGCCCAGTGAACGAGGGCTCCTAAGGCTCGGAGCTAGGTCTGAGGAGAGCGGCCTCCCTCTGTGGAGGATAGAAGAGTGCTTCATGTCGCACATGGCCCTTTCCGACTTGAGGTGAGATTGAGCCACTGGCGTCAAGTTGATAGTCGAGGCGCCGGGGTACTTGCTGAGTGATATGGCAAAGTTCCACTTTCTCAACTGAGGTCTACAGATGACTGGTCAGTTCGTGCCCGACAACCTAGATGCCGCCCTTTGGGAGAATATCGAGCCATTTGCTAATAACTTGCTAGAAAGAGAATTGAACTGCTCAAACTGCCTTGAGGGGCTAATCAGAGACGCTTCCCAACTCGCAGAGCACATCTCCGAGGCAGGTGCACTACTCTACATCGGCATGACTTGCAACACCGAGAGCGAGGATAAGAGGGGGGCCTTCCTTGACTTCGTCGGCAATGTCCGACCGAAACTCTCGGAATTCTCCGACACACTCAACAGAAGGATAGTGGGGCACCCATCTCTCGACGATCTGCCCGGCAGGTACGACCTGATGATCAGAGTCATGAAGACGGATGTAGAGATATTCCGCAAGGAGAACATCCTCCTTGGAGTGGAGCAGACCAAGCTCGTCACCGAGGCTCAGGCGATCAACGGTGCAATGACCGTCGACTTCGATGGTGAGGAGCGCACTCTCCCGCAGATGAGTGGGTACCTAGAGTCAAACGACAGGTCGGAGCGGGAAGCTGCTTGGTCCGCAGTTGTCGAGAGGAGGATGCTTGACAGTGAGAGGCTGTCAGAGATCTTCGATGAGCTGGTGGGCATCAGGCACCAGATTGCCCTCAATGCGGATTTCGACAGTTACACCCACTACATGTTCCGGGCTATGCACCGATTCGACTACAATATCGAGGACTGCCTAGAGTTCCATGAATCGATTGAGGCTGTTTGCATGCCGCTTCTCCGAGGCATCAATGATGAGAGGCGAGCCTGCCTGGAAATAGAGAGTCTGGCCCCGTGGGACGTCAACGAGAAGACCGGAGTCGGCCCCGATATTCACGGACTGCCTCCGCTACGGCCTTTCCAGACATCTGACGAGATGGTAGCGAAGCTCTCCGTCATGTTCCATGACATGTCAGGAGACTTGGGGGGCAAGTTCGACAAGTTGGTTGAGATGGACACCCTTGACCTCGATACAAGGAAGGGCAAAGCCCCCGGAGGCTACCAGTACTACCTCGAGAAGAGCAGGGTCCCATTTATCTTCATGAACGCGGCCGGGCTGCAGAGTGACCTCGAAACGATGATTCACGAGGCTGGGCACGCATTCCACTCTCTCTATTGCGGCCACTTGGAACTCATCGACGAGAGGGGTTACCCGATCGAGTTCGCCGAGGTCGCATCCATGTCCATGGAATTGCTGACTCAGCCGGGCTGGGAAATGTTCTATCCCGGCGGAGAGGCAGACAGAGCTCGTAAGGCACACCTGGAAGGGGTCGTTTTCCTCCTTCCCTGGATAGCCACTATAGACTCATTCCAGCACTGGGCCTACGCCAATCCTGGGCATTCAAGACAGGAGAGATCGGAGGCTTGGCTCTCAATTCGCGAAAGGTTCGGATCTGACATGGATTGGGGAGAGCACTTCGCTTTCAGGGAAGTCTCGTGGCAACAGCAAGGCCACCTCTATGGGGCCCCCTTTTACTACATCGAGTATGGCATAGCCCAATTGGGCGCCCTGCAGCTTTGGCAAACTCACAGGAAGGATTCGCAGAAAGCACTGAACGACTACGCCGAAGCAATGAGCCTAGGCAACACTAGAACGCTCCCCCGTCTCTTCTCAGCAGCTGGTTTGACGCTCGGCTTCGATGAGGCGCACCTCGCCTCGCTCATCACCGAGGTAGGCGAGGCGATGTCTGAGATCACAGCATAGCCTTCGGACCCCGGGGCCTGCACTCAGTCGCGCAGGCCCTCGGATGTCACGGTGAAGACCGCCTCCCCCTCTGGCAGATTGGGGCTGTCGATGAGGCGAGCTATCCTTCGGCCCCCCTTCGACTTCCTGAGGTACAAGCGGAATGTGCTGGCGTGTGCAACGATGTGGCCGCCTATCGCCCTAGTCGGGTCACCCCACATGGCATCGGGCTTCGACATGACTTGGTTGGTGACCAGGACCAAAGCGTTCTGAACGTCTGCAAGCTGCTTCAACTCCTTCATGTGGCGATTGAGCTTTTGCTGTCTGGTTGCGAGCATGCCGCGGCCGATGTACTCGGCGCGGAAGTGGCTAGTCAGCGAGTCCACGATAATCAATTTGACATCGATGTTCTTCGACATCCTCTTGATCTCGTCCACGAGCAGGATCTGGTGCGCTGAGTTGTATGCGCGTGCTACGTGAATCCTGTCTAGAGCGTCCTGTGGGTCAATTCCGACGAACTCGGCCATCTGCGATATGCGCTCGGGCCTGAATGTGTCCTCGGTGTCGATGTAGAATACCTCGCCATCAAAGCCCCCCTGTTCGAAAGGGAGAATTGTGTTGACAGCGAGCTGGTGACCGATCTGGGTCTTGCCGCTGCCGAATTCGCCGAATACCTCTACTATGGCCTGGGTCTCGAAGCCCCCGCCCAGCAACTCGTCCAGCGAGGAGGCCCCGGAGGTTAGCTTCTGCACCCTGCGACGTCGTTCCAACAATGCGATACCACTGACGAAGCCACCTATGTTCGCCAGCTTTTTCGCTCCTTGGATGATCTTTGCGGACACGGCCTCTCCCAACTCTGCCTGCTCTGCCAACTCTGGTGGGCTCATCACGGCGATGGCCAGTAGATCCTCGAAGCCGGCCTCGCGTAGCTTCTCAGCAGTTGCTGGACCGACTCCGGGCAAATCCTCGATGGTTGGCTCCTGCTCGTCCACATCTATCACAATCGCTTCCTCATCGATCTTCTCGCTCGCTGTTTCCTTTGTCATTCATCTCACCCTTCTGGCTTCCGTTCGTTCTCGGTGGTATATGAACAAGAGAAGGACCCCTTGCAAATGTTTGAAAGTATAATGCCACTTAATAGCCGTGCAGTACCTTGGTTTTTCACTTTCATTCATAATTCTTGGTAGCGGATGGTGGATTTGAACCACCGGTCTCCGGGTTATGAGCCCGACGAGATAACCTGACTACTCCAACCCGCTACGGGCCGCTGAAGGCAGGTCTATTTGACACATACGGAAACGCACTAGAGCACTGACGTGGGTATGCGAACAGTCTTGAGATGCCCCCTGCCCAGTCGTCGATGGAGAGGGCATGAGACAGTCACTGCTGATTCTGAACGCCGAGATGGTGTTTGACGGCAAGGTTACCCAAGGAGACCTTCGTGCCACCTCGGGCGTAATCGAGTCAATCGCGCCGGGAGGGGGTCTTGCAGCTCGCGAGGACGAAGTCGTCATCGATGGCGAAGGACTGCACCTGCTGCCCGGAGCAATCGACCCCCAAGTTCACTTCAGGGAGCCTGGCCAACCCGAGAAGGAGGACTTGGGCAGCGGCAGCATGGCCGCTGCGGCTGGTGGCGTCACAGCCTTCCTAGACATGCCCAACAACGTCCCCTCTGCTACCAGCATGGAGGCAATGCGAGACAAGCTAGGCTCCGCCGCTGCCAATGCAGTCACTCACCACGGCTTCTTCATCGGAGCGACCCCCGACAACCTCGGGGATCTGCAAGAGGCCGTCGGGACCCCTGACGAGCCGGGCCCTAGGGAGGGCGTCTGCGGCATCAAGGTCTTCATGGGAAGCAGCACCGGTGACTTGCTGGTTGACGAGCAACCAGCACTGGAGAGGATCTTCTCGCAAACCGCTGGCGTCATCGCCGTACATGCGGAGGACGAAGGCAGGCTCAAGGAACGGCGACCCGACTACGAAGGACGGGAGGACGTTGCCGCGCATGCGGAGTGGCGTGATAGCGAAACTGCACTCATCGCCACCCAGCGAGCCTCGAAGCTCGCTAATGAAAACGCCCATCGCCTCCATATCCTCCATCTTACCAGTGGCCTAGAGGCTGACTGGCTGGCGGACAACAAGAGCGGTCTTGTCACTACCGAAGTATGTCCACAGCATCTGACCTTCGATCAGGACGATGTGGAAGAGCGCGGTACTCGCTTAATCATGAACCCGCCCATTCGCTACAGCGAGGATCGTGAAGCGCTATGGAGGAGGCTGAAGGACGGGACGATAGACTGTATCGCCACAGACCACGCCCCTCACACATTGGAGAACAAGGCTCTGGGCTTTCCCATGGCCCACTCGGGCATGCCTGGTGTAGAAACCTCACTTCCCGTGATGCTGACTCACGCCGCTGATGGCAAGTGCTCGATTCCTGACGTCGTGCGATGGATGTGCGAAGGACCTGCTGGGGTATACGGGATTCAGGGCAAGGGTCAACTGCAGGAGGGCATGGACGCCGACTTGGTACTCGTGGACATGGAATCGAGGTGGTCGATATCGGATGCGGATACATGGACCCGCGTGGGATGGACGGCGTATGAGGGAATTCCCCTCACAGGATGGCCTGTGTGCACCGTCGTTGACGGGACCATCGTGCACAGTCGAACAAGCGATGGTCCCAAGCGAGGGGAGATCTTGGCCGAGCCTGGTTCGGTCGGCAGGGCTCTGCGTTTCGCGTGAGAATCAGGCCTCGTCGTCAGCGCGATTTTCTTCGGTGCTGGAGGACTCTGCGGCCTCTCCGTCCACGGCTTCCACACCCACTGATTCCCCGTAATAGTATGAAGCGGGCTCGTTTCCAGGTATCTCCAGCTCCACCATCAACTGCAGATCGTTGGTGCGATGTACGGTGGCACCAGCCGCCGAGAATGCATACACGTAATCCCCCATGAAGATCGAGCGGCGTATGCTAGTAGTTCCGGACCACCAAGAGGACAGGCCGTCCTCGTTGTAGAACTCGGAGTGCTCGACCTCCCCGTGAGTCGAGAGAGTGCCGTTCTCAGCATCCACATTGATCATCTTGAGCATCGAGACGAACTGATATCCGGAAAACGAGTAGATCCTGCCGTCGATTTCGATCTCGTCGTACACGTACCTATGTGTGGATAGAGGCACTGCCAGGAGTGACTCAGGTGCCCAGTAGGTGAAGGCCTTGTGCTCGTAGGTGGCCTCGGAGTATGACCACGACCAGCCGCAAGAGCGGATGTCCTCGCAGTTATCATCAGTGTAAGCCGGCGTCAACGGGATAGTATCGGAGAGGGTGGGATTGCTGGTGTCACTGACGTCGAACAGGGAGACTTGGGTCGTGGACCAGTCTAGGCCCTCTCCACCCTCTCCACCAGCGATTCCGATCGTGAGCAGGGTGTTTTCATCGACCGGGTGGATGTATGTTGACACTCCTGGCACCTCGAGCTCGCCCAAGACCGTGGGGTCGGTCGGATCAGACAGGTCGAGGACCCAAAGTGGGTCCATGTTCATGAAAGTCACGAGGTAGCCGCGTTCGCCGACGAAGCGAGCGCTCCAGATGGTCTCGCCCTCGGCAATGCCCCCGACGAAGCCAACTTGGGAGAGCAGTCCCCCGTCATCGTCCTGCAGGATGGTCACCTGGTTGCTGGGACCGGTCCATATCGGCTCGCCGTTCTCGTCCAGTTCAGCCGAAAGCCACCATCTCCCCCATAGGTCGGAGGTAGAGGCCACCCTGATCGAGCCCTCGTACTCGCTCATGGAGAACTGGTCTTGCACTGTGCCGTTCACCCGTCCTGAAGCGGAGTAGGTGGTGTGGTTCGCATCGCTGATGTCGAAGGAGTGGATATTTGTCGCGTCATCCCAGCCCGAGTTCCTCCAGAACCACCACCAGTCGTTAGCGGGTTCTGCGAGAACCAAGGTGTCCTGTGAGGCGTATACGTGAGCCCACGTGGAGGTAATGTGATCGACCTCGAGCGAAACGTCGTCACTGAGCATCTGAATGGTCATGATGGTAGTGAAACCCCGACCGGCGCTGTCGGCGCTGGCTGAGAACTCGGTACATTGCTCGTATGTGAGCGGATGCATCTTGAGCTCACTATCGCTCATCTCGTATATGTGAGGAACAAAGTCGCCCAGGGTTAGGGCTGCGATGGCCTGCTCGTTGTGCAGGATGGTTGCGTTCATGCTCTCGTTCCACATGTCCATCCTCTTGTCGATGTCGTCCTCGGCCCAGTAATCAGAGGTTAGTTCGACCCAAGTCCGGATCCCATCGAAGTAAGTCCACAGGTGCGTTACCGAGCGAACCGTGCCGTCCACCATCCTAGCGGTGTGGTAATCGCCCTCGATATACAGCTCCCTCTCAATGCTGGGAGCGGTGCGGTCAGTGATGTCGACTACAGTGTACTTCACGAGGTTCTGGACTCGCATGTACGTGTACGAGTAGTCCTCCTCGCCCTTCTCCGAGGTGACCGTGACCTCCTCTGCCATGACATTCCTGAGTTCGCTATCATCGGGCAGGCCCCAGTAGTATATCGAGGAGGCGATGACCAATCGGTCGCCGTCAATCATCATCTGGGTGGGATTTCCCTCGATGGTGAGGTTTGACTCGAGTGTCAGGTTGCCGAACTCGGGAACCCCCATTATCAGCAGCAATTGCCCATTCAACATGTAGATGTGGTAGCCATCGGTCTTGAGGAAGTCCGCTTCGTCGACCCCTGCTTCCTGGTTGTTTGTCCCAGAGAACTCTCCCTCACGAGAGCTGGTCGCCTCGCTGCCTGACTGGGATGCCGCAGAATCGTCAGCTGCCATCTCGGCCACCGGAGCGCCGCCGTCGAATTCGACGTCCTCGACCCAGATTCCGGTCCTCCAAGGCTCGGTGACCCAATGCCAGTAGCTTTCCTGGTCTAAGGAGACGATCATCTCCTCGTAGACAGCCCGCTGCAGGTCCTCGAGGAGGGTATCGCAGGCATCGTAGCTGTGCAGACCTGGGGAGGAGCGAGTGCGTTCGGGCATTTCCAGTTGCGGGTAGTCGCCCTCGAGGGCGTCTATCGTCTGGCCGATGTCCTCGATAATCTCATCTACGGTCTCGAGGCATCCTGCGCTCAGCAGCACGACGAGAATGAGCATCGCGTTAGTGGTTCGGTTGTCCATGGAACTGGGGGAAATCGCACCCCATATCAAGCGGTTGGTATGATGATTGGACAAAGGGGCCTCATTATCCAGGCTCAAGTTGCCGCCTCGGAGCTCGAGACACTGAGGGAAGACAGTAGGGCTAACTGGCCTTCCTCGGAGAGTCTCCAAGGTGGACGACGCGCTCCGGCGGCTGCCTCCACCATTCCAGCGTTGCGTAATTCTCTAATGTGGTGACTCAAGAGTTGCCGTGAAATCTCCAGATTCTTCCTGACTTCGGTGCCAGAAATCCCAACGTTGCCAGAATTGGCTATGACCTCCAATATAGCGAGGCGCGTTCCAATGATGGGATTCCTGATTCTGCCAACCTCTTCGCGAGAAAGGGAAGCGATGGCATAGCGCCGGAGCTTGCCATCCCTCCATGAGATGACCTCCCCCTGAGATTCGAGCACATGCAAGTGGTACGCAGTGACTCCGTTAGCTAGTCCGAGTGCGTCCCTCATGGCCGAGAAGTGAATGCCGGCGTTGGCCTCCAGATATCCCAGGATGCGGCCCCTAGTAAGCAGGTCGTCGCCGTTTCCCCTCATTGCAAGCATCGGAGCCAATAGTGCAACGAGGACCGTAACGCGAATCGCCTCGGAAACAGATGCCGCGATTGTGAGGGAGCCGAGTGTTCCCGCTCCCCCAGCAATCAACCCGAACGAAAGGTCCGAGAAGGTGCTGACGGAATCGTCGGATTCGGCTTCTAGCATCGGTGCTCTTGCCCCTTCCGCTTCATCGTCCGAATCCCCTGATTCGGTAGCCATGGCACTATCGAAATTGAGTTCGTTTGTTTCCTCCGGAACGGGATCAGTTCCGTTGTACTGATATATCCAGCCTCCCGCAGCCAAGGAAGCGATTGCGAACAAAGTGAGTACGCGCACAGCGGAAACGTCATTCATCGTGCCTCGGTGACCGGACTCGCCTTTGACTGACATGGTAAGAAGATTTGACAATCCCAGTGTGTCACAATCCCGGCACAGGAGGGTTTGGACGGGGGGGGAGTTCGATTGCGATGGGGAAAATTGGCGCTGGCTCGTCCGGTTCCTCCTCATTATCACTCGTCGTCTCAACGTCAGCAGCTAACTCTCCGGTGACGAGGCATCGTGTGCCGTCCAAGAAAATTAGCGCGGCAACCTGCAGGTCCAGTGTTTGGTCCATGGAACGGCTATCATCAGCATTTGCGATATAAGCGGATTGGCTGCGTGAGTAATCACTGCATCACAAATATCGACTGATTGCGCCAATGGTGCGGATAGCGGGAATCGAACCCGCGTTGGCAGGTTGGGAACCTGCAGTCATAACCACTAGACCATATCCGCCGGGGCATGGCGAATGCATGCAGGTAATTGAGCGCGACGGTGGCCCATCATCGACCCATGGGAATCTATCGGCTACGCCCTTCTCCTAAGGGATTCGATGGCCGCATCGGCTACTCCCAGAGCCTCGAGGCAGGTCTGTAACTCTCCCCTCTCCAGAGCCTGTTCGGCATCGGCGATGGTCTTCTCAGCCTCCATCCTGCTACTGTCACCAGGGCCGATGCCCGACGAGTCTAGCCGCTTCCTCAAGGCCAGCCAATCCCCCTGTAGGAAGTCAAGCATCTCCTTTGTTTCGCTGCGCTCAGATTCGAACGCGTCGAGGTCTGAGGTCAAGTTGCCCAATGACTCGGAGGCCTCGACCCACTTCTCCTCGTCGGCCATCGATACTAGGGAATCAAGCCTCTCTTCCCATTCTGGCCTCGCCACGCCCCGTGGGAACCTCTCCTCGATCTGCTTCCTCTGCCGAAGTGACCTTTGGACTTCCTTCATAGCATCGGATATCTGTCTAATCTCCCTCGAGATGCTGTTAGCAAGCCCCTTTGCCAAGGCCGAATCGCCCGCTTTCATGGCCTCCTTGGCCTCGGCGAGTCGCTTGGTACTCTTGACTGGAATGTTGCCCTCTGCTGCAGCCAGAGCGTGCTCGGCGTCGTCAATCGCCCTTGTTGCCTCGTCGTGAATGTCCCCTATGCTATCCATATGAGCCGCGATCGAAGATACGATGGCGAGTGCCTCCTCGGGCTCCTCGTTGTCCATGGCCTCCTTGGCCGCACTCAGGATGGCCCGCACGCTCTCGACCATGTGCCCGCTCTCGCTGCCAATTGCCGCCTCGGCATCGGCGATGGCATCGGTCGCGGAGCGCCAGTGCTCCTCAATCTGATTTGCTCTGGCCTTGGCCGTGCGCAAGAGTTTCTCAGCCTCACGAAGCGAGCCGTGCTCTGCCTCCCTCAGTGCGAGGTCGTAGAATCGCCTGGGTCCCTCCGGGACGTTGGAAACGCGTTCCGCGCGTTCGATGGCCTCCTTGGCGTCGTCACGGATCGCTCCGAGATCCTCTCTCAAGGCGAGGATTCGCTCTGCCTCGCGCTCTGCCTCGGCGAGCATCATCATCCCCCTCTCGGGGTCGTCCCAACCCTCTTCGCGGGCGGACTTGAGCAGAGAGGCAGGCTGCTGCATTCCGGGATTCCTAAATTGGAGCTCCAGCAGGCGCACCTCTGACTCCTTGAGGCGCCCGGCGAACGCCTTGCGCTCGTCGTGAAGGTCGTCCTTGGCCCGCATATCCGGGACAATGGTAGCCAGCGAAGGGATGACGACGATTCCCCATGCCAATGGATCGGTTGTCGAAGAGAGGATGGGCAGCGCGATGCCGAGGCCGGCGAGGGAGGTCAGCCCCCTCCAGCGCCGCGTCTTGAGGGTCGCACCAAGTATCAATTGTGAAGAACGCCATAATGCCAAGACCACCACGAGCATGATGGTCAGGGGCAGCAATTCGGCGTTCTGGCCATGCTGGATCGCCGTGAAAGCAAGCAGAGGGGGCCATGTCACGTTTCCTGCTGTGGCGATTCTCGAGCGCTCCATCGGTCCGAACTCGACCAGGTCGGGTAGTAAGATCGCTGCCGAGAACATCAGAACCACAGGACCGAACCTCAGTAACGAGTCGGACTCGCTACCCATAGATCCCAGCAGCCACCAGGCTCCAGCAACCACTAGAAGAAAGGTGCCCGCCAGAGCTGCTTTCTCCACGCGTCTGCGATGCTCTGCGATGACCCTATCGGGATAGTCCGGGAGCATGACCACACTGTTTGGTGTCAAAGAGGGGGTCAATAGGTATGCGGTAGGCTGAGTGATGCCTAATCACAAATCCGATGAGGATTTCCTAAGGGTATACAGCATGGCAATGATTAGCAGCAACACCGCAACCAAGGCGCCCGACTGGGAGCCCTCGGCCACTTGGATACCCAGATCGATGCTGTATTCTAGAGGGATTTCTCCGTGGGTTCCGGCAATGGCGCTGTCCCACTCGACCTTGAGTCCTTCGAGGCTCTCGTTAAAGAGGACGAATTCGAATACGATGGTCGAAGAGGACGCGCCGCCTTCCAGCGTGGCGCCAGGGAATTCCTCGTACCTGCTGCAGTTGCCCCCGAAGCAAACCCTCGCAAAGGACGGGTCAGAGCCCTGATTCTGAATCTGGGCCGTGAAGTTCACACTACAGGGATAGCAGCCATCGCTCTCTATGTCGGTGACTTCTGAAAGCGACTGGTCGGTGACGACCAGATGCGCCCCCCTCATCGGGTGAACAAGGAGATCATACGACTCCGTCCTAGTGTTTCCTGAGGAGTCGGTAGCCGATGCGATTACCTTGTGATTACCGAGTCCGAGTAGCGAGGAGTTGACATCGAGAGTCTCGATGCTGGACCAATCAACGTTGGTCACCAAATCCGTACCGTCTACGGAGACGGTCCAAGTGAGGTTCACAATGGCATCGAGGTCATCAAACGACTTCGAGAATTCCAGTTGGAACACGTCGTTCTCGTGGGCCTCGTCGTCTTGCTTGAGCGGGATGCCATTTACCATCACGTCCATCATAATAGTCGGGGGGTTTGCATCCAAGACTCTGATTACCCACTCTTCATAGGCGATATTTCCTGCATCATCAGAGAGTTGTAGGAGCATGCTGTACGAAGTGGGGTCCCTAGATTGGTGCCGCTCCTCTATTCCGAGGTGGGCCCCGTTCACGTCGGCACCCTGATTGGCAGTGAACTGGAAGGTCTTCTGCTGGACTCCCAACTGCCTCCAGCCCTCGGAGATATTGGTGAACAACTCCAGTTTTACGGGAAGTCCCATCTCGTCGGAGGCATTGACATCGAAAATCAGTTCACTTCCGGCATCAACCTCGACGACGAACTCAGAGAGATCATGCACTCGCTGTTCAGAGCCTGTTACAACCGAAAGAGCGCCGGTCCATTCCGGAAGGATGCCATCGATCCCGACGTTGTCGTACCAGTGCGAGGCCATCCCATGTGAGTCGGTGCACGATGCTACCAAGCTTGCGACATCACCGTGAGAGAATCCATGATCGATAGGGGAGAAATCGAACCATGGGTTCTGGAAAGTGGCGAGAATCGACTCGTCCTTGCTCACGGACCATTCTATGAGTGGTGATTCCAAGGGTCCGTCGTTGCACATAGCGGAGAACGACGAGTGAGTATCGAGGGGTATTGTGGAGGAGGTTGTTGGGAATCTCGAGGCAGAAATCGAAGGCGGGAAGTTCTCACCGATAGTGATTCTGATGTCATAGGCCACAGGTGCTTGGGAGCGGTTTACAGTGAAGTTCCTAGGCTCACCGCTGAATATCTCGATCATCGGACTGAACTGGATCTCCCAATTCTCGGGGAGGGTGATGCTGAGAGGCAGCTCTTCGATGAGGGCACCGACCCTGGGAAGGTCGAGGATCCTCATGGTTCGGCCGTCAGTCACACCGGTCAGGTTTGCCGATTCGGACCACCTCCATGTGCCGTTGGAAGCATTGACCGGCCCAGCTTCAGGTGGTTCGACGGCCACTTCGTTCCCTGAGGGTGCGCTCATGGGGGTATAATCGAATGTGCAACAGCCGCCCACTGATGCATCGGTCCAATTCCTCGCCAAGGCTACCATAGCGGCGAAGTCGTTCGCTTCCGAGGAATCCACCCAACCATCGGAGTCACCCAAGTACAGGTCAATCTGCTCCCTGAGACCAAGGGATTGGTTCTCCAGTAGGTCTGTGCCATATTCTTCGGAGACAGTAGCCTGTGCAAACCACGTTGCTGACAATGATGAGCTTGCTGCAATGGGTGCACTAAAATTCAGGAATGACTGGCCTTGTACCGGGTCAGTCCCGTTGTAGGAGGTCGAGGATTGGGGTGCTCGGGGGTCGCCCAATGAGGAGCCTTCTGGGATGACGAAATAGGCCATCAGAGCCGTCGATGAGACCAATAAGAAACACAGCGTAACGCAAGCATTGGCATAGCGTTCCATTTCTTTCACCTATGACCCATGCCATGGATGATTGTTGAGCCGTCGAAGTCGATTCCCAGAGGCAAGAGGACATTGGCGGATCCCAGTTCCCGGGCGAGCGTTTCCCTGAGACTGGCATCCCCATGGACAAGAAGGAATCCTCCAGCGCCCGCACCTAGCAACTTGGCGCCACTCGCACCTAGACTCATAATTCGGTCATACAGGGCGTCAATCTCAACGTTGCTCACGCTGGTCGAGATGCCTCGTTTATTGAGCCACGTTTCGTTGAGGAGCAAGCCTAGACCCGTAAGTTCCCCTGACTCAAGCATCTCTCTAGCCTCGTCCGCCTGCATTCTGATGGCGCGCAATCGGGCTAATTTGTCACTGGGGTCATCCGATGCCTCGGCTAGAACCAAGCTGGCACTTCGAGTAAGGCCGGTGTAGACGAGGGTGAGCTCGTCCCTGATGGCGTCGATGGTCTGATCGTTTAGCACGACTGGCTCGACGAGTACGCCGTCAGGGCCGAACCTGATTGAGTTGACTCCACCAAAGGCGGCGGCGTACTGGTCCTGACGGCCGATGGGGGCACCGAGGACGTCGATCTCGATTTGGCAAGCCTCCTCTGCGAGCTGATCCTTGGAAGCTTGTATTCCGGCGAACGTGTGCAGTGCGTTGAGCAGTCCCACCGTCACAGAAGACGATGAGCCCAATCCGGTACCACGCCCAGGTATGTCAGCTATGGTTGTGATCTCCACTCCGGAGGTTACTCCTGTGAGGCGCATAGCCTCCCTCACGAGGTCGTGTTGCACGTCTTCGAGAGTATCGACGAGTTCCATCGAGGAGTATGAGATCCTGATGCTTTCGTCGAACCTCGGGTTAAGCGTGACGTACACATACCGATCAAGCGCAATCGAAGTCACCCTGCCCCCTGAAGGCTCAACGAGTGCGAATCCGTCTACGTCGGTGCCGCCGCCACAAATCGAGACCCTGACGGGGGTTCGGCTGATTATCATCGGGCCTCGGGGACAGCGTGCCCCTCATCAAGACGCCGGTATGGCGTCAATTCGTGACTCGGTGCCGATGGTAAGGCATATGAGAGGGGCGCCGCCGCGTGGGGCAGGAGAGGCATGGACGACGTAGTGACGATGGACGATCTCACCAACGATGAGATCATCTCAATCCTCGACGCTGCTGAGCGTCTTCTTCCCGTCGCCAGAGGAGACTGCCACCTTCCACTGCTCGAGGGCAAGGTACTGGCGAACATGTTCTTCGAGAACTCGACTCGAACCAGAATGTCCTTCGAGACCGCGATGAAGCGCCTTGGGGGCTCAGTGCTCAACTTCAGCTCTGTCGGAACCTCGATTTCCAAAGGCGAAACTCTGTATGACACGATGAAGATGATTGAGGGGTATGCCGATGTGGCCGCAATCCGCCATCCGAGACAGGGGGCCGCCCAGTACAGCGCAGATGCAGTAGGTATTCCAATCCTGAACGCAGGTGACGGAGCGGGCAACCACCCGACACAAACTCTACTCGACCTGTTCACGATCCGCCATGCCCGGGGCTCTCTCGAGAGGCTGAACGTGGTACTCGTGGGAGACCTGCGCTACGGGCGAACCGTTCACAGCCTCTCGCACGCCCTAGTCCGCTTCGGAGCCAGCCTCACCCTAGTATCACCTAGTACACTGAGGATGCCAGTCGAAATCGTCTCGGACCTCCGAACCCACGGGTCCGAGGTCACGGAGACTGACTCTCTCTCCGACCAGATCACTGATGCTGACGTTATCTACATGACCAGGATCCAAAAAGAGAGGTTTCCGGACGAGGACGAGTATGCCAAGGTCTCGGGAATTTACAAGCTTTCAGCCTCTGACCTAACCGGGGCCAAGGAAGGCATGGCGGTGATGCATCCCCTTCCGAGAGTGGATGAGATCGACCCCAGCGTCGACTCCACGGATCACGCTCGATACTTCCAGCAGGCATTCAACGGAGTGCCGACCAGGATGGCACTGCTCTGCCGAAGCCTCGGCGTCGATGTACCGAAGAAGGTGAAGCGATGACCGAGATGCGCAGGGTGACCGCAATTCGCAACGGGACGGTCGTCGACCACATCCCCGCTGGCCACTCCCTCCAAGTCATCCAAATGCTGCGCATCGACATGACTAGGGCGACCCCAGTTTCACTGGTGATGAACGTGCCTAGCGACAAGCTCGGACGCAAGGATGTCCTCAAGGTAGAGGATCGCGAACTCAACCAAGAGCAGCTAGACAGGTTAGCCCTGATAGCCCCGGCAGCCAGCATCGCCATCATCCGCAATCACGCGGTGGCGGAGAAGTTGAAGGTCGAACTCGCTGAAGATCTAGTCAACGTCGCCAGTTGTTCGTTCTCTAACTGCATCACCAAGAACGCCCGCGAGCCCCTGCCGCAGAGGCTGCGCGTAATCAACCAAGACCCATTGGAGGTCAGGTGCTACTACTGCGGCCGTGGCCAGGACCTCGAAGAGCTCATCGAGAATATCATCTAGCCGAATCAGTCCACGTGGCTAATTCAGGAGGCCTCTGCGAGCCACTGCCTCATCGTGCATGCCTGGCAGACATCCTTGCTCGTAATCTCGCCGCACTCAGCGCATCGGTTGACCTCATTCTTGGCCTCAGGATAGGCCTTTTGATGCAGGTCGCGAACCTGGTCAATCGAATGAAGTAGGCCGTGGCGCGCGCCCGGGGTCTGCGACTCTATCCTAGCAACCACCGAACGGCTCTTCTGACGCATCGCCCCGGGAGCGTGAGGGCACTCGCCGTGATGGATCGGCAGCCCGCTCTGGACGGCGTGAGCGTGGATCTCCTGCTCGGGAATCCAGCGCAGTGGGACAATCCTTGGTGCGATGCCGTCTATGGGAGACCGAGTGTGTGGGGCTAGTCTGACCGAGCGGTCAATCTCCCCCTTCTGGAGGTTCATCAGGATGGACTGAGCCATATCGTCGAGGTTGTGACCCAGTGCAATCACGTCTGCACCGACCCTCTGGGCCAGTGCGTTGATGCTCTGGCGGCGGAACACACCGCAGTACGAACAAGGCATCAGTCCCTTCGCCTCGTCGTGGCGCTCCCCCATCGCGGGCATCTTTCCCACCACCTCATCCATGCGTCCGAATTCCATGTCCTCGTAGCTCAGCGTCTCGAAGCGGACCCCCAATCTCCCAGCCAGCTCCCCAGCACACTCGAGCGATGGAGCGCGGTAGCCGTCGATGCCTTCGTCTATGCATCCGGCAATTAGCTCGACATCGCGGCGGCGGCCGATGATGTCGTGCAACAACACAAGCAAAACTGCCGAATCCTTGCCCCCAGACACAGCGACGAGGATCCGGTAGGGTGAGCCGTCCTCGTGCCGCGCGTCCTTGGGCAGTTCGAGCTGCAGGCGCAATTCTCTAGAGGTGCGCTTGCGAACGGACGAGGCTAGATGCTTGCCACAGAGGTGCTGACCGCTGTAGGCCTGGTGGATTACAGCATCCAAGCGACACCTGCTGCATGGCTCGACCGTCAGGTGTGAGCCCATGACCAACCCCGCAATAGCATAGGCTTGAACCCACGCATCCCCCTCAGCGTCCCTTCCTCCGGTGAATTGATGTCCGTGACCCCGGTCATCGGGGTATGGCTGGGATGGGGTCGCTGCCGGGAAGGAGCGAGGTGGGGGGCCGCGTCTTCTCCCCATGGATCGACAGAGTCTCCCTCGTCCTAACCGTGGTGGCAGCGGTTATCGCAGCCCCCGAAATCTCTTCCTTTCTCGAAGAGTGGCTGGGTGGAAGCGCGATGACCGCTACCGTTTGCGGCCTGATGATAATCGTCCCCCTGTTCGCGACCTCGCTGGGCAAGTTGGTAGTACGGCTACAGATCTAAGAGTCGTCAAGCACGCAACTTTGCGATGCTGGATTCGACATACCCGGTGATGCTCTGCCACGGGACGACGAATCGCATTCCGGCTACTACCAGAATGAATAGTCCGGCCGAGATTACCTTCCCGTAAGTCATCTGCAGCTCCAAGGACTCTTTGACCTGCCCGGTCCACTGGGTTCCCTCGAGAATTCCAACGAGAGAGATCATCAGGTCATCGAAGGCAAGCGCGAGAGCGGTGGTTAGGGCTACAAGTGTGATGGCAGAGACCATGTGCACCAGATGGGCGTTAACTACGTTATTGAACTGCCTCACGTACTCAGGATTCCTCTTGGTGTCCTCGGGCAGGGAGGCAGCGTACTCGAGGTGTTTGATGGCTGCGGATCCAGATTCCAGGAAGATGAGCATCAGCACTGCGATGACGAGGAGGGAGGACGCGAATGGTGAAATCAACCCCCAGAACATCGTTCCCTCTCCTATCTGGGTGGGGAGGGGTCGAAGCCCAACGTCGACCTCGGTGACAATCGGCTCGAAGGTCAGCACCGCATGGATTGCTATGACTACGAGGTAGTATCCGACCGCCCACGATATAGGCCTCTTCGAGAGTCCCCAAATTCCAAAGAGACCTGCGAGAACGGGGGCGAAGACGATTCCTAGGAAGACTAATTCGAAAACGAAGCCGAACGGGGAGAAGAGCACGCCAAGGTGGTTCAGTGCCTCGTCCTCGTGACCAAATGGTAAGTGGGGGCCATTGAATACCATCGCGAAAACCCATGAGAAGACGAACGGTACTACCATCCAAGCGATGAACACAATCGAGGCGCCCGTCCGGATGCGGGTCTGGATCTCTTGGCTCATAGACCGAAGTTGGGACCACGCCACGGTTGCTGCCACGCAAATCACCAAAGGTCCGATGAAGGACGCGGAACCGGTCTGCCCCAGTCCCAGTAGGATGTCGGGAATCAGTAGGTCACCTTGGTTGGATAGCCACATCAACCCCCTTGTATGCTCATAGGAGGGGCACCATGAGGTCGAGGTGTGGTCCATGATGAATTGCTCGCTGCATGACCCATATATCTCGCTCATCCTCTTGAGGAGGAGGAGGAGCGAGGCCGTCGATATGATTTGAAGGGCAAGGATCTGCCACTTCCGGCGTAGGACCGGGATGTGGAGGGTCCGTCTTGCTTCAAGGCCATCATTCTCCTTTGGCATGCTCTCACCTACGCCCCTCGCGACTGCAACAGAGCCTGCGAGAGCTCTACCTCGGGCATCCAGTCGATCACCATGGCCCCAAATCCCGAAACCGCGGTTAGCCTGTTTTGGCGCTCAAGCTTGAGGACCTCGTATGACATCCTCGGAATTCTGCTCACAAGACGCTCTAGGTCGATGCTGCTGGGGGAAAGAACGACAACCTCGTGACCCTTGCCTGACAGGTTTCTAATCGCCGGAAGAGTAGTGCCATCTCCCTCGAGGCTGCTGATTATGAAGACGGGCGAGCCGCGGCTTATCCTAGGCGCGAGAGCGTTGGTGACTGCTTGAAGTGGCATGGACCCAGCGGCACCTACCGACGCCAGTCTGCTCAGAATCTTGTAATGCTGCTTGTCGCCGGTATCAGGGGGCAGGTAGTCCATCTTGCTCCCATAGGCTACAAGGGCTACCGAGTCCTTGCGCTTGAGGAAGTGGTTGGCTATCGACGATGCGGCAATAGTACCCATCTCCAGCGGATTCTTTAGCACCGTGCCGATTCTACTGACCTCCCTCGTGTCGAGGATGATGAACACGTCAGTTACCGCGTCCCTAGTCTTCTGGTTGACCATCATATCGCCCGTTCTAGCGTAAGCCTTCCAGTTGATTGATCTCAGGGGATCTGTGGGGAGGTATTCCCTGAGAGAATAGAATTCCATTCCTGGACCAGGTGACCTCAGCGTGGTCGCTCCGGTGTACATCTTCGGGACGTCTGCCCTCAGCATGGCATCCTCGATCTCCCGGACCTGTGGGAAAACGGTGATGTCGCATATATCATCGATCCTCGACTCGCTGACAAACAAGTCGAAGGCGTTGCGGTAGCGCACCGAGATGGGTCCGATGGAGTAATGGCCGCGCAGTGGGCAGCTGAGCTTGTACTCAATCTTCGTCGTCTGGCCCGGCCCCAGATTCAGGCGCATCTGATTAATGCCGCGCCTAAGTTTCATCTTATGGGGCACGTTGTCGAATATCTCTAGTTGCTGCGTCCTCTTGTAGGAGTTGTTTGTAATAGTCAGAGTCACCTCGACCAAATCTCCCTTGTAGACGTTGGAATGCGGCACGAAGCGAGTAATCTCGAGATCAGAGTGCCCTTCAATCCACCCGTTGATGGAGATGAAGGCGATGAATGTCAGGCCGATTATCATCAGTTGGAAGTTGGAAATCATCATCCCGACGAGAATGAGGCTGATTCCTCCTGCCAGCATGATGGCGGCCTTGCGCGTCCACATTGCTCATTCACCCCCCGAATCAATCGCTCCCCACTGCTTGATGCGCTTGACGATGCCAACCAGCTCGTCGGGGCGATACCTTCGATCCTCGAATATGAATCGTATCAGCACGGGGTCACGTACCATCTGCTGCAGTTCGGCCGCGGGCAGGGCGTCGAACTCCTCCCTAGTCAGGGCATTGATGTTCCTCACTCGGGTCAGCAGAACCTGGCGGATCTTCTCGGAGCGTTGGTAGAACTCGTAGCGCCTGGCATCGCCGAACCCGTAGTAGACAACCCTGAAGACGTGTTTCCAGTCCTCTGGATCCTCCTTCCTGATCAGGACTGCCTCAAGGAAGATGAAGAGTGTGAGGAACAGAATCAGCATGGCCATCCAGTCGTTAGTGAAGTAGATCAGGAGATAGTACAGGAGGTTGTAGGTGTCTCCGAACAGCGTCGGCTGCTGGTGGCGACTCTCGTCGAAGATCACTAGGGAGTCCTCGCCGGCCGAGGTGCCGTTGTCATTCAGCAGCAGTGCCTCTGCGATGAGATCGAGCACCCACTTCCTGTTATCGTTCTCCGGAACCAATCCGAGGTACTGGGACTCGAAGTCGGGATCGTAGAGCGAGTTGATCAGGATGGAACCGTCTGAGATGAAGTGTACCCTTCCCGAGTCGGCAGTCCTACAGAGAATCTTGTCGCAGTAGCGCACGTAGACGGGAAATGGTCCCTGTTCGTCGCCCTCAATCCCCAAGGCAGCGTATCCCCCGACGGTGTAGTTGCCGTCGTCGTTGTTGTCAAGCCACGAGTCCTGAGTCGTCCTAGCGATTACGTACCTGTGCTCAGCGGGATTGTAGGATGATGCCTTCTCGAATGCGGAAGGCGTATTGGTGAGGATCTCGTATTCCTCAGACCAATCCCAAATGGGTTCCAATGTGAACTCGTCAATTCCAAGGAACCTGTGGGCGCAAAGCCCTGAGGTCCTCGAGTTGACCAAGTTTGCACCCACCTCAGGATCGTCCGGATCGTTGTCTAACACATCGACAACTCCGTCCTCGTCGAGGTCCCTTAAGCAGGGATTTACTTGGGTCTGGGTGCCCGGGGCGGAGGTGAAGTTGAACGCAGAGGTGGTGTTGACCCAAACGAAGTCGGAGCCGAGGGTGGTGTCATAGCTGTGATCGGCATAGAGCCTGTGATTCGTGTATTCGAGACCGAACTCGGCTGCGAGGTTGCTCGAGTAGCCGAAGTCGTCCATCAGCATGACGGTTCCACCTCTATTGACGAAGTCCTGGATGGCCACGATCTCAGAGGAGGTGTAGCCGTCGCCCTCGGAGAACTGAATCACATTATCGTCCCCGGTGAACCTAGGGAGGGAGATGGTGTCCCTCTCGACTCCGGAGACGATGAAGACGGTCTGTTCGGGATGGTCGATATCGCTCAGAAGGAGCGGGCTGGAGACTAGTGCGGTAGTCTCGATGCCCAAATCGTTCAACTCTGCTCGGAAGGCTCCGAGGTCATTCCACTCGTCCCCGTAGGCCGACTGCTGGGTCTGGCCGGGAACCACGTAGGTCATCGCGATTGACAGGACTAGGATGACCAGCAAAGACCAGAAGGAGAGGACCAGCGCCGTCCTTCTACCCCTCCTCGATGTCAATTTACGGGACAATTGCTTCCAGTTCATCGTTTCCGTCCCTCCCTAACGTACTACGTCGCGTCGAGCCTGAAGTTGGTCTTAAGACCGTTATGCGACCATGAACGGGTGGTGCATCGCCTCAACGGGAGAGTTCAACGACCGTGCCGACGTTGGCAACTTCCTCCACGGGCACGGTGAGCAGGCCCTCAGAGGTGGGCCAAGGCAACTCGTTGGGGTCTATTCCGGATTCGGTAACGACTAGTATAGCTACAATGTTGCCTGTGTCGACGTCGATGCTGTAGTCAGCGAGGTGACCGAGCAGGTCACCCGCAGCGTCCACCACCTTCCTGGTCAGAATCTCCTGGCCGAAGGTCGTTCGCATCTTCTCCCTCAAATCGATTCAATGCCAGGTAGCCCTCCAGAGCTCCTGCGAACGGACTCGAGACCGCTGGTCAGCATCGACTCCATGCGACCGTAATACTGCATCATGTCTTCGTTCACAGTAGGCCTCACACGATCGATTGCCTGCACGAAGTGCTTCTTCGAGACGGTCTTCTTCTCGTCGCGCATGGCAATAAGGGCCGCCTCTCGGCAAACCGCCTCGATGTCTGCACCGGTGTAATTGTCCATCTTGGAGGCTAGATCTTCCAACTTGAACCTCCCAAGAGGCATGTCCTTGGAGTGAATACTCAATATGGCCTTCAGCGAGTCCCGGTCGGGGGGCGGGATGTGTAGCACCCGCTCAAATCTCCCGCTGCGCAGCAGCGCGGGATCGATCATCTCCGGGCGGTTCGTGGCCGCGACCACGATCACGCCCTCCATGCCCTCAACTCCGTCCATGCTGCTGAGGAGTTGGTTGACAACCCGGTTCATTACATCGGATCCATCCCCCGAGTTGCTCCTGCGCATTCCGGCGATGCTCTCGAACTCATCGAGGAAGACGATAGAGGGGCTGGATTGCTTGGCCTTCTTGAAGACCTCTCGGACGGCCTTCTCGGATTCGCCGACCCACTTGGAGATTAGTTCTGGTCCCTTGATAGTAATGAAGTTCGCCTTTGCCTCATTTGCTATGGCCTTGGCGATTAGCGTCTTGCCGGTTCCGGGTGCTCCGAAGAGCATGATGCCGCGAGGGGGTTTGATTCCAAAGTGATCGAACTTTTCAGGCATCGTCAGTGGCCATTCGATGCTCTCCTTGAGGCGCTCTTTGATGTCCTCTAGGCCGCCGACCTCGTCCCAAGTGACCTCTGGCACCTCAATGTAGATCTCCCTTAGTGCGCTGGGTTCAATCTCCTTGACAGCCTCCTTGAAATCTGACATCCTGACCTCCATCTTCTCTATGACCTCAGGAGATATCTGCTCCTCGTCCAAATCGATCTCTGGGAGGTATCTCCTCAGGGCCTTCATGGCTGACTCGCGCACTAGGGCGGAGATGTCGGCTCCGACGAAGCCATAGGTGTTCTCGAGCAGCCATTCGGAATCGTAGTCATCACTGATGGGCATGTCCCGAGTGTGGATTTCCAGTATCTCGCCCCTTCCTATTTTGTCTGGGACGCCTATCTCCAACTCGCGGTCGAAGCGCCCTGGCCTGCGCAGAGCCTGGTCTATGGCGTCGCGTCGGTTCGTCGCACCGATGACGACGACGTTGTCGCGTCCGCCCATCCCATCGAGTAGGGTCAGTAGCTGAGCGACGACGCGCCTCTCTACCTCGCCAGTAACGTCCTCCCTCTTGGGGGCGATGCTGTCCAACTCGTCGATGAAGATGATGGCAGGGGCATTAGCGGCAGCTTCGTCAAATATCTCACGCAGTTGCTTTTCGCTCTCCCCGTAGTATTTCGAGATAATCTCGGGTCCATTGATGGAGGTGAAGTGGGCTTTAGTCTCCGAGGCCACGGCCTTGGCGATGAGCGTCTTCCCGGTACCCGGGGGGCCGTGCAGAAGAACGCCCCGTGGTGGATCGATGCCGAGGCGGCGGAACAGGATGGGGTGCTTGAGCGGGAGTTCTATCATCTCCCTAACTTTCTGGAGTTGGTCGCCTATCCCCCCGATATCCTCGTAGGAAATCGTCTGGACCAGGTCCTGCTCCTCCTGGTCAACGGCGTCCTCCTTGATGATGATCTCGGAGTCAGGGAGAACCTGGACGATGCCCTTGGGGTTGGTCTGCACGATGGCGAAGGGTAGGGCCTCTGCGAACAGCGTCATGCCCGGGATGAAGATTCGGTCACCAGCTACCACCGGACGCTTGTTGAGCCCCCTGCGGGCGAATCCCTCGATGCCGGGACCGAACCTGACCTTCTGCTGCTTGGCCATCACTGGGCTCAGCACGAGCTTCTGGCAGGGCTGGACCTCGACCTTCCGTATTCCGGCACGGTCGCCCAAGCTCACCCCTGCGTTCTTGCGGATGATGCCGTCAACCCTAATCACCCCCAAGTTTGCGTCCTCGGGCCTGCAGCGCCAGACAATAGCAGCGGTCTTCCTCTCTCCCTCGATCTCTATGATGTCGCCCGGCTTAAGGTTCAGGTCGTTGTCAAAAGGGACTCTGGCACGGCCATGGCCGACATCGCTGGGGATGGCCTTGGCCACCCTCAGAGTAAGCGAATCAGACGAATCTTCAGCCACCATATCACTCCCAGCGCAGAGTTGTCGGTATTCGGGGGTGTTTAAACCCACCAACACGAGAGTGTCACTCAAGGTAAAATGGTTATCGGAACAGGGAGGTTCGATGCGCATGATTCATGTCACAGGCGGCATTCGCGGAGGCATGACCCACGTACTAGAGGCAGGGTTCGAGGCAATGAGCAGCGAGAATCCGAACGGCAGCCCGACCATCAGGGGCTACAACATCGTCAACGGCGAATTGAGGCAGGCTAGCGACGGTGGCACCTTCGAGAGTAGGAACCCAGCGTGGCTTGACGATTGCCTCGGAGAGTTTCCACAGTCAACCAAGCAGGATGTTCACGACGCGCTGCACGCTGCTCGCGAGGCCTTTCCGGGCTGGGCTGCCACGCCAGCCCCCACTCGGGGCCAGATAATCGGCAACATGGGTAGGCTGCTGATGAAGCACAAGGACGACATCGTGCGTGTGGAGACGCGTGAGATAGGGAAGACTCTCAAGGAGAGCGCCGGTTCGGTGCAGGAGGCGATAGACACCTGTCTGTTCTTCCAGTCGGAGGGACGAAGGCTGTATGGGCAGACAGTGAACTCCGAGTTACCAGAAAAGGAGCTGTTCACATACCGCCGCCCACTGGGTGTCTGTGGGATTATCAACGCCTGCAACTTCCCTGCCGCAGTACCATTCTGGAAGATGATACCCGCAATAATGTGCGGAAATACTTGCGTCTGGAAGAGCCCACAGGACGCTCCGCTGCTCTCGTTCATGCTCACACGCATTATGCATGAGGCTGGTCTGCCGAACGGCGTGATTAACCTCATCCACGGGCATGGTAGAGGTGCTGGGCAATACCTCGTTGACGCAGTTGATGATGGCCTTGTCAACAAGATCAGCTTCACTGGCTCAACCGCAGTGGGCAAGATGATCGGAGAAACCTGCGGTCGCAACCTCGTATCGTGCTCACTCGAGCTGGGAGGCAAGAATCCGCTCGTGGTTATGCCCTCAGCCAACCTCGACAACGCCGTCGAAGGAGCTTACTGGGCAGGCTTCGGCACTGCGGGTCAGCGCTGCACGAGCCTCGGCAACCTGATACTCCACGAGGAAATCTACGACGAGTTCATGTCGAAGTTCATGTCGAAAGTGGAGTCTACCAGAATCGGCGATTCAATGCGCCATGATGATGTGCTCTATGGCCCGATGCTCTCGGAGAAATACGCGAATGACTTCGTAACCACACTAGGAATTTGCGAGACGGACGGCGCGACCAAGCTCTGGGGCGAGGGGATAATCACTGAGGACAACAAGCCGGCCAACTTCCTAGGTGATGCCTCCGAGGGCATCTACATGTGGCCTCATGTGTACGCTGAGGTAACCGAGGACATGATGTGCTTCCATGAGGAGATCTTCGGACCCGTGGTGACAGTTGTCAGGGCGAGCGACTTCGACCACGCTCTGCACCTAGCCAACGCCTCTCCATACGGCCTTTCGAGTGCCTGCTATACCAATGACAGGCTCGAAGCGTACCGATTCAAGACTGGCATCAAGGCCGGCATGACTGGTATCAACAATTCCACCACTGGCGCCGAGGCCCATCTGCCGTTCGGTGGTGTCAAGGGCAGCGGCAACGGAGCCCGCGAGTCCGGAATATGGGTCATCGAGTCATATTCCTACTGGCACGCGGTCAACGATGAGCTCTCTGGCAAACTCCAGCTAGCACAGATGGACGTCGACGAAATCCACATCGAGGAAGCTGATGCCGATTATTCAGCTCTCACTTAGAGCATGGGCTCTCCGCACTCAGGACAAGGCAGCCCCGGAAGCCATGCTCCGGGCAAGTGACCGCAGTTTGGGCAAACCGAAGTCTCAATGTCACCTCCTACCATGCAGTCCAAAGTTGCGGCTAAGTGCCTTTAATCTTGCACTGCAGCATAGTGTAGTTGGACGATGCAATCCCTTATGGGGCCTTGGGCGTGCCCAAAGGGCACGGGGTGCATTCAATTGAGCCAGAGCATGAAGCTCCCGATGAAAAGGGGCTTCGGCAAGACTGATCGCACGGATGACTGGTGGAAGGGTCCGGCTGCAATGTCCGGCTACCTCGGGATCATGATCGCCTACTCCGCCTGGCGCGGCATGATGGAGGCCGACTTCTGGATATTCTCGGAATTCGGCATGAGCGCAGGGCACCAGACGATGGCCATCGAAAGTAAGGGGAGTCACGTTCTGAGCCCGCTGTTCTCACCTTTGGTCATCCCCGGCGGAGATGGCCTGGGCTCAATGGTGCCACTTGAACTGGCTTGGATGTCACCGGCGATGTTCATCCTCATCTTCCCAATAGGTTTCAGGGCGACATGCTACTACTACCGCAAGGCGTACTACCGGGCATTCATGCAGCAGCCGACTGGATGCGCGGTCTCGAAGCCGTGGAACGAGTATAGCGGTGAGACCGGGCTGCTGCTGGTTCAGAACCTGCATCGCTACTTCATGTACGTCGCCCTGATATATCTGCCAATGCTGTCCTATGATGTCTGGATGTCAGTCAACTTCCACAGCGACGGAGGCGTACATTCCTACGGCGTAAGCATCGGTTCGCTCGTGCTTCTAGTCAACCTCATCCTTCTCACTGGCTACACCTTCGGCTGCCACGCTTTCCGCCACGTCGTTGGAGGTGGGGCCAAGGAGTGGACTGCCGCCCCGATGAGCCGCCTCAAGTACAGACTGTGGAGGTTCTCGACCTTGTTCAACGAAAATCATAGGGACTGGGCCCTATACAGCCTGTTCTTTGTGATGTTCGCCGATTTCTACATCTACGCCTGCACCGATCCGGTGCTCGGCTGGTCCGACGTGATCCTCTGGGGTGGCCTCTGATGAGCGAGATTGTAACCCACGAACATGACGTGGTCGTCATCGGCGCGGGAGGCGCTGGTCTTCGCGCTGCCATCGAAGCTAGTACTGCCGGTATCAGCGTGGCTATGATCTGCAAGTCGATGCTCGGCAAGGCGCACACCGTGATGGCCGAGGGAGGCGCTGCTGCGGCACTCGCCAACAAGGACCCGCGCGACTCCTGGCAGACCCACTTCCGCGACACTATGAAGGGAGGTAAGTACCTCGGTGATTGGCGCATGGCTCAGATCCATGCGCAGCAGTCGCCGGATAGAATCCGCGAGCTCGAGCAGTGGGGTGCGGTCTTCGATCGGACCCCCGAGGGCATGACCAGTCAGCGAAACTTCGGCGGCCATACCTATCCGAGACTCGCGCATATCGGCGACGCTACTGGACTCGAGCTGATTCGTACTCTGCAGCAGAAGGGAATTCACATGGGAATGGACGTCTTCATGGAGTTCACGGTTCGCCGGCTGTTCAAGACCAGCGGACGCGTCTCCGGCTGCTTCGCGTACGATCGCAACGACGGTTCGCTACACGTCTTCAAGGCCAAGACGATCGTCCTCGCGACTGGGGGTGTCACCCGCTGCTGGGAGGTCTGCTCGGGTTCGTGGGAGTACACCGGAGAGGGGCATGCGCTGGCCTACTGGGCAGGTGCTGAAATGGGGGACATGGAGTTCGTTCAGTTCCACCCCACCGGGATGATTTGGCCGCCCTCGGTCAAGGGCATCCTCGTTACCGAGGGAGTCCGTGGCGAGGGTGGGGTGCTTAGCAACGCGGAAGGAAAGCGGTTCATGTTCGACTACGTGCCAGAGATGTACGCAGACGAGTTCGCAGACACAGAGGAGGAGGCGCTAGCCTGGGTGGACGAGGTCGTCTCTGGAAAGCTCGCCACCAAACGGAGGCCCCCCGAGCTGCTAACCCGTGACGTGGTCGCCAAAGCAATCAACAGCGAGCGCGCCGCCGGTCGTGCTTCCGAGCATGGAGGGGCCTACCTCGACATCTCTTGGCGTAACCCAGAGGAAGTGAAGAAGAAGCTACCGGGGATGTACCACCAGTTCAAGGAACTCGCGGCGGTTGACATCACCAAGGATCCGATGGAAGTAGGGCCGACGGCCCACTACGTGATGGGGGGCGTTAAGGTCAACCCCTACACCCAGGAGACTTCGGTTCCGGGCCTCTACGCCGCAGGGGAGGTCGCAACTGGCCTGCACGGCGCCAATAGGTTGGGCGGCAACTCATTGTCGGACCTTATTGTATTCGGCAAGATTGCTGGGAGTCGGGCAGCCGAGGCCGCAAAGGAGGCTGGTAACTTCTCCACCATTGCCCAGTCCGAGATAGACGAGGTCGTGACTGAAACCCTCGCCCCATTGATGCGCGAAGGAGGGGAGAATCCTGCCAAGGTTGTAAACGACCTCCGGGAGATGATGCAGAACAAGGCCGGCATTATCAGAACGGGTGACCTGCTACTGGAGGCCATCGACAACCTCGATGAGTTGGGGAGGCGTGCCGCTACCACATCACCGGGAGGGGGCAGGACGTACAATCCCGGCTGGCATCAGGCACTAGAACTCAGCGCCATGATCGATGTGAGCAGGATGTGTGCGCTGGCCGCTCACAGGCGCGAGGAGAGTCGGGGTGCGCACACGCGCGACGACTTCCCCGAAACGGATCACTCTCACTGGGGAAAGGTAACCAGCGTGATCTCGATGGGGGAAGGTCGTTCCATGGACATAGGGTTCGCCTCCTACCCTGAGATGCCCGAGGAGCTCAGATCGCTCCTAGACGTGGAAGACCTGCATGAGGGATGAGCATGAACGATCAGGTGACTTTCAGGGTTTTCAGGGGCCAGCCGGATGCCGACGGGGACCCGTTCGGCCAGATGGTCGACTACACCGTCGATTTAGATGAGGGCATGGTGGTACTAGACGTCATCCACAGGATTCAGGCCGAGCACGCCCCTGATCTGTCATGCCGCTGGAACTGCAAGGCCGGAAAGTGCGGCTCTTGCAGTGCCGAGGTTAACGGCAAGCCCAGGCTGATGTGCATGACACGGATGGAGGACATCGTGGCAGAGAATCCTGATGGCGAGCCGATTCTAGTCAGGCCCATGCAGGCATTCCCGCTGACTAAGGACTTGGTCACTGACACTTCCTGGGCCTACGAGACCGATAGACGAATCGTCCCCATTAATGGGCCCGAGGAACCTGACTGGGAATTCTATCAGGAGGAGGCCGATAGGCTGCAAGAGTTCCGCTCCTGCATCGAGTGCATGCTCTGCGTCAACACCTGTCACGTGCTTCGAGAGCACCAGATGTTCGACGAGTTCGCTGGCCCTCGCTTCTTCGTCCGTCTCGCCGGCCTCGAGATGCACCCTCTGGACACAGGAAATAGGATTCCCCACATCAAGGACGACTTCGGGATAGGATACTGCAACATTACCAAGTGCTGCACCGAGGTATGCCCAGCGGGGATCAAGATCACGGATAATGCAATCATTCCCCTCAAGGAGCGGGTTGTGACCGAATTCTACGACCCGCTGGCGATAATGGCGAGAATGCTTGGCATCAAGGAGAAGTTACCCGAGCCGAGTCCACGGTTGCATTTCGGTGACGCGAATGTGAAAGTGGCGGAGAAGGCTCTGAGAAAGGAGAGGTCCAGGGCCGAAGAGGCACGTAAACAGGAAAGGGCGCGGGTCGAAAGAGTGCGCGGCAAGAGATGAAGGCTCCCGCACTCGGCCCTTCGATGCCCGACTATCCTCGGGTTCGTGCAGCTGTATGACTCGCTACAAGGCTCAGTTTCGGTCTATTCGGACCTTGCTTACGTTGGCCTTGTTGATCATGTCGGGTAGCCAGGCAGGGGCGTTGGCACCCTTCGCTACCATCTTCTTCCAGCCCTTGAACACGTGAACGCGGTTGGTTCCCCTCTCTCTGAGATGGATGTCCGTCTCACCACGAGATGCCGCCTTGAGGGCTGCGCCCCTTGGCTGCCTGCTGTGGAACACCTGCGCAGTGTCCTTTCCGTTCTTCATCAACACGAAGTATTTCTTGTCTCCCATATTGGTCTGTCTCCGAGGGCAGGCGAAACTTGGCAGGTATTAAACTTGAGGGGGGATAATCGTAATACTGCGTCTATGATTGATGGTTTTCAAATGGCCGTTGGATGCATTCTATAGTTCTGCGCACGCGAGTGTCTTGGTATTGGTTATGCCCTCGATGGGGCGTACAGACTCCACAACCAAGCGGGCTATCTCACCCATGCTCTCAGCCTCGATCTTGAGAATCATATCGTGGTCGCCAAAGAGAATTTGGGCATCAGAGACGAATGTTAGGGCTGATGCCTTCTCAAATACGCTGTACTCGGTGCCGGGCTCGACGTCAACTAGAACATAACCCGCGGACATGCTTGGACGCGAGGGGTGCAGGGGAATGAAATCTCCCCCGGTTCGCGTTTAATGTCACCTACGATGAATACATATCGGATGGCCTACCCTTGGGGTCCTATGGCCGATGTGGTAATCGTTAGAGAGTGTCGTCATGGTCAGGTTCGCGTCCTATACGGTGATATTGTCAGAGTCGAGGGGGATGTTATGGTCATCCCAGCTAACAATAGGCTCGCCGGCAGAGAGGGTCTCGACGAGCGTATGCAGCAAGCAGCCGGTCCGAGCCTGAGGGAACACTGTGCAGGTATTGCTAGGGAGAAGAGAGCATTCAACCTACAGCCATGCGGCGTGGGAGAGGCCGTCTCAACACCTTCCTTCGACCTACCAGCCTCCCACCTCGTGCACGTGGTTGGTCCTGATTGCCGGAGGCCCACTCAGGACAACTTCCGCAGGGAGCTATTGAGGAACTCGTATGGGGCCCTTTTCGAAGAGGTCGAGGGACTCGATCCTAGGGAGACCCTCGTTCTGCCCCCACTAGGCATGGATGTCTTCGCCTATCCCCACAGGGAGGGTGCGAGGATGACCATGGAGATCGTCCTCGATTGGATGGACGGCGAGGATGACCCAGGAGTCAGGATGGTGCTAATCGTAACTCACGAGGACAATTTCCTCAATAATATGAAGACCATCTACAGGGAAAGCGAGGACCAGTTTCCCGGGGTCGATCGAACTAGGGAATACCGAAAGGGCAAGATTCAGTGAGCCTTCACCAATGTGCTCAATAACCCCGAGAACGGGATGCAACCGTGGGGACCGCGTACGAGCGAGAGTTGCGAGCCGTGCTCGCAGGCGAGTTGAAGGGCGTCAGAGCGATTACCAGATCCTGCACCGAAGTTGAGCGGGCTAGGGCGATGCGCGTCATCCAGAGGCCGTTTCTGGTTGTCAGGGCGCCAGGTAGTGGCTCTGAGGGAACGGGGGACCTCCTCGTGCTACGGGGCGACATGTGCTTCCCGATAGAGGTCAAGTCATCGAAGAGAGACAGGATCTACCTCTCTGGCAGAACAATGGATCAGTACAAGGCGCTGAAATCCACTGGTGAGAGGTGCGGTCTGCTTCCGTTGTATGCCTTCAGGCTGAAGGGCGTTAGAGGGGATAGTTGGAGGGTAATGAGGGTTGATGTAGATGGCCTGACCGGGAAACTGAGGCATCTTTCTAGGAGCATTCCCCCCTTGCCCCTGACCAGTCGGGGAGTGCCTCATCTGAACTGGCACGAGGGGATGCCAATGCACCGATTCCTAGCGCTCGTGTGCAAGTCGGAAGGCGCGAAAGGCATGTCTGGCTCAGGGTCGGGTCTCTCAATTAGTGAGCCTGCCTCTGGCTAGGTCGCTATTGCCCGGAGAGTCTCTCCTCAATCAAATCGAGTCTGGACTTGAGGGACTCGAGCCCCTCCCTGATGGTCGAGAGGTCGGCTTGGTCGAGCAGTCTGCAGACGCTCTCACGCTCCCTTGCAAGAGAGTCCATGCGTCGGTTGAGGCTCCTGTTGTCCGATAGTCTACGACCGGTCACGAACGTCTGACTGGGTGTGGCGTATTCTCCCTTCCGATGCTGAGACGCAGGTTGAAGTGTGGTGAGTGGGCGTCCAAAAGCATGAGGCAGGGGGAACGAGGGAGGGTCAGCTTCCTGCTGCCAATGCTCCTGTTGTACACCCTGTACCTCCTTGGAGCGCCTCTTTTCCTATTGGTGCTAATCGGTGCTTGGTATGTCGCATTGGTTACCTTGGAGTCGATGGGTTCGCTGGATCGCATGGATGCCACAAGGCTGCTCGGAATCATCCTTATGCTCAGAACAGGCCGAGGAATGAGGGTTCTTGAGAGGATCTCCAGAAATAGGATGTTCTGGAGAGCCTACGGAGAGATATCGATCTGGCTGTGCTTCCTCGTGATGACCGGAGTCATCCTACTCCTCTTCTTCAGTGCCATCGAGGCCACCCTGCGACCACCCGAAGAGTATCTTCCTGCCAGTGACCTGCTACTGATTCCCGGTGTCACCAGCTTCGTTCCTTTCTGGTGGCCCGCCCTAGCACTGATCGTCGCCTTGGTCATCCACGAGTACAGTCACGGAATCCAAGCGAGGGCCCATGGAATGAGGCTGAGGAGTTTCGGGCTTCTATTGGTGGGCCCGGTTCCGATTGGGGCTTTCGCAGAGCCCGAGGAGGCAGAGATGGCCAGAGCTCCCAGACGCGATAGGATGAGGCTTTTCGCTGCTGGCCCTTCAATCAACATATTCGCAACTTACGCGGCACTGATTCTCCTTTCGGCAGTTGCTAACGGAATGGTTGCAGAGCACGATGGAGTACATGCGAGGGGTATAGTGGAGGGAAGTGCTGCTGAGAGCGCAGGACTGATGCCCTACGAGACAATCACCCACATCGATGGGTTTGGTTTCAGCGACTACGAAGGCTTCAGCGAGAGGATGGCCACGCTCTCTGCTGAGGACGTTGCCATGTTCACGGTTCTTTCCAGCCCTACAGAGCAGGGAGCCCGAGAGTCTAGATCTATCGAAATCACCCTAGGTGATCGCTACGAGCACTTGTCCGCGCTGTGTGAAGGGGACGGCGTGTGCATCGAGCGGAGTGGGGGTGCCGAGCCTGGCGATGCGTTCCTAGGCATCAGCAATGTTCGTTCAGGCACGGCCGGCGTCTATGGTTACTCATACATTGTCAGTGGGGAATACTCGTTCGGGGTCACCGCCGTAGTAGCCTTGATCGAGCCACTTATCATGCTACAAACCCCAATCGCTCTAGATGGTCAGACCATGGTGCTGGAGGAACGTGCCATGCTTGAATCCGGGGAGGGCCTGATAGCGTCAGCAATTGGCACAGACGGCATGCTGATGCTATTCGACTTCCTGTTCTGGCTGGTTTGGATCAACTTCCTGCTCGGCTTCGCCAATCTCATTCCGATGATTCCGTTCGATGGTGGTCATTTAGTCAGGGATGCGACGCATTCGATCCTTGCTCGGATAGGAAGGAGCATGCATCCAATGCGCATTGAGGCGATTGCCAATCGGATAAGCAGCATGAGCAGCTTCTTCATCCTCTTCGTTCTAGCAATCCCGGTAATCATCCCGAGAATCCTGTAGTCACTCTTCCTCGTCGATCCTTCGAGGTTCGTGGACCTCGCGGAACACTACCTTGCCCACTCCCACATGCTCCCTCAGGGTTGTCACTAGGGAGAACTTAACGTAGGCCCAGTTCTGATCGTAGGCCATCTCCTCGGGCAGCGTCATGGTCAGATCGTCGCCGTCGAACTCCAGTTCGAAGTCATCCCTGCCGGTGTTCATCCTCATCAGGGTCTGGACCTTCTCCTCGCGATCCTCGACGAGCTTGACTATCCGGTAGACGTAGCGAAGGGTCACCCCCGCTAGAGGGTGGTTGTAGTCGATTCGCGCCCTACCTGCGCTTGTGAACTGCAGGATGCCAGTGCGACCCCCAATCTCGACGGGCGCGCCGATTGCCAGGGTGTTGGGGTCGCGGACGCTCCGAAGCAGCACGTTCTGAGAAATGGTCTCTATTTTATTGGCGTCACGCTCGCCGTAGGCCTGCTCGGGCTCAATCTCAAAATCGTACTCCTTGTCGGCTTCGGCCTCTGACAGGTGAGCCTCGAAGCCGGGGATGAGCAGGCCGCCGCCCACGACGGTGATCATCGGCGAGTAGGTCCTGCTCTCTTCGTGGAGGTCGTGCTCCTTGGCAGAATCCTCCCTAGTGGTCTCGATGAGCTTCTCGGTACCCGCATTGAACAGGTCGTAGTCTATGTGAACTATTGAGCCGCTATCCAATTGACCACCTCAAGCGGCCTCGCGACCTACTCTCCCTTTTTCATACAAACGGTGCGGTTGCCCTCAGGGCCTCTCCCTTCTGGGTCCGACAATGGGGACTAGGGGCAGTGCTGCTACTGCCAGAACCGATCCGAATACTGGGACGCCCAGTTCAGGGTCATTCCTCGTCATCGGAGCCCACCGCGCAGCTGGAGACCAGAGCCAGCAGGCCACCCAGCATGACGAGGACCCACCCCGCCCAGACGAGGTGGCTGCCGGGCAGGTGGTGGACGGTGACGCGGACGCTATCGACATCGCCGGTCTGCCCCATAATCATCGAGCTCAGGAGGTCGTTGGACTGGAACACGTCGAGTATCACTATCGTATCGCCGGTCAGTCCGACCATCCTGTCGACCTCCGAGCGCGCCGAGACCGAGCCGCTGGGG
>JASLNR010000023.1 GCA_030745885.1 Candidatus Thalassarchaeaceae archaeon
TACCTTGGCCATCTCATTGACGATCTGGTCATAGGCAGGGAAGATGTAGTCGGCAAACTGAATCTCAACAACTGGCCTTAGACCGTTGATTCCCATACCAAATGCAGTGGCCGCTATTCCCCCCTCGGATAACGGGGTGTCGAAGATCCTGTGTGAGCCGTGCTTCTTCTGAAGTCCGTCGGTCGTTCTGAAGACCCCGCCGAAATAGCCGACGTCCTGGCCGAAAATAATCACATTGGGATCGTCCTCAAGCATATTGTCAAGAGCGCTGTTTAGGGATTGGATGATGTTCATGTTCGGCATTTTCAGCCCCCCATCAACTCGTCGTGCTGCTCTTTGACATGCCAAGGCATCTCCTCATAGACCTCAGTGAAGATGGTATCCGCTGAAGGATAGGGGCCGTTGGCTAGGTCGCCGAACTTGACTGCCTCCTTGTATGCCCCCATCACCTCTTCGTCTATGCGTTCATTTAGTTCGTCATGTTGTTCCTCACTCCACTCCCCAATCTCGATTAGGTGGTCCCTAAGCCTATCGACCGGGTCGCCGCCAGGCCACTTCGTGTGCTCATCCTCGGGACGGTAGCGACTCGGGTCGTCGCTGCTGCTGTGGGCGCCTGCGCGATAGGTCAGGACCTCAATGTGGGTGGCTCCGGCGCCATTGGCGGCACGCTCGCGTGCCCATCTGGTAACCGCGTATAGGGCGAGGAAGTCATTCCCATCGACCCTGAATGAGGGCAATCCATAGGGCAGGCCTCTGGAGGCAAACTCATCCCCCCCAGTGGCTATGTTCGCGTGGGTCGATATCGCCCATTGGTTGTTGACAACATTGAGTATCACCGGGGCCTTGTAGACGCCGGCAAAGTTCAGTGCGTAGTGGTAGTCCCCCTCGGCACTGGCACCATCGCCTATCCACGTAATCGTGACTTCATCTAGCTCCTTGTACTGAGATGCCATTGCGACCCCCACCGCTTGGCTGAACTGGGTTCCAACGGGGCTCGACACCGAGATGAAGCGACCTTCCCTGTATGAGTAATGGACAGGCATTTGCCGACCATTGATGTTGTCTTTGACATTGCCTATGCAGTGGCAAATCATGCTTACCATGTCGCGACCGCGGACGAACTGCGCTCCCGGCTGTCTGTAAGTTGGGAATACCCAGTCCTGGGTCTCAAGAGCCATCGTCTGAGCTATTGCAATGCCCTCTTCGCCGAGCGAGCGCATGTAGAACGAGAGCTTCCCCGTCCTCTGCATCTTCATCATCCGATCGTCGAATATTCGAAGCCTGACCATGTGCTCTAGCCCCTCGCGCAACTGATCCGTACTGAGATTTGGGTTCCATGCCCCTGATGCCTTGTTGTCATCTCCAAGTACTCTGACTAGGCCATGAGCGTGCGGTACCGTGTCGTCCGCGCTACACTTCGCGGGATCCGGCCGTTCGAGGTCACCGGGCTTCCAAGGCCAGTTCCCGAAGTCCGCTTTGTCACCCGGTCTATTTGGAGCAGAAGGAACCGTCATCTTTGACTTCTTCTTTTCTGCCATGCTTGGAACACCCCACACACTCATGACATCTGGATTTGGGTCTTTACTTGGACCTCTTTACTGATGAGGTGGCTCACGGCCGATCCGGTGGACTCCCTGGTCACAACCGGCTCCATTCCAGTGGCTTCCTCCCAGAGCAGCCCTGCCCTGTAACTCGATCTGACCAACGGTCCGCTCGCCACAGCCTTGAAGCCCAACTCCCGGGCGACGCAATCCCAGTCGGCGAATTGAATTGGCTTAGGAAACCTATCGACTGCAAGATGCTTGTAGCTAGGTTGCAGGTACTGCCCCAGGGTAATCATGTCAACCCCGGCCCCTCTGATCTCCCCCATCGCTTCGACGATCTCCTCGTCAGACTCCCCCAGACCTACCATGATGCTGGTCTTGGTTAGGAGGTCTGGGCGCAGCCTCTTCGCCTCGCAGAGGACCTCTAGGGACTGATCGAACGAGGCCCGGGGGTCACGAACAACGTCATCTAGTCGTGGAACACACTCCACGTTGTGTGCGAACACGCGCAGTGGTAGCCCCTCCAGCAGTGCAGCCAATGCCCCGATGTTGCCATCGAGGTCCGAGCATAGGAGCTCTAGCCCGACATCAGGTGAATTTTCGTTGACCGCTTTGATACAGTCGCGGTAATGACTCGCCCCCCCGTCCGACAGATCGTCGCGATTGACCACCGTGATAACGGCGTAACTCAGGCCCATTCTCGCGATTGCCCCTGCCAGTTCTACAGGTTCATTGTCATCGAGTAGGGGTGGGTTCCTGACAGTGCCTACAGCGCAGAACCTACAACCCCTCGTGCATACCTCGCCAGCAATCATGAATGTCGCAGTGCCCCTTCCCCAGCAGTCATGTATGTTCGGACACATGGCTTCCTCGCATACGGTGAAGAGTCCATGTTCGCGTACATTGGCCTTAGTCTCCTTATACCGAATCTGAGCCACTCCAGTCGGAAGGGAAGTCCTGAACCAGTCCGGGAGCTTCTTTCTAGCACCCATTCGACGCTCTCGCGAACTCCCCCTGGATACTCCCCCACAGCCACCAGGTAGCGCATCCCCAAAGTCAATGGTCGGCAGTCGCCTGTCCATCAGGATTGACGGATGGAGGCTCAACATTAACCGTTCTCATTCTAAGCAGATGCCAAGCGAGCCGTGCAATCGGTAAAATGCAAGTCGTTCACCCGCGCTGCATGGGCAGAGGCGCTGTACTGGTAACTGGCGGCGCCAAGCGCATCGGGCGCTCGACCTGCATACAACTGGCTAAGGACGGCTACGACATTGCCATTCACCATCGTGACTCTGCCTCGGAGGCTTCTGACCTGGCCCTTGAAATCGCATCTCTGGGGGGCCGTGCGACAACCTTGCAGTGCGACTTATCCGACCCAGCAGACACCTCGACTCTGATTGACAAGGCCTCAGAGTCATTGGGAAGTGTGTTCGGATTGGTGAACAACGCCTCGATCTTCATCCATGACGACATCACGACATTCGATGAGGACTCCTGGGACAGCCACATGGCTGTGAACGCGAGGGCACCATTGCTGTTGATCAGATCTCTGTGCCGGCGACTTGGTGAAGACCACCAAGCATCTGTGGTGAACATATTGGACCAGAAGATTGCAGCCCCGAATCCCGACCATCTCTCATACACGGCATCCAGATATGCTATGCTCGGCCTCACCGAAGCCCTCGCTAGGGGACTTGCCCCATCTGTCCGTGTCAATGCGGTGGCTCCCGGTCACACGCTCCCTAGCTCCCTCCAGTCAACCTCTGGGTTTGCTAGGGCCCAGTCCGAGTCCCCCTTGGGCTATGGGCCAATGCCAGACGATATCGCGGGTGCCGTGTCTTATCTTATGGGGGCCGGTTCCGTCACTGGGCAGGTTATTTTCGTTGACTCTGGGGAAAGGTTCCTGATGAGATCGAGAGACGTCATCTTTGAGACGGAGGGGGAATCCTGACCGAGTTAGTGGACGCACTGTCTTCGGCACTCTCCGAGTCCTCGGGTGATGTCACGATAATCTTCCTGGAAGACGCCGTTCGGGAAATCGAGGTGGGAATACATGATTTCGAGCATGACACCCGCCAATCGGTCAGGTTCGACATTTACGCCGTCCAGTCTGAATCTCAGACGCCTGAAGATGATGACATCGCCCATGTTCTGGACTACGAGTACCTCCAGACTGCTCTAGACTCCGTCATCTCAAGGGGCCGATTCGGACTGCTTGAGAGCCTAGCCTCAGAGTTGCTTGACGAGATCTTGACTCCCCCTATGGTCATGGCAGCCTCGGTCAAGATCACCAAGCAGGATATCCCCGACTTCGAGGGCGAGCTAGGCTGCTCAGTCACTCGCCTAAAGTGACTCATCTGTTTGATTGGTGCAGGGGGAGGGATTCGAACCCACGAAGCTCTAAGCACCGGAGCTTAAGTCCGGCCCCTTTGACCAACTCGGGCACCCCTGCACGCCTCCAGCCGAGCCGCTTGCTTTCAATCGAGCGGAAACCAACTATGCAAGAACCGATGCATTGCATGCTCCAACACCCCGAACGCTTTAACATCCCGAATGCGGCGGACAATCGTGCGAAATCGCTCAATAATGGAGTCTCGCGACCGAGCTCGGCACGTCGCCTTTTCCCTAGTAATCCTCATGCTACTGCCCCTAGGGCTAGATGGGGGCCCCAGGGACAGCCTGGCCCCACCTCCCTCAATGGTCGACGCAAGTCCTCCTGATGCAAACTTCTACACCATGTACATCGCTAGTGGAAACGGCTCGGGAATGGATGGATTGATCACCACCAAGGTTCCCGAAAGCGGAGGCCAGGAAACCGCTAGTGCCCTAGATTCGGATGTCGATTTCAAATCGAATGAACTAATCTCCTCAATGGAGTTCTTCGGGCGAAAGTACCACGCCAATGACTCGTACTACCTTCCTGTCAATTTGTACCTCAAAGCCACCGGATCCTCGCAGTCCAGTGTCGATTGGACCGTTTCGATCCGGTCCTCTGGCGGCTCAGTCGGCAGCTCGACATGGGGTGGTGGAACAGTATGCGACTCCACCTTCTCCAGCACCTGTGACTTCGATTACGAATCTTTCGAAGTCAACATTGGGTCGAGACGGTCATTTACAGTAGACAAGGACGAACGATTCGAGGTCAGTGTGCGCGCGAGCATGAGCGGGTGCGACGATGGCCTCTTCACGAGTTGCTCGGCAGAGGTAGCGTGGAACCAAATCTCTGGCGAGAGCAGGTACTCGAATGTGCAGGCAGATGCAAATGCCCTGAGCAATAGCATCATCGTCCTACAAAGGGAAGGCGCGAACCTGCCCGAAGGCCCGGAACTTGATTGGTATCCCAATGATGTCATAGAAGACCGGGCAATGCAGTTCTCGGTCGATGTCAAGAGCTCATTTGGAAGGTTCGACATCGCGAAGGTCGAACTTCTGATGCGGGACCCGGATGGTAACTACGTTGTCGATCACAGAATTTCTGAGGATGACGAGGACATCGAGGACTCAAACAACGGAATCTTTGGGACATATCTCTGGACATACCCCAGTGGCCTCTCTTCTGGCGAGTACTCCGTAGAACTCAGAATCACCGATATCCAAGGTAATCAGGTGGGGATTGACCACGAACCAATCACAATGCACCAATGGGGCGTCTCCGTCAACCACAGGCACGGTAGGAACGTGGAGTACTTCGCCCCCAGCCAAATTACTCCAATTCCACTCCAACTAGTCCATAGGGGTGATTCCACCAAATCTATGTTCGTAGAACTTGAGGTCCTGACCAACCTCGGGAGCTCGTGGCTGATCGAGTTCGACTCGCCCGCCGGATACGAACTCAATTCAGGCGGTACCATCCTCAATCCAACCGTCACTCTCACGGCTCCTGATGATCTTACTGGAACAGCCAAGAAACTCGAGATCCGTGCTGTCGCCGAAGCTGATGTCGACGGCGTGATGTCGGTCGTGCATCAAGACGTACTCGTTCTGAACATTGAGAAGATCGACGTTTACCAGCCCCCCGTCGTCTCCATCTGGTCCGATGACCACAAGATTCCGATTGCCAACTCCTCCAGGGCCGACGCAATAGACCCAACAATCCCGAGGTTCGTCGACAACGATGAGTTCAATCCGTTCATCCTCGAGATATTCAACACTGGATTCGATGCCGATTCGTTCAGAATAGATGTTCTAAAACGATCCAAGTCCCTTTTCCAGCTCCATGACAATACTACTGGCCAGAGGATTCTGGAGGACGAGGGGGATGCCACGTTCCATACCTCTCTTTTGGAACGTCATGCGACCCAAGTGTTCATTCTCGGCGTCAAGCCCAGCTTGGACCGAGAGGACCCGGATATTGGTGAGATCGAACTTGAGGTCATCAGCAGGGGCAATGCCTCCTTGAACTCAGTTGTGACATTCACCATCCAAAGGACCTTCGGGGTTCGTGCTGAGGTTTCGCAGGATTGCGACGGTACTCCGATGGGTCACATGAAGGTTTCACTCTGCGCCCCGGGGTCGGATAGGCCTACAATAGAGTTCAGGACTAGGATTTCCAATAGTATGGCTGAGGACGAATCAGCAACTTGGTGGTTGATTCAGAACCCGTCCTCTTTGAAGGAGAACACCGATCGCAATCCAGCGTACGGCCAATGGGAGTTCCAAATCACTGACGCGGATGACATAGCGGTTCCTAGGGTCTCGCTCGGACCTGGCGACTTCACCGAGGTCTTCGTAAGAGTGACTCTGACCAACCAAGTCGAAGTCGGTAACCACACCGTGTACCTGCGAATCGTCGAGGAGACAGAGGAGGCAGACCCGAGGTACTTCGACCTGCCCATGACATTCGAGATCGACGCGGACAACCCCATGCTTGAGATCCTTCAGATTTCTCAGAACATCAAACTCATTCCCGGCGGGCAATACTCGATTCAGATGAAAGTCAAGAACGAAGGAAACAGCCCCCTCACAGTTCTGTTGGAGTCCGACGTCGAGGAAAGCGACTGGGCAGTCGAGATAGGGGGCCTGTCCGGATCTCCGCTCATCGTGATCGGGGCCTTCGAGGAGACTGGCTTCACTGTTGTGATTTCCGTCCCCGATTCAGCGAATAACGGGGACTCAATCCCAATTTCCATATCAGCCACTCCTCTCGATACCGAGCAAGGCTTCTCCGAATCTTACACAGCAACGTTCACCCTTGATGCCGTAATTGAGATCGGCTCCATTTCCGACATACTGATCAACGAGTTGACCCATCCCCGCCCAATCACATTGGTTCTGGTCGTCGTCAGCGTACTGCTTCTCTTCGCGGGGATCCAGAGTAGGATGAATCGGCGTCGCTGGGCAACACAGATGGCATTGATCGATGCGATTTCAGACGATCAAGCCGCGGCGGAAACGGGCGAAGGGCAGCAGATTCCTGCACCCGTTACCGTCTCCGATAGTGTACAAAGAATTGACAGATACGATGATGAGGACGTCGAACTCGTCTGAACCTCCCGGTGCATGTCCGAACGACGCTCCATTCGTCTTAAGACCCGTTGGTAGCGCCAACAAAACAGGAATGGTAGCCTTGCTGTTCGTAATGGGAAATTACGAAGCCCTGAATTCCAGTTCTAGGAAGCGCTCCGCGTTCGTCTTCACAGCCTTCCTTCTTCTGTCGAGCCACGCGGCGATGCAATTTGGGATTTGGGAGGCTTTGGCAACCACCGACCAAGACGGTGACGGGTTGTCCTATGGCATCGAGTTCTACATCAACACCCAACCTCAGGACTGGGATTCCGACAACGACGGTCTTCCCGACGGATGGGAGTGGCAGTATGGCCTCGATCCCCTATCATCTGCTGGGGTAAATGGCTCCACTGGAGACCCTGACTTGGATGCTCTCACCAACCTCAACGAGTACCTATTCGGAGTTCCAGTTGGGTGGGATGAGCCATCTACCCCAAACGTCCTGGACAATGGGGTCTGGTGGAACGGAACCATCCCCGTCAGCAATTGGGATGAGGAGACTGCCATGCAACTGATTCAGGGGGCGGGTTCTGATGGGGTTGACGAGGATCCAATGGGCAACATCTGCACAGACACCTTCGACAATGACAAGGATGGCATGGTGGATTCCAACGATGGAGACAACGATGGTGACGCGGACTGCGATTCCGATGACGACGATGGCGACGGCCTGATTGATGAGGACCCAAATGGGTGGGACACAGACGGTGATGGAATGCCCGACGGCTGGGAGGCCGCTCACGGCTTGGATCCGACCTCGAATTCCAATCAGGACGGTACCTACGGGGATCCTGATGGTGACGGTCTAGCAAACATCTACGAATACGTCAATCCGGCTTGGGGCACTAGGAACGGCTCCACATTCCCGCCCACGCAGTACTTCCGGCCCGGTCCGACCAATATGACGGCCACCGAGTCCCCGTGCAATCCGATACTTTCCCTCGGCCCCGGGGGCTGTCAGATTTTTACAGCCGAGGTCGACGGGATAACGCAGACTGACCCCCAGAACAACGACACGGATGGCGACAATCTCAATGACTCCTTCGAGGCCCTCATCCTACTCACTGATCCGACCTCCGCGGACACGGATTCCGATGGCATCCCCGATGGAATAGAATTCAACGGCTCATACGGCAACAATCCCCCACAGGGCTCGGATCCCCGCAACAATAACACGGATGGAGACCATCTAGACGACGGAGAGGAGGACCTCAACGGAAACGGGGTCATAGACGATGGGGAGACGGATCCTACCAGAGTAAACGATGAGGGGGACTTCGATGGTGACGGCCTCCAGAATTGGCAGGAGAACATGAGTTGCTCGCTATGGAACGTCTCCGACTCAGACGGAGGAGGGATGAACGATGGTGACGAGCGTGACTTCTTCCGCAATACTGATCCTTGCATGTCCTTCTTCGAACTCGTTTTCACAATCACTGATTGGGACGCAAGCCAGAACATCCTGACCCTGAACTCGACCGTGGGAATCAACCCAAACCCGATTGATTGGCGGCAGTCAGGCGCTCCGATGGCATTCTACGAGACCCCCAACGGGGTGCGTACCCCCTTCCGATTCACATCCGTCGACGTCAATTGGCTGAGGGGCGTGGACACATCGCTTCCTGACGGCGCAATGACAGTAGTCTTCACCAATGGATCTTGGTGCTGGAACGCAACAGCTGGTGCAGTCAACGACCCCCACTGCGACGACGACTACCCCGACTTGGATGGAGACGGCCTTGCGGATTGGGAAGAACAGATGGGGACTTGGGGGTATCACTCCTTCATCAACCTGACAGATTCTGACGGTGACGGAGTGGACGACCTGTCCGAGATTCAGAACCAAACCGACCCCTTGGAGCCATGCCACAACCTACTAGATACGGATGACGACGGCCTGAACAACTACTTCGAGAACACGACTGGCTGCGATATGATCTTCGGCATTATGGGTGGGAACTTGACCTTTGACTCTTGGATGACCCTGTGGAACGTGGCCGATTCTGACAACGGCGGGGTGGGGGATGGGCAGGAGTACATCGACGGCACCAACCCCCAAAACAACCCTGATGACGACATAAACCCTCTCGATAGCGACGGGGACGGCATTCCAGATACCATAGAGCAAGAAATCGGAACCGATTGGAGGGATCCCGATACAGACGGGGGGGGAGTTCCAGATGGTGAAGAGTGCCCACCAGAGTATTGGGTCTCTGGTTGCGTCGAATCACCGGGGAATCCATTTGACCCAACAGATGACCTAATTGAGAACGCTCTGATGTTCACTGCTACAAACTACTCAACTGGAATGGACCCAACGCTAACTCACTACTGGAGATGGCATACGTACGATTCCTATACTGGCGTATCGTGGGGTGTCAACACCAGCCTAGTGGGATTCACACAAATTCTCCCGGAATGGTCGACTAATCAGGGGGTCGCGGACCAGTCATTCTGGAACCATAGCAACCAACTCCTATGGGAAATCATCTTCGACGAGGCAGGTTACATTGGCCCAGGCCAGGAACTGATACAACCCTACAATGTACAGAACTTCTCTGCATGGTCGGATATCATGGCGGGACTAAATTTTTCGAACTACACTAGGGACGTCATAGTCGATACGTCAATTATCGAGGCCCTATACGTCACAGCTCCCGAGGTTATCCTCTCGGCCGAAGTCAAGCAGAATACCACTGCATTCACCGGTAGTACATACGCTTCCGACCTTCCTGCCGCGTATCTGGAACAGGACAGTGCCTACGTCAACAATTTGACACAGGCCGTCCTGAACCAGTCTGGGGCTCTGTCAGCTTGGGAAAAGGTCTCAGCGATTCAGGACTTCCTGACCAACGGAAACGAGACAATCACATTCCTAAGGAACCATGATGGCTCGAAAAGGACGGACGGCTTAGGGACTGACAGCGATATCTCCCATTGGCTGCTCAACTCTTCACACGAGGGAAGTTGTGACGAGTTCGCCACCGTCTTCGCAGTAATGGTTAGGCTGGCCGGTATACCGGCAAGAAAGGTCACAGGATTCTCAGGGGGAACGTGGAATGGTGAGTCCTTCATGGTCTATGGCAAGGACTTCACCCGCTGGGTGGAGGTTCACCTGCAGACCAATCAGAACCAGGGCGAGCTGGACCTCGGTTGGGTTCCCTTCGAGGCCTGCCCACCAATGTCCCTAGTCGAGGTCGTCAACGAGACCTGGGGACCGAGTGAGATTGAGAGGAACCTCTCCAAGGGCGAGACGATATTGGTGGAGGGCACTCTGCGATTTGCCGACAACTCGACCGCCGCCGAGAACGTAACTCTGCTCATGTACCTTGTCGAGCCCGATGATGCTGACGATGTACCCGGGCGCTCCGCTGTCGCTAGGCACCTCGTGGCGAACACCACCACTGGCGAGAACGGCAGTTTCAACCTCACTGGGTTTCCCTCCGAAGTCATCCGTCCAGGTTACGGCTCTCTGGTAATCCAAACTATAGAGCAAGGCTACGTTGGCACGCAAGGAGTCACCTTCCCATGGCTAGTCAATGTCAGTGATGACGTGACACTGTCCCTTAGTGAACCGCCCCCGATAGGGGAGCCAATGCTGGGTATCGGGGTTAATACGACGGTGTTAGGGCAATTGTCTTGGTCCAGTAATCCGCCATTGGACCCGTCTCTCGTCGACGATCTTCAGGTAGTTCTCAATTACGTCACCGTTAGCGAAGGGGAGGTCAACCTAACTAGCAGAGTCGGTGGGGGCGGGTACTATGAGTTCTCGGTGCCAATTGCCGAATCGGAGCCGCTGGGCCCAATCAATGCCTCAATCACCTTTTCGGGTTGGCACGAGGGAGATCTGAACAACGCCACACCCCCATCCTACCATGCGAGGCCCAGTGCCATTTCCATGCAGTTCAACATCACCTTGTCTCCAAACCTGTCAGTCACTCTCGAGGCTCTGGGTTCCAATAATTCCATCCTAGAAATTAACAACCCCATCTTCCTCAACGGAACCGTACTGAGCAGGGGCGTCAACCCATCTACCCTGAACGGAACAATGATGCTGGAAATGAGGAGATTGGATACCTCCGGACCCTATACCACACTGCAAACTTGGTATCTTAACGACTCATCGTGGGACACTCCATCCTCCGGCAATTTCTCCATCAATTGGAGCTTCTCTGCAACAGAGGTTCCTATCCCTGCAGGGCCAGTGGAAGTTCGGATCCAGTTCGACGCAGATGGGCTTTTCGCCAATGACCAGATTCAGCTCTCAGAGTACGGAATTAGGAGCTTCGTCGAATTCAATTACACTTTGGTATCCAAGCCGCGCGGGGTTTCAGCAGAGGTTGAAGTCATCCTAACGGACCACACGGGGAGTTCATTCGCCTCGTTCGAGGGTGACTATAACCTCGACTTCGATGCGACTGGAGTCTGGAACGAGACCGACCCCAGCACACCGAGGCTCGCCGTTGCTTGGACCCCAAATCGAGAGCTGGAGGCTGGGGACTATGATTGGGTCCTGAACTACTCCGGATCAACGTGGTTGCAACCGGCTTCGGTCCAAGATACTATTCGCATTATGGGCTTGGCTAACGTCAGCACCACCATTGACTTGGACTGGACTCCCAGAGGCGGCACCAATTGGGTCTCTGGGTTCGCCAGAGACATGGTACTCTTCTCGACCGTCACCGGTAACAACTCTTCCGTAACCTTACGACTTGAGACTCCATCGAGCCTGCCCCCGGCACCCGATGGCTTTCCAGCCGCGCCTGACATCCACACCCTGGCCACTGGGTGGGTGAATACCACGACCGGTGGCTACAACTTGTCTTTCGAGATGCCAAGCGGGGTCGCCTCTGGGGTCTACACACTGAGGATAAAGCTGGACTTCACCGTCAACCCCCCTTCCGGTGGGCACTACTTCGCCATCTCCGACGGCACCGAGATCCCAGTAGGAATACAATCTGAGTTCGTAGTCACAACCGAACCCAGTGCAGTCATTCTGGTCTCTGGGGAAGATCTAGTCGTAAACGCCACTGTCACAGATGTGGAAGATGGGGGCAAGGCCATATCCGACGTAGAACTCGACCTCTACTTCGACTGGGGCGGCCCTCTCCAGCAGATACTCGAGTCTGCCACCACGGATTCGGATGGCGTGGCTGCGTTCAGCCCCACAATCCCTTCCTCGGTAGCACCCGGATTCTATGAAGTCAGAATTCATGCTCCGGATGATCTCTCTGACAACCTAAGCGTTGAGAATGCTGGGCGCTGGCTTGGCAACCACAGCACCGTCAACCTCACAGTCCAGGTCCCGAGCTTTGTTGAGATCAGTAGCATACCGACTGAAGTTACAGCCCTGCAGTACTTCACCATAGCCGGTACAGTTCTCGACTCAATCGACTCTAACAGGACCGTTCAGGGACCAGTGGGACTGGAGGTATTCTTCCTCGACCAACCTGATGAGAAACTTATCGCGAACCAAACGACAGACAGTAATGGTAGCTTCAACTTCTCCGTTCCCACGGATACTCTGGGTGATGGCGTGACCAGGGGAATTCGTACCGTCGTGGTGAGCGTCCTGAACGGGACGACCCCATTCTACCTGACCGGGACTGGCGATGCCTCGATTCTCGTGAGGGGAATCCCCCAGTTCGTCGGCACGACGCCCTTCCTGATTACCGTCGTCAATAGGGGGGATACGGCCACCATTACATCCCGCCTTGTCGAGTTCAGCGACAACGACGAAGCATTGTCAGGGTTCTCTGTTTCAGCAAAGTTCCACGATACTTGGATGGAGCAGGAAATCACTTCCGGCGATGGCAGCATAGCCTTCGAATTCGACATTCCGCACGATCACCCCTTGGGTGTTGCGAACGTCACTTTGTTCTTCAACGGCTCAGAGGACCTACACGCTACAATCAGGACAATCAGCACCATCACAGTCAGATCTTCAGCCATCATGGCTATCGATCCTATAATCGAGAACCCACTTGCAGGCGAGTTCTTCAACGTCACGGGGTCTTTGGTTTCGAGCAATGGTAGCGCACTCACGGATAGGACGGGAAACCTGATCAATCCAACTCTGACGTTCTCAATAGACGGCGAGTCCGATACCTTCACTGTCTCCCATCTCATCTTTGAGCCAAATGGAAACTGGAGCGCCCTTCTTAGACTGGATCTCTCGTTCCCGCGTGGTCCGCATGGCATCGTCGTGCTGTTCACACCCGAGGTCAGTTACTACACCACAGCGACCGACTTAGCACTCTTCGACAGCCGAGGCTACTCCCTGCTCTCAATTGTCGACCCTACTGACCTCGATCCTGACAGCCGAATCCTAAGAGGGGGGGTTGTGGGGATCAATTTGTCTCTGATCGACAACGCTGGAAACTCTGTTCCATTCGCTCAACTGTCTGTCCAGATAGATGACGCGCCAGTGTGGGATGGCATTACGGACTCTGATGGGCACGCGTCTGCAGAACTTCTTGTCGATTCTGACAGGAACCCGGGCCCCATGACTGTGACGGCAATCTTCACAGGCGTCAACGGAACCACCGGACTTCTCGGAGATGAGGTCTGGACTCGCGTAATTGTCCTCGCACCGACCGAACTCAGAATTACTGGGACGACCCACCCTTCCGTAGTTGGGAACACTGTAACCTTCAGTGGAACTCTTCTCGATGAGAGAGGGCAGCCTTTGGTGGGGGATGGTTCCCTTGCAGGAGGCGTCATCCACCTCTCGATTGACGGCATAGACGTCGGACCGACATACACGACGATTTCCAATGCAACCAATGGACATTGGGCGATAACATACGACCTACCTCTCGACATGACCTTCGGACCCCACCAAGTGGGTGCCGAATTCCTCGGAGGATTCACTTGGGTTGACCCCATGGGTCAGGGGGACTCATTGAATCCCGAGTTCTACCTCTTCTCATCAAATAGCATCGAGTTCAATTCCACCCAGACGTCCCAGGTCATCATCACCTCTTCTCCTGGGGAGGTCGATCGAACCGAATTAGTCCTTATTCAGGGACTCTTGACGGATGGTGTTGGCAGGGGTCTGCCAAACAGGGATATTGAAGTCTCCATGGGCGGCCAGTTCGTAACCGGTCTGAATGTCGGTGACAATGGTTCGTTCAGTGTCTATATCCCTGTGCCACCTGATATGCCCCTCGGCCCTAGAATCGTGGAAATCGAATTTGCCGGTGAAGCATTCGTCCTGCCATCCAACTCATCCACCGTAATTTCCGTCTTTGGACCCGTTTTCACCTCTATTGTGGAACCTTTTCCCGCTGCGGTAGACGATGCCATAATACTCCGTGGAACGGCCAAGGACAACCTTGAGGACGGCTGGTTGGGGAACCATACCATTGAGGTTTTCATTGATGGAATCCTAATTGGCATCACAAGTACCGATGACAACGGTCATTGGGCGCTTCCATGGGTGATACCCGACTCTCTTGAGATCGGTAACCACACCCTGTCCGCCATCGCTCCAGCCCAGGGCTATCACAGGCAGGGCAACGTGGAAACCACCCTTACTGTATCCTACCACACTGTGTTCACCGTCCAAGTCGAGGAATCATCAGTCACGAGGGGGTCGGAATGGAACTTCTCTGGGCGCTTATTCGAGAGTGACACTGGTTACGAGCAGGGATTGGACGGCAGGGAGGTGAGAGTCCTTCTCGATGGAACTGTCGTTGGAACTGTTTTCACGGAGTTAGGCGGCTTGTTCAGCTACAGGCACAGTCTGGGATATGCCATTTCAAGAGGGGGCCACAACATTAGCTTCTCTTATGGGGGGGAGTTCCTCTATCTCCCCACTGAGGCCAACCTGACCACCTTCGCCCTATCTGACGTACTGATCGAGGTTCAACCCATCACTTCGAAGATTATCAGGGGCAACATCTCCCACTCGATTCTCATTCAAGGCTTTGTCAGGGAGGTCGGTGGCGACTCGAGCATCTTCGAGAACCTTACGATCAGCCTCTCTTGGGGTGAGAGCAACCTGCCCCTCCAAGGGGGCCCTTGGGACAATCCTAACACCCTGAACTTCCAGATGAGGGCAAAGGCGCAAGAGCTCATGCCTCCGGGCAAGAACATCGTAACCATCAACATTGGACCTGATCAGTCGAGATTTCTCAACGGCGCCTCCAAAGATATCGAAATTATGGTTATGATCGAGGTCGATTTCACCTTATCCAGCATCGAACTATCTACCGGTCAGAGGGTGATTAGAGGGACTGTCAACGCCACTGCCAGGGACACTGGTTCACCCGTGGAGGGCCTTTCCATGACTGCCATGCTTCAGAATGGGACCACCTCCCACTTCTCCATGTCCCGGCTCACCGACGCTGAAGGGGTCTTCAAGTACGAATTCAAGTCACTCTCTCCGCTTCCCCCCCTCTCGGACACCTCCTCGTGGGGCAGGCTCAGCGTCATGCTGGACTCGGACTCGGCTTTCATCGATGCTCGAAGCCTGGCCTATCTGCCTAGGGATGGCGTCCAAATCGCGTATGAGGAGGATAAATCCGACTCCATCTTCGGCCCGGCCATGATTGGCATAGTCACCATTTTGGCCATCGCTGCTGTACTGACCTCGGTCGTCGCCGTTCTATCTCGTCGTCGCAAGGCCGCAATCAAGGAACTAGCCGATGTCTTCAGTTATACTGCAGCCATGCTCGCCTCGGGAGATGAATTCAGGAAGGCCATTTTCGAATGCTACCAGAAACTATGTGCCGTACTGATGCGCAGCGGCTTCCTCCGCAGGGACTTCGAGACTGTGAGGGAATTTGAAATCGCTATTCGTAATGCATTGCCAATCAGCGAGATTTCGTTGGTTTCGCTCGACCGGATTTTCGAGGAGGCGCGGTACTCTAGCCACGAGCTCGGAGGAATTCACAGAGAGAATGCCCAGGTTGCTCTGGCTTCGGTACTACAGGAAATCGAGGAGTTGCAGGAGATCCCCCAGAGAAGCACCCCGGTCTTCGAGGTCGAGGGCTAGCAGGACTCACTTGTCCTCATGGTCAGGATGCCATCTTCCCAGATTGCTCCAGTTATGGTCTTGCCCGCGGGTAGTCTGAAGGTCCTGAGCATCCCACCGAATCTCTCAGGTGAGATGAGACGTGCTATCTGCAACCCCTCTTCCACGAGAGTCTCGATGACCACTCCCCCAGGGTAGGGGGATGGAAGGGGTATTGCCATCTCGGAGCCCGACCACTCCCCTCCTAATTCTGCTAGGAAGTCTCCCATGGAAACCGCATCCCTTAGCACGGACTTCGACACATCCGCCACGTTGGCAACCTCGTCCAGGACCTCTCCATGACGGTCTTGGACCTCGGAGAGGTGTGGCAGTCCCCCAAGGAATATCTCGTGCATCTGCTGAGCGTTTACGTCTAATCCAATTCCGAGGTTTTCCAAACTGCCTCCGCCTTCCTCATCGTCGCCATCGACCTCGATTTCAATCCTCGACCACCGCATCTTACGACAATGCATCGAACGGACCCGAATGAACCCATTGATTATGACATCTCGAAGAAGCGCTCTACGTGCTTAGAGGTTCTGGCCGGGCTGGTGGTTTGACGAGTGTGCATAGACTGGGGCAAGCAATCTCTGACTCTCTTCTCAAGCAATCGCTTCTCCAATAGTACAATGATAGCCTTATCTTCGGCCTTACGAATCGGCCTACCTAATGCCTGCATGATACTGTTTACCGCTGGTTGCAGACTCGCGTATTTCCATGCCTTCGACCTCCCGAAGCGTCCAGTGTAGTACTCTAGCAAGGCGTCCTGCCTAGCGCTTGGAGGAGATAGGGGAAGGCCTACGCAAACCACAGCATCAAGGATATTTCCTGCGTAGTCAACACCCTCTGAGAATTTGCCACTTAGTACTCCAAATAATACTGCTTCAACCCCCATAGATTTCCACTCATGGAGCCTTCCTACCGTACCATCGACAGATCGCTTGGACATCCCCCTCTCCTCTAGTAATCTCCTCTTACCGAACGTGTAGTCAATATCTGCATAAATCCTATCCAACATCGCATAACTAGGAGCGAAAACCGCTACGTTTCCATCCGTCTTCTCCAGTACTGATCTAATGTGGTCGCGAATGGAGGCGTAGCTTGCCTCCCTCTCTGTGAACTTGCTAGTTACGTCTCTTGCAATAAATACCGGCCTGTTATCGGGCGGGAATCCAGAGTAGTACTCCTTGCACATCGCTTTATCATCGGGGATCCCTAGGATGTCTGAGTACATGGTTGGAGGAAATAAGGTTCCAGACATTAGAATAGAGCCCGCGCACTGCTTGAATATCGGCCCACCGACAACACCCGGATCAAGCAGATGACTGGTCACCCGCGGGACTTCCAGAACGTTATCGAAAATCAGAGACAGGGCAGGACTATTCCTGTACTTGATGCAGATATCCAGAAACTCTGCCAATCTGATGCAGTCGTTTTGCTCGTCCTCATCTATCGAATCATCCTCATCAACCACAACCGAAAGCAGCCTACTGTTCATTCTCATTATTCTGGCAATCCCATCTTCAGGATCATTTTCTTCTATGCCCTCTATCGCTCTCGCAATGACTTCCAGGAACTCGTCAGTATCTATCCTCAGGTCGCCAACCTTGGATGATTCATTCTCAGCGGTCTTCCCCGAGAACCACCTGCTCAATGCGGAGTCTTCCTCCAATGCCTTGACCTGCTTCTCCAGGAGTAATACATCACTATGGCTTTTGGAAACAGGCAAGTCAAGTTTCTTTGCCGATTCCTCAAGATTTTCCTTGTGCGCATTGACATCAATTCTTGCCCTATTGAACACTTTTGTCGTAACAATTCTTTCCAAGCCGAGTCTGATTCTGTCTGGTAGGTTGTGTGCTTCGTCTACGACGAGAATTGCGTTATCCAAATCCACACGCATCACGGTAAGCGATTTTTCCCGGACCGCCTCTACGAAGACGTGGTTGTAGTCGCAGACTAGAATGTCCGCTTTCCTGACTGCGGATCTTGCTGTCGCCCAAGCACAAATTCCCCTAGCACTCCCCTCCCTGATCACCCGGTCAACATGCCTCGGCTCTTCTAGGATAAAATCCTCCAAGTCTGCCCTCCTGCCTTTCCTAGCAGATCCAACAATGCCCTCTTCGCAGGTGCATTCACCGGTCGATTTGTTTACGTTATCGCACATTCCTTCCCTGCCGATGATGTCCACTAGGCTAACTTTCGGGATTTCAGTTGGGAGTTTAGAGTTGATTTGACGCACCGTCTCTACAACAATCCTGTGCTGAGATTGCCTGCCTGTCATAAACAGGATTTTCGGTTTCTCTGGGTTGGCGTTGTAGAAGTTCGCGACTTCAAATGCCGATGCAAGTGCCGCAGCGGTCTTGCCGATTCCCGTTGGAGCCGCAGCCAATAGGAAATCCCTTTCTCTGAGTGCAATTATTCCATCAGAGACCATCTTTTTCTGCGAATCCCTAATCTTTTCATGGGCGAAGAATAGTCGTGCCTCGACTTCTCTCCCAACTGACATGGAAACCCCCCTGCAAATAGAACCACCAAGAAGATTGGCCTCATCTAACTACGATGGCCTCGGAGTCCCTACTGTCGAGGACCACCTTCAGTGGCGAGTCTAGCCTCACGTGGCGTAGACCACCCTCTTCCGTCAAGGCCTCAATGTCGTCGAGCCATTCCCAATCGACCAAATCGTCCTCGAGGATGGTCAGGTAGCCTATGTTGAAGGTCACGATGTTCTGGAAGAAGTGGGTGCCCTGAGACGGTTCCACGCGAATGTCCGCCATAGGAACCTCGACGATGGTCTTGGCACCCATTATCTGGTTCCATTGTACGGGAATGCCCAACGATGGGTCAGATGACCCCCAACGCCCGGGTCCAATCAGAATATATGGCCGGTCCTCCGATCGGAGCCCGGCATCGATCTCCTCGATCACAGGTATGATATCCATCGTCTTCATCCTGTTCATACGCTTTGGGTGTACGTAAACGACATCTACAATGTGGTCGATGATGCCATTTCCCAGTGACTTGCTGCTGATGCAGACGGCCTTGTCCTTATTGACCTCGTCCAGGTCGATGTCGATGTCAACTGATTCGTCCATCAGTGGTCTGACTTGTAAGATGGCGAACTTGCGGTTTCCATCTTCGGGATTGACTGTAAGGGCGAACTCCAGCTCTACGGGGCTGCCCAAGAAGTTCTCACACGTCGCGAGGACATGGTGCAGAATGCGTGGGAGGGGAAAACGCTGGTGCTTGAGGATTGGCGCGAAGGTGACTAGCCTAGGCCCTCCCTCGACCTTTATCGAGTCCACGATCCTGTCGTCAGCAGTGATGTAAGTGGAACCGACAAGAGAGAGTCTGCCATCCTCCTCTGCAGAGGATAATCCTAGATGTAGCAGGTTCTCCTCCTCAGCAGCGAGCACCGGCCCCGATTCCCGAACCATCGGGATGGCGAAGAAGCGACTCTGTGAGGAACTGATGATTGACTGGGTGCTGTAGAATTGGTGAACCCTCTTGGGCTGGCCCGGACTGAATCTCAGGCACTTTCCCCCTGAGGAGACCTGTCTGCCAAGACCGATGCAAACGGCAGCCAGTCCATCCTCCATCTTGAGTGGTTCGACCGGGTAGTGATTTCGACTCCTTGCCGCCCCGGAGATATCGGGGTAGAAGCGACCCGAAACCTCCCTCCCGACAACCTCCTGAATCACAACTGCCATCTTCTCATCCTCGATGGTGTTGGCAGTTGCTGTAACGTATTTCTTGGCGCCCCTGTGGAATATCGATGCGTATACCAGTTTTATCGCTTCAAGCAGCCGCCTGAGTCTGACCTCAAGGTCAGGGTGATCATTCGCGAGCATGTATGTTGCGTACACCCCGGCAAAGGGTTGGTGACTGGAATCCTCGAGCAAGCTCGATGATCGTACGGCCAACGGCCACTCTGAATTCTCCAGCATGGCCCTAATCTCACGGACCTCATCATCTCCGAATTGGCTACTCAGGAATGCACGGTCCACTTCATCATCGGATTCGTCATCATGAACGAATCTAACCAGTTCGTTCCTAGACACGAAGTCGTCGAAGACCTCCGTAGCGATGACTACGGAGTTCGGGACAATGAAATCGATGTCTGGGAAGCCATCACCTAACCCCAACTCCCCCATCTTTGTGTAGAAGAACGCGAGACCCCGCCCCTTTCCCCCTAAGCTCCCTCGCCCAATTCTCTGGAAACCAACCTCGTCTATGCCAGATTCGTGATCCCTGATCGTCCGCCTCCTAACATCGGAAATATGTGCCAGAACCGACTCAGCGATGTACTTCCTCACGCCTTCTAAGTCCTCAAAATCCTCCAAAGTCATCGGTCTGAGGGAGGCTGCGAGCGAGAATTCGGTTCGGGCACGGAGCCAGTGGGAGAATTCGTTCCTCGTCGCATGGAACTCTATGGTCTCAATCGGTACCCCCTCCAACTCGACGACGAACTCCTCTAGATTCGACGCTCTGCCAATCTCCGTCTCATCAGGCATCCTGAAAATGAAATCGCCGAACCCCATCTCCTCAAGCATGAACTCCTCGATCCTCTGGTACAATGCCGGATCTTCCTTGTGGAGGAAGCGGACCCCAAGTCCCTCGGCCGCTTCCTTCAGCTCGAGGTTCTTTGATTGCAGTAGTATTGGGAGGTACCTGTGACCGCTTTGGGCATAACGAACCAATTCCAATCCCGCTGTGTCCCTCTCACCGTTTTGGTGGGGAAATCTACCATCGGTGAAGACTCCGATGATATTTCTTGAGTACTTGTCAATTATTTCCTTGGCCGAAGCCATGTCCGAGGCGAGTAGAATCTTCGCTCGGGCCCTCAGCCTCAGGAGCTTCTCATGGAGGTTACCACCCTCTCCCATGAGTTTCGTTGTCTGCCGCACCAGTTGAGTGTAGAGGAGTGGTAGGTAAGCAGAGTAGAACCTCCTGCTGTCCTCGACGAGTAGAATGACCTGCACGTCACCGTCCCTTACGTCGTTCTCTACGTTCCTTTCATCCTCAATCAACTTGCAAATCGAAAGTAGGATTCTGCTATCGCCCCCCCAAACAAATATCCTGTCAATACCATCGCCGGTTCTGAGAGTAGCCAGCTCCCTCGTGTTCTGACTCAGCATCACCACTGGCACATCCTCTTGATGGACTTTAACCAGCCTGGCAAAGGCGTAGGGATCCATGGTACCTACATTTGTCATAGTGATTACTAGATCGAAGTTGCGACTAGCGATGAGGCTCAGGGCATCATCGGCATCAGGGCTATGGATGATTCTAGGGGCCTGGGACAGGTTTAGCACCGAGTACTCCTCTTGCAGGATTTCTGCGAGATAGCCGGATTCTTCTAGGAGGTAGCGGTCGAACTGACTAGCCACGAGGAGGACCTCTGTGACTTTGAAGGGGGTCAGCCTCTCGAACCGATTCCAGTCCGTGACGCCCCCGTCCATAGGATCAGAGTCCGGTTGGCGGCATTGCATTTCAGAGGACCGGAGGGTGTGCCCCGCACGAGCGTGCGGGACGGTGTGTGTTGAGTGTGCTCAGTCTTGCTCTCGCCTTCGTAGCACCCTTGGTGCCTGCCTTGCGTCATATCCGACTGCATTAGAGAGCCTTGCACGATTCCTGATTCCCCTAAGTCCCTTAGAAAACCCCCTGATTCGGCTTGATTTGTGGTTGGGGGGGCGGTTTTGCCGCCCCCCCGTGTTGTTTGTGTGCATCCCATCCTCGCTCAATCTCTCACCTCAAGCGTTCGAATCGTCGTCAAATCGAGAACGCAGATCATCCATGCGTCTCGCGAGAAGTTCCTCTACCGTGGCCCCCTGGATCATCTCCTTGCGAATGTACTCGCGAGCAGATTGTCGGAGCACGACATCTGCGGACTCGCCCGCGAATTTGCAGAAGTCACTGAGTCTGATGGTTAGATCGGGACCAAGATCGACCTCGACCCTGCCTCCCTGTCCAGGCAACGGAGATGCCAGAAGCCTGCGCACTGCCTCTCTGATGACATCCGACCTATTCCTCATCCCATCGAATCCCACGAGCCTGTCCAGTTCCATCAGGTGATCCTCGGGAATCCTCAGCGAGACCATGGGACTGACGCCGGCCACTTTGAACTACTCCTGAGTCTCGAGACGAGCATGGGCACTTAATTGTATTGCATTTGAAATGCAATTGCAATACGATAGATAGTTCACACAACTAGAACCTCCAGATACTACCCTCACAGAGCGATTCAAGGCACATGGGTCCCTGCAACGGCCACGGTGCTCTGATGAAGGTCATCAACGATGCTATCCACGGTCAGTTCAAGCTCGATGGCGTTACCCAGGACCTCCTCGGCACACCCGAGCTAAACAAACTCAGTCACATCAAACAATTAGGGCTGGCCCACTTGGTTTTCCCCGGAGCGCATCACACTAGATTCGAGCATTCCCTAGGTGCTTCGCACGTTGCGGGTTTGATGGCGGAGTCTCTTGATCTGGGCGCACGGGATAGGGCGACCGTCGAGGTCGCAGCAATGCTCCATGACGTTGGTCATGGCCCGTATTCACACACGCTGGAGCACATTCTTCAAGAGCGTGGGGGGATGGATCACATGTCGGTTACTGAGGGTATTATTCTAGGAGATTATGATGTGCTGTTGGAAGGTGAGGAAACCTCGGTCGAGAACAGGGAAGCAATTCCTGACATCCTGACTCGACATGGGCTCGATCCTGTTCAAATCGCATCTCTGATTCGTGGTCCAGACGCATCTGGGACTGAGAGGTCACTGCTCAATTGGACGGAGGGCAGGGAAGATTTCTCCGGTAGCGATAATACTCTGGCTCACCTAATCCACGGCCCCGTGGACTGCGACCAGTTGGACTACCTGCTTAGGGACTCGCACTTCACAGGCGTGAAGCATGGAGTTGTGGACCATCACAGGCTCATCGAATGCCTTCAGAGCCAAGGTGGTGACATAGTCGTCGAGGAGGGTGGTCTTTCTTCGCTGGAGGGCATGCTAGCCGCTAGGGGACTGATGTACAGCTCCGTATACTTCCACAGGGTTACGAGAGTGACAGAGGTCATGTTGTCAAGGGCTGTCGAGAGAAGCAGTGAGGCCTTGCCCGACCCTATTGACCTACAGCGTAGGGTCGATGCAGAGATTTGGGGTGCACTAAATGACGCGGGGGGGTTCTCTAGGGACATTATCAGGAGACTGAAGTACCGCAAGTTGCTCAAAATCTGCTTGAGCCGTCGCAGGGAAGATCTGACCGATGATCAAGCCGGTCGATTGGTGAAACTGGCCAATGACTCCAATTCGAGGCAGGCTATGGAAGACGAAATCGCCCATCGAGCAGGGGTCGAGCCGGGCTATGTGGCAATCGACGTCCCTAGTGTGAAGCTCCTCATGGCCGAACCTAGGATGGCCCAAGTAGACATCAGGATCGTCGGAAACGATGGGATGGCCCGGTGGCTGCGTGAATTGACCCCCATGGCGGAAGCCCTCAGGAGGCGGCAGGTCAGCCAAGAAGCAGTATACGTGATGACGCTCCCCGGAACAGAGAAGAAAGTAGCCGAAATTGCAGAGCGCCACCTGTTCTCCTGAGGCCTCCTCGTTCATGTATGCCACTTGCTACCATGAAATGGCATCTTGCAACTATTGAAAAGGAGGCCTCCGCTCGCCGGGGCACCGGGTGCCTGTGAGGGAATCGGTCGAAATCGTTGGTGGCCAAATGGACAATGCGATGAAATCTGTGTATGATAGCGTGCTAGCAAGAGACCCCGATCAGCCTGAGTTCCATCAGGCAGTCGAGGAGGTCCTCGACAGCCTAGATCCGGTGATTGAGGCCAATCCGGACTACATCGACGTAGTCCGAGGCATGGTCGAGCCTGAGCGCGTAATTCAGTTCAGGGTCCCTTGGTACGGTGATGACGGCGACCTCCATGTCAATCGAGGATTCAGAGTCCAGTTCAACAGCGCCATCGGGCCCTACAAGGGCGGCCTTAGATTCCATCCCAGCGTGAACCTCTCCATCCTCAAGTTCCTCGGTTTCGAGCAGGTCTTCAAGAATAGCCTGACCGGCCTCCCGATGGGTGGTGGCAAGGGCGGTTCAGACTTCGACCCGAAGGGCAAGTCGGACGCTGAGGTCAAACGCTTCTGCCAGTCCTTCATGATGGAACTGTGGAGGCACATTGGTGCAGACTTGGACGTCCCTGCCGGGGACATCGGCGTCGGTGGAAGGGAGATCGGATACCTCTTCGGTATGTACAGAAAACTGGCAAACGAGTTCACAGGAGTTCTGACTGGAAAGGGCCGTTCCTACGGCGGCTCTCTGATTAGGCCGGAGGCTACTGGCTACGGCTTGGTATACTTCGCGCGCGAGATGCTCTCTACCAAGGACAAGTCCTTCGACGGCGCCACGGTAGCAATCAGCGGTTCGGGCAACGTCGCCCAGTTCGCCTGCGAGAAGGTCATCGATCTCGGGGGCAAGCCCGTGACTATGTCTGACAGCAGCGGCTACATCCACGACTCCTCTGGCATTGACCGCGAGAAGCTGGACTGGATTATGGACCTCAAGAACAACCGCAGGGGGCGGATGAAGGAGTATGCGGAGCACTTCGAGGGGGTGGATTACACCGAGTCGAAGCCCGAGCCGAACCTCAACCAGTTGTGGAGCACCAAGGTCGACGTCGCACTACCGTGCGCAACCCAGAACGAAGTCAATGGCGACGAGGCGAAGATGCTAGTGGACGGCGGAGTCACCGCAGTTGCCGAGGGCGCCAACATGCCCTGCACTCCCGAGGCCGTGGACTGCTTCCTATCGAATGGGGTTATGTTTGCCCCGGGCAAGGCCTCGAATGCCGGTGGGGTTGCTACCTCGGGACTAGAGATGAGTCAAAACAGCATCAGAATGAGTTGGAGCAGGGAGGAGGTCGACCAGAAGCTCGAGGGCATCATGGTCAATATCCACAAGAACGCTCACGAGACCGCCGAGAGATATGGTATGCCCGGAAACTACGTCGCCGGGGCGAACATCGCCGGATTCCTCAAGGTCGCCGAGTCCACGATGGCCCAGGGCATCCTGTGATCACTCTGGAGAACGGCCTACCTCATCAATCTCGTTCATCCTATTGACGGCGACGTACCCCGCAATCGCGATTCCAATGACCAGTGCCAGCATGATAGGTATGATGTAATGCAACCCCTCCTCTTCCTCAGCCTCGCCCCAGGTGATAGCACTGCTAACCATCTCCCCCCCTCCAAAGGCCAGATCGTCGACCAGTTGCGTAGGAGTAAGGACACGGCAAGTCAGACTGTCCTCACCGGTAGTGGACGTCCTCCATGTGAAGTGGATGGTCTCCTCGCCCCCAGCCCCAATCATCGCATTGGGCCATGTAGGGGACAACTCCGCTGCGACTCCAGTGCTGGTGACATTGCAATCTATGGCAAGGATAGCCGCTGCGGTGCCCGTGTTCGCAATCACCGCCTCGACTGCGACAGAGTCCCCCATAACTGCAGCATCGGTTGAATTCCCGTCATCACCCACTGCGATGATGGACACCCACTCTACGTTCGGCGTTACTTGGTCGACTACGACATCTGTCTGCCATCCAAGGGAGAATTGACCTCCTCCGTAGTCCCCGATTCCTGATCCATCAGGATTCCACGCTGTTCTGTAGTCAGTGATGGTCACAACCGCCTGTTCGGTCCAAATGGGGCTATCCTCCCAGGTGTTGTCATCGGACCATGCGATCTCTACGACCCTCTCGCCTCCCCCCTTGATGTACGAAACTCCGTTCAAGTCGCTGAAGTTGCTGTATGATGGGGCGTTGTGCATGCCCGTGATCTCGTAGGCGACGTAAATGGCTTCGAAACTGAGGCGCTGTCCTGCTAGCCGCCTCTCCCACTTGTCAGTCAAACCACCAGAACCCCCCACATCCTCGCCCCATTCAATTGAGCTGTAGGCCCTTGCCCTGACATCGTGGTCGTCAGTGCTATTGGTGAAGTTGGTCGTGCCTCCAAGAAAGATGGCCGCCCTATCGCTGGAAAGTATGACTGGACCTACCCTATTCATCACCGAATCATTGATTGTAACTTCCCCGGTAGTTGATATCTGGCCGCCCTCAATCAAGGAATCTACAGCCCTCATTTGCCCCTCAATTGATACTGTAAACCCCGATTCCCCATATACCATCATGTTCCGATGGAATAGGTCAGCGGCAGAGTAACTGATTTGATTCAAGTTCGAAGCGCTCAAGGTAATTTCACTTAGTGAAACCGGGTAGCAGAATGGGCCAACAAATTCAACCCATACATCAGTCGCCCCAGGTCCAAAAGTCAGGGTATACTCGGTGCCACTCATGGCTTCAGAATCGTTTCCAAAATAAGCTGTAACTCCATCTAGGCTTGACGAACCAATTGGCCTGAATGTGGCCTCAAATCTTTTGTTGGCGTCATCCCAAGGTATCATCACAGCAGAGCGATTGCTCTCATCGCAGTAACCATAGCCAACTAGGCCCGAAGGTGGTTCGGTTGCTATCATTTCCGAGTTTTCAACACGTAGAATTGATCCTTCTTCGACGAAAATATTCACGCCTCTTTCCAGCGTTACCTCGGTGTTCGAGAAGGTCAGGGATCCGCCGTTGATGACCCTGATATTCTGTGACAGGGTCATGTCCTGCTCCCAAGTCATGTCAGATTCGATAATGATGTCCTCGCCGCTCTCAGCTGTTGCTCCAGATGGCAGAACCATCCCAGTTGCGATTAGTGTCATGCAAACCAATAGGGCGCTTCTGCCATTCATTGTCACTCGGCTGGCCGAGGGGGAAATGAACATCACGGCGGCATGTCTCCGAAAAAATGGAATTAATCCCAATTCATGATGTGCGAAAGTTCAACCGCCCAAGCGGCGTGCTCAACCCGATGGCATCCGAGTACAGCCCCCTCATCGCGCCCTTGCTCGTACTGTGGCTCTATCTTCCCGGATACCTCTCGAATACCACCGCGATGCTTGGAGGCAAGTGGATTCCGGAAATGATCGGAATGGCCGTGAAGCCCATTGACGGGGGCAGGGTGCTTGGCGATGGAAACAGGCTCCTAGGGGATGGGAAGACCTGGAACGGTCTAGCCGGCGGAACCCTAGGAGGCGGTCTTCTCGGCATGCTCACCCACGCTCTTTCTCTTGGCAGCGAGGACTCCGATGCCCCATTCATCGATCCATTGACTGGAGTCACTCCGGATGCATGGTTCTGGCTCGGTGGGGAGTGGGGAGCAGTTTTCGTGCTTGGATGCGTACTGGGTTTTGGTTGCATGGTCGGCGACTCTGCTGGCTCCTTCGTCAAGCGTCGTTTCGGACACAAGAGGGAAGGCGACGAGAGCTCCGAGGCACCGCTGCTTGACACCCTCCCATTCGCGATTTCCGCCTTCTTGTTCGGCCAGTTATTGCTGGACCCTTCTATTGTCGGCAGTTCGGAACTGACGATGGGGATGGCAATACTGCTGCTAATCACCCCAATCATCCACAGGTCATTCAACCTCCTCGGCTACCGCCTTGGCTTGAAGTCCGTCCCGTATTGAGCAATGATCTCCGGGGAATTGTCTATCGTGTCAAGCACAAGCGCAACACCATGGCTGGCATGGACGTACTAATCGTCGGTGGTGGTGGTCGTGAGCACGCGCTGGCCATCGGCCTTTCCCGGAGCGAGTCCGTGGCCACTGTCCACGCTTCGCCGGGCAATGCCGGCACGTCCATGGTCGGATTGAATCACGGAATCAGCCCCAATGACATTGATGGACTGGTGAACCTCGCTGTCGATCTCGAAGTCGGCTTGGTCGTCGTAGGACCCGAGTCCCCCCTCGTTGGGGGGCTCGCAGACCGACTCAGGGCCAAGGAAATCCCATGCTTCGGCCCTCACTCCGAGGGTGCCAAGTTGGAGGGGTCAAAGCTCCACGCCAAGAGGGTCATGAGGTCGCTAGGAATACCAACCGGCGACTTCATCGTCATCCACGACCAGGGTGATGTCCAATCCTCGCTAGATGCGTTCGAGCCTCCTTGGGTGGTGAAACGAGACGTCCTAGCCGGAGGCAAGGGGGTGACTGTGACGTCCAAGAGGGAGGATGCCGAGGAGGCTTTGCGAGAGGCGATGGAATCCGACGGTTTCGCCTTATTGGAGCAGCATCTCTCGGGGGAGGAGGCATCCGTCCTCGTAGTGATGGATGAGACGGGGTACATCCTCCTTCCAGCCAGTCAGGATCACAAGCGCGTGGATGATGGAGACAGAGGACCAAATACCGGTGGTATGGGTGCATATGCCCCAGCGCCCGTTGCGACACCGGCCGTGATGAGGAGGGTCACTGAGGAGATTGTCGAGCCAATGCACCATCATTTGGGGGACGGGGACACGCCATATCGGGGATGCCTCTACGTCGGGCTCATGATCGATCGCGACGGGTCCCCCAGTGTGGTGGAGTTCAACGTCAGGCTGGGAGACCCAGAAGCCCAGGTCACAATCCCGCTCATCGCCTCCGACCTGGGTCTGACCCTACTAGCCGCTGCAGAGGGATCGCTAGCCCAAATTGAGGTCGAATTCCACGACCTCAATGCTGCCACCGTCGTCCTCGCATCCGAGGGATATCCCGGAACCCCCGCCACTGACCGACCAGTATCTGGGTGGGATGCATGCATCGAGGAGGGACAGGTAAGGGCGTTTGCCCATCTCGCCGGTGCAGTTATCGGGGAAGACGGCAACCTCCATTCCAGCGGTGGAAGAGTCCTCTCCGCGACTGGCATCGCCCCTACCCTTGGGGAGGCAGTCGAATCATCCTACCAGATCATCGACGGCATCGAACTCGAAGGCTCACACTATCGCTCGGATATCGGATTCCGCGCCCTTCCGGGATGATGGACGAACCCATTCTGCCCCCCCATTCCCGCAACCGTTCTACGAACGGTTAAAACAAGCGTTCAGGTCGCCGCGCTGCTGAGCCTTGG
>JASLNR010000024.1 GCA_030745885.1 Candidatus Thalassarchaeaceae archaeon
CGCGGCAATTGACATTGGCATTACGAGGAGGTCGGGAGGGACTGGCTGTAGAGCGGCCTCAGTAACTGAGACTATTGCGAGGCCTATCAGACCGAAGCCATCGGCCCAATCGATGACTGACTGAGTCAGGTCCTCGAACACGCCTTCTCGTCCCTCGTACTTGGCATAATCGTTGCTTAGGATGTACGCCTGCCCCGGTCGAACCCGACCTCTATGTGCTCGACGGCTATCGGGGACCGTGGCTTCGGGGGAGGTGCTCGATACGGCGGCGTTGATCGAATGGCCCTTGGAGAGGATCGATGGAGGGATGGTCCTAGATTCTCAAATGGGAGAGTTGTCCAGAGTTGCGCCCGACCGTCTAGCCCTCCTCGAAGCCGTTGAGGTGGAATGGGCATCCCCTGGAGATGCCGCAATCGAGGCAGCAGGGAAGCTTGCCATGCAAACTGGTGACATGGCCGGACTCTCGTCCATCGACCTAAATCTCCTTGCTTTGGCTATGGAGCATGGGGCTACCCTGTTCACCGACGACTACCGACTGCAAAACCTATGTGAGAAGGGAGGGATTCCTTGGGACTCGGTCTCAACTAGGGGGATCAGTTCGATCTGGTCGTGGGAAATCAGGTGCACGGGATGCGGGGCCGAGCAAGAAATTCCGTCACAAACTCCTGTGAAAAAGGGGGACATCGGGACCTGCAATGGCTGTGGCTCACCGCTTAGAATCAAGCGTAAGAAATGACTACTCCTGCTCAGAAGCGACTTCCTCGGTCATGCCACCTCGGTCCATATCGTCCATGGAAGTCACGCCTGTGATCTCAGTCAAGCCCTTCTGAAACTCGCCTTTGGCGCGTCCTACGTTTCGAGCGAGCTCGGGGATCCTCTTCGCCCCGAACAAAAATATCGCTATTCCGACGAGGATTACCATCTCAGTGGTTCCAAGGGCCATGTTATCGACTGCAGGTGGAAGGGTTCTCGTTCAAATGCTTCGGCAGAATGCGCCGTCACCCACCGGAAACTGGTGGGAGGAATGCGACCTCGGCAGCATCGTTGAGCATCGATTCTAGGTTGGATATGATAGTGCCGTCAATTGCGACCCTTAGTCCTGATTCAATCATGCCCACTAGTTGGAATCTCTCGGCCAACTGCAGCGCAGTGGTTCCGTCTTCGAGAGCCACTTCGATCTCCCTCGCTCCGACCTTCTCTGCTAGGGGGCCAAACATCAGCATCTTGACCTTGATGGCGCGCCCATACTCCGAGTCATCGGTCACATGTTTCGGAGTCAATCGATGAACTTCAATGCACCTGCCCAATTATTAGCCGTCTTAACACCTTCAGATATGAGTACTGATGCTTCAGGCTGTGGTCTTCGACTGCGATGGCGTTCTCGCCGATAATGGATCCTCGTGGCAAATCATTCACCACCGTTTCGGTACTGATAATGACAAGGCGCTTTCAGGCAAAAGTACCCTCGATCTTTTTCTGGATGGCGAAATTTCGGAGTCAGATTTCGTCGAAGACGACATTCGCAGATGGAAAGAGGTGCAGCCGGAGATACACAGGGATGACATCGTCCGCTGCTACAGCGGTCTCAGTCTGATGGGTGGAGCGCGTGACGTGGTCGGGGAGTTGCAGTCGAGAGGTGTCCTCGTAGCGATAATATCATCGGGAGTGGATCTTTTCGTCGGCGCGATAGCGAGTATGCTCAAT
>JASLNR010000025.1 GCA_030745885.1 Candidatus Thalassarchaeaceae archaeon
CAACGTCCGCTTGGCTTCTGTAGGTGAATGAAATCCAGTTGATTCCGTCTTGCTGGAATATGGCCTCTTGGATGAGAGCCCCATCATCACCTTCCACAGGCTCACCAGATTCGCCTTTGGGATCAGCGATTGAGATATTGATACCCAACTCCTCGAGAGCCTCACGCTCGGCGCCCTTGCGTGGGTGCTCAGCATAGTCCACGAAGCCACCGGGAAGCGTCCAACATCCGGTGAAGAAACCCCTAGTGACCTTGACCATCAGTATCCTGTTCTCTGGATTCGTAATCACGACCTTGCTAACAACCCGATGCAAGGTACGGTACACCGACTCACGTGCCACCGGGTCCACAGCGCTATCTGAGATTACAGCGTCCTTCCACGCCCAGTGCTCTGGCCAGCTGATGTCGGGTGTGGCCACAATTACGGTATGGTCGTGCTTGCCGAGGCGGAACTGGTTCACTCTCCTCTGCCTCCACCTGAGTCCCATTGCCCCTGCTTCCTCTGGGGTGGGCAATCTAATCAGGAATCCATTGCCGTCCCAATCGGCCCTGCCCATCTTCGGGATGGCAGGACCGTCCCCATTCATGTCGACCAGTAGCAACTTGCCATCATGCTCTAGGTGGATGTGTTCTCTCTGCCGCTCCATGCAATACCCATTCCCTGAGTGCGGAAGAAACCAGCGACTAGTATCCTAGGATATCGCTGAGCTGCTCCTTGTAGAACCTCGCTGAGCCTTGCAGGCTGCTTAACTCCGATTCCTCTAGCTCCAGCTCGATGATACTCTCAACCCCGTTCCTGCCCAGCACGACCGGCACCCCGATGTAGATGTCATTCAAGCCGTACTGGCCGGTCAGGTAGGCGCTGCAAGGGAGGCTGCGTTTCCTGTCGTTGAGTATAGACTCCGCCATGATAGCGGCAGCCGAGCCGGGCGCGTAGAAGGCACTCCCCTTCTCAAGCAGCTTGACAATCTCGCCGCCACCGCCGGCGGTACGCTTACAGATTGAGTCAATGGTCTCTTCATCCATCAACTGGGTGATGGGGATGCCAGAGACGGTTGTGTACCGAGGCAGTGGGACCATGGTGTCCCCGTGACCCCCCAGCACCATGGCCTGAACATCTTCGTTGGACACCCCCATCTCCTCAGCGATGAAGTGGGTCATCCTCGCCGAATCCAGTATCCCAGCCTGTCCGACTACTCTTTCAGGGGGGAATCCGGTGACTCTCTGCATGTGGTAAGTCATCAGGTCGAGTGGATTCGTGACCATGACAATCACGGAGTCGGGAGCATGGTCTCGAATGCCAGCCCCGACCTCGGAGATGATGTCCGCGTTCTTACCTACCAGATCTTCTCGTGACATCCCGGGCTTGCGTGGGAATCCCGAGGTCACCACGACGACATCGGCTCCTGCAATGTCGCTGTAGTCCTTGGTCCCGGAGATCTTGCCGTCGTAGTTGAGTACCTGCCCTCCTTGACTCATGTCGAGGGCCTTTCCCTTCGCGAAGCCCTCGTAGATGTCGAGCATCACTATCTGGCCGACGTTCCGCTGAGCAAGAACGAACGCACACGTAGCACCGACGTTCCCAGCCCCAATCACCGCGACTTTCCTAGCCCCTCTCGACATGCCACTCCTCGCTGGGAGCGCCCGCGGCCCCGGACTTAGCATTAGTGATGCTAGCATTAGCCTCCCGACCAACCGCAACCGCCACAGTGGACGCTGAATACAGCGGCGACGGTTTCAATAAGCGCCCTCAGGTCGAAAGCCTCGTGAAAGCCTGAGCCTACGGCTCAAATCTCGGATGTGACAAGTTGAGACTCGGTGTGCTCGTGGAGCCAGAAGGCGAGAATAGAGTAGCCATAGTTCCCAATTCAGTACCCAAGCTCAGCAAGCTGGGAATCAATGTAATCGTCGAATCCGGAGCCGGTTCTAGGTCGAACTACTCTGATGACGATTACACCTCTAAGGGAGCCGTGGTGGGTACTAGAATCGAGGCCTTGGAAACTGACTTGCTGGTATCCATAAACATGCCCGATCCGACATCCATGAGCAATGGCCAGACAGTTGCTTGCGTGGCCGATCCGTTCCGTCATCCTGATAGGGTCAGGCAGTGCATTGAGCATGGAGTCACCCTGCTGAGCATGGACATGATTCCTCGCAGGCTTTCTAGGGCCCAGTCGATGGACGTCAACTCCAGCCAAGACAACCTAGCAGGCTACAAGGCCGTGTTGATGGGGGCAGCTCACATCTCGAAGGCCATACCGATGATGACCACCAGCGCCGGGACGGTCAAGCCCGCCAAGTTCGTCATCATGGGCAGCGGCGTTGCCGGCCTTCAGGCAATCGCCACCGCCAAGCGCCTCGGTGCGATAGTGCACGCCTCT
>JASLNR010000026.1 GCA_030745885.1 Candidatus Thalassarchaeaceae archaeon
AATACGCTTCGTAGCGGCTGACTCCATGCAGGACGAGATGCAGGGCACCCTCCTGCTGGGAGTGATATTCTGCATGTTCACGCTGTGGTGGGGCTTTCGGGAGGAGGTTCCCGTCAGGCAGCGCTGGGAAGAGGGGATGGAAGCCCCCCTATCCTACGCGGTCAGAATAGGCTGCCCAATGGCAGTGATGGCCGTAATCGTGTACTTCCTGCTCGGACCGGATTTCTCTATTGCCTTCGCAGGACTGGCCTTGGTTCTCTCAGTGCTTTGGGGAACGGCCCCGTTCGCCGTCGCAGCCATCACCACCGGACCTATCTTCGTAGCAATCATCTGGCTCTACGCCATGGTCTCTCTAGCAGGATACGGGCTCAACATGGTCACGGTGGCCATAGCTGCCATGTCCCTGGGTGTGGGCATAGACTACGTGATTCACCTGATGGAACGGTTCCGAGAGGAGCGCGAGAAGGGTGCTACACCAATGACATCCCTAGCAGCAGTTGGGAGTGCCTCAGGGCTGGCTCTATTCGGATCAGCCGTCTCAGACATTGCTGGGTTCATGGTGATCAACCAATCCAAGATGGGTTTCTTCTCCACCTTCGGCCTGTTCTGCGCCATCATGATCGGGCTCTCACTGATAGCCAGCATGGTTCTGACACCCGCAGTATTGGGGTTATTGCACAGAAGGGCGCTCCAAAATGGTGAGTCAGGAGAGTGGGGTCACTAGGAGAGTGGGAATTTGTGAGGCCTGGGGCTCTTCTCCGAGGCGATGAACGTCTGCGTCAAGTATGATTGATGCAGCAAGAGTGAAAGTCCGCTCTTGATCGAAGGCAGGTCGAATGGCTCCTGTGGGCATCGTCGGACTGGGGGCCTACGTGCCACCCAAGGTGATGACCAACGATGATTGGGCGGAGATTGTCAATACCAGCGATGAATGGATTACTGCCAAGACCGGCATAAAGGAGCGTAGAATCGCCGCAGACGACGTCTGCACGAGTGACCTCGCTGTCATCGCCTGCGAGCGGGCCATGGAAGAGGCCGGGATCGGGGCCGTTGACGTAGACATGCTAATCCTCGCCACATCCTCTCCGGACGTACCCCTCTCATCCACTGCTGGAATAACCCAGCACAAGCTCGGATGCCCCAATGCTGCCGCCTTCGACATCAACGCAGTCTGCGCGGGCTGGGTCCAGGCTCTGGATGTCGGGGCACGCTTTGCTGGAACTCCCGGCTACGACAACGTTCTGGTCGTGGGTGCCGAAGTCTACAGCCGCATTCTCAACTGGGAGGATCGCACCACGTGCGTTCTCTTCGGAGACGGGGCCGGGGCCGCCGTCCTGCAAGACGTAGGCGAGAGCAGGGGTTTACTCGGAAGCTGGATGATGTCTGACGGAGGGGGTTCTGGTGTCATCGAGATTCCCGCCGGTGGGGTTCGCACGCCAATCCTCTCAGAGGGCTTCGACGAGGGGGACCAATACTTCCACATGGATGGGAGGGCTGTCTGGAAGTTCGCAATAGAGGCCTTTCCCCAAGCCGTCCACGGAGTGCTGGGACGCGTGGGGAGGCAGCTCTCGGAGGTAGACCTGATCATCCCTCACCAAGCCAACCTGAGAATCGTGGAGGCAGGGATGGAGAATCTCGGGCTACCCATGGAGAAGACTTTCACCAATCTCCAGAAGTACGGCAACACCGCCGGCGCCAGCGTCCCGATGGCGCTTTGCGAGGCCCTCGACGAGGGACTGGTCAAGCCGGGAAGTCTGGTGGTCACCGCGGCCTTCGGAGGAGGGCTCGCTTGGGGCGCCAACGCGATGGTCTGGTAAGTCCTCCATCGGGGCAAGAACGATATCAGAGGACGAGCAAGATTGGGCTATGCAACCTCCGCTAGACCTCTCGGACGGCCGATTGGGGAAGATAACATACTCCTCGGCCAGCCCCTTCGAGATTCACCACATCCTGAGCAAGCCGGACGAGTCTCCCGAGCACCCGGTTTTCGGCTCGCTACTCGTTCCTGGGAAAACCCCCGACGGACCGATGCCCTGCGTTGTCGCGGTTCATGGAAGCCTCAATTGGCGAGGTCACCACCACGAGCACATAGTGCGTTGGCTCGATGCAGGAATTTGCGTCTTCAGGGTCCACACTTTCGATTCACGGCGGGTATACTCCATCGTGGAGGACCAGATGCAAGTCACTCACGCCATGATGCTCGTCGACTGCTACCAGGCCCTGCGCATGCTGGCGACCCATCCGTCCATCGATGCCAGCAGGATAGGGCTGGCCGGATGGAGCCTAGGCGGAACGGTCGCCCTCTATGGGGGGTGGGAGCCGATTGCCGAGGCACTGTCCCCCGAAGGAAGGAGGTTCGCAGCGCACCTTTCCTTCTACCCGGCAGCCCACATGCGTACCGAGGTCCAGAGGTGGACTGACAGGCCCATCCTCGTGTTACACGGAACTGCGGACGACTGGGTCCCGCTGAAACTTCTGGAGGGGCTGATCGAGGACATCCTACCACACGGGGTAGACATCACCGCTCACACCTACGAGGGTGCCCAACACTCCTTCGACTCCATCGAACCCCTGGACTTCGAGCCTAGGGCTATCCGGCTGGACGATCACAGGACCGTGACCATAGACTCGAACGGGGACATGTGGGGGGAGTTAGGGCCGGGAGTTAGGATGCCACTAAACGAGCCTGAAGACAGGCTGGCCGCATTCCAGGTCGTGGGAAACCTAGGAGTGCACAAGGGCGTAGACTGGAATGCTCGCAAGCACTCGTTAGATTATGGGACCGAGTTCTTGCGTGAGAATCTCGCCACTTAGGCTGGGAGGGCCCTACTCAACTTTGGAGACGTTGATCGCGTTGGGACCCTTGTCACTTTCACCGACCTCATAGTCTACGGTGTCACCCTCGCGGATTGTTCCTGTGACCTGGGTCTTGTGAACAAATAGGTCGTCTCCTTCCTCTTGCTCGATAAATCCGTATCCTTTGCTAAAATTGAACCACTTCACTGTTCCCTGCGGCATGGCCCAGTCGCCCGGCGGGCAATATTTGATGTTGTCCCTTCCAAACTCTCAGCCAACGGGTTCGCCGCCCCCCCCCAAGAAAGCGAGCCGACGAAGTCCGCCGGTCTCGATTAGGTGCTCGACGACCTCCTCGGGAATGGTGGGGTTGAGCACTGTGCGAACCGCATCTTCATCCCCGATAGTGGACATCATGTGGGCAGTGGCCCTCACCCTCCATCCCTCAAAACTATCGCGCTGCTCGAGCTCGCTCAGCACGACCTGCCACCCAGCGGACTCGTAGAGCTCTGCCAAGTAGATGTCCGTGGTGAAGAATGTCCCGGCTTTGCCATGATATCGCTCAGCGTGAGAAACCCACTTTGGAGGGTCTTCGATGTCTGGGATTGCTACGATTTCGGCGACGATGCCCCTGATATCCAACAACCCCTCTAGCATCGAGGTGCGCTCCTCGGCAGTCCAGGGGTTCTCCATGGACTCCGGTCGGTTAGACGAGCCGATTGCTATGATTAGGGGCAATTCAGGAGCGTTAGAGGAACGCCATTGCTCGGCCGCCTCGATCATCAGGGCATGGCCCCTGTGAGGGGGCTGGAAGCGCCCCAAGGTCACCACCCCCGGGCCAGGGGGATTCTCGGGAGACCCTGGATGCATTGCGAGGTCGGTCATGGCAGGGCCCCCATCGCCTCTGCGATTTTCGTTGCTCCCAGATGCCACTCCTCGGGCTCGAGGTACTCGCGACCCACAAGGAGGGGGGTCCCAGATCGCCTCGCTTGATCGATTAGGACGAAGAGCGACTCGCTCAGGCTTCGGTGAGACTCCATGGTAGGCAGAATCCGAGGATCATGGGATGGCTCCATCGTCTCGCCCAGCCTCTCCCTACGTGACATCCAATCCAAGACCACGGACTCGGAGTACGATGACCTGTCGGTCCTTGTCAATGCGTCGGAGAACTCGTTCCACATAGAGGGGAGCAGGAATTCCTCGGCGCTTGATATCTCCCTGCCCAGAACCGGCTCCACATATAGGAAAAGTCGGGCATCCCAGCAGCGCCATTGTGCCGACGAGCACCACCTAGCCAGAAGGAGTGCCATCTCGCAAGAGGGCTGAGAGCGCGGCTTCAGGCTTGAGGGCGTGATGGCCCCCCCCATGTTGCCTAATTCGTCGAGAAGCTCCAGCAGGTCCCCCTCCAAATCGACTTCGAAATCCCTGTGGAAGCGTGGGTCGGGCTCCGGTCTGAGGAAGCGTAGGGACTGGGTCTCCATTCCCTTGATAATCTCATCAATGGGAATCCCCAGCATGCGGGAGAACGCCGATTGGTCCACCAGATGGAGGATGACGTCTGCCATGGGGCCCATGACCTGCCCGGGCCCAAAGAACCCTCGCTCAGCAGAATCAGGTGCTCTTGAGCCACCGGATTCAAGAACAGATGGCTTGGCCGGCCAACCAAGCACGGTGATGCTCGATAAGGGCGCTGAGGGATTGAATGGCGACTATTGAGGAGCAGATCAAAGCACTCGAGGAGGAAATCTCCAAGACGAAATACAACAAGGCCACTCAGGGCCATATAGGGAAGCTCAAGGCCAAGATCGCCGCCCTCAGGCATCGCAAGGAGAAGGCACAGGCTCACGCGAGGTCGAGCGGGGGCGGGAAGGGCTTCGAAGTGAAGAAGTCGGGGGATGCCTCGGTCGCGTTGGTGGGCTTCCCGAGCGTGGGTAAGTCTAGCCTGATCTCCCAGCTGACCGAAGTGGATTCTGACGCCGGGGACTTCGCCTTCACCACACTGACCTGCATCCCAGGTGTGATGGAACACCGTGGCGCTAAAATCCAGATTCTAGACCTCCCTGGACTCATAAAGGGCGCTGCTGAGGGAAAGGGAAGGGGGCGAGAGATACTCAATGTCGTCCGAGGTTCGGACATGGTCCTGTACGTTATCGATCCTTTCCAGAGTTCCCACTTCGAAATCCTCGATCACGAGCTTTGGAAGGCGGGAATGAGGCTGAATCAAAGGCCTCCACAGGTATTCATCACCAGAACTAGGAGAGGGGGCATCGATGTGCGTTCAACTCTCGAGCAGACCAACTTGCTGGAGGAGGAGATCCGGGCGATAGTCAGGAGCTTCGGCATCGTCTCTGCCACAGTGACACTCAGGACCGACGTGACCGACGATCACATCGTAGACACGCTGGCTGGGAATCGCGTCTACAGTCGTTCAGTCATAGTCCTCAACAAGATAGACCTGGCGACCGGTGATGACCTGGCTCGTGCCCATGAGACGCTGCCTGAAGGCTGGCCAGTGCTCGATGTATCGGCCAAGACCGGAGAGGGGATAGAGGGGATGAAGGACTTCATTTTCGACAATCTGCACTTCATGTCAATCTTCCTCAAGCCGCAGGGCCAGGAGGCCGACCTCATAGAGCCGCTTATCGTGAAGGACACGTCGACCGTGCGTGATGTGTGCGCCAAGCTCCATCGCGACTTCCTGCGCAAGTTCCGCTATGCCCGGGTGAAGGGGCCCAGTGCCAAGTTCGACTGGCAGCGAGTCGGCCTCGACCACCTGTTGAAGGACGGGGATTTGCTGACGATAATCCTGAGGAAGGCATAGTGCCAATGCGATGTATTCACCAATAGGAGGCATATCCAGACCATGGACGAGAGGGGATTCGGGCTGTTGGACAGCGCCGAGTGGCGAGGGTTGTTCCTCCACCTCCAGGACCGTGCTAAGCTGTACGTTGGCGTGTTCGTGCTTGGATTCGTGGCGGGCTACCCTGCTGCTGAGGTCCTCATCGAGTGGTTCCTCGAGGAGGAGGGTTTCATTCCCGACGGGGTCCAGATCATTATCCTCCAGCCACTCGAGGTTGTACTTCTACAGCTCCGCATCGCCACGCAGATAAGCTTCGGGATTCTCGTTGCAACACTGATACTTGATCTCGCGTGGAATGGCAGATCCGTGATGACAAAGGCCAGCAGGTCCGTCTCAGAAGTGGCTGGGGTAGCGAAGATCGCCGTGGCCCTCCTAACCATCATCTTCCTCGGCGGACTTGGTGCCGCTTATGCCCATACCGTGCTGATACCATTCCTGCTGCAATATCTATTCGAGGACGCTGCTGCCTCTGGTCTGGAATCTACATGGCAGCTGCAATCATGGATCGGTTTCGTCACGGGCCTCTACTTCTCATCGATAGTGGGATTCCAGGTTCCCGTGATAATCGTGGTTCTTCTGAGAGCGGGAGTGTTGGAAAGGAGCGCAATCATCGAGAACAGGGGCTTCCTGTGGTTCGCAGCGCTCTTCCTGGGAGCGTTGATTTCCCCTCCCGATCCCATTTCCCTATTTCTCGTGGGAGGTCCAATGCTCGTGCTTCTAGAACTGGCTCTGGTGTACGATCGGGTGTTCTCCACCCGAGAATGACCACCCTCAGGCTTCCGGGCTCGCTTCCTCTGAGAACTCCGAGATTGTCATCTGCTCGTCTGGGGCGAGGGAGGCAGCCAACTCCGCGCTAGTCAGGCCCATCTTATCCGCTTCTGCGCGAAACCAGGCACGGACCTTCCTGAACTCGACCTCTGGGCAGCCGAAGTACTCGGCAAACCTCCTCGTAGTAGTCAGCCGACGGGTCAGCCCATCCCTTCTTCTGTCCACCAGCCCCATGCTGGCGAGATCACGTACGTGGTCGTAGGCACGCTGTCCGAGCATGTCCACCAGTTGTGACTGGGGCATTGGCTGGTGATATGCGATGAGGGCTGCAGCGGGTAGTAGGCGTTGCGGGATGTCCGCCCTGAAGGACCCGGGGAGATGGGAGGAGAGTTCAGGCTTGACCTCGAGGATCCAGCGACCGGAAACCTCTGTCAAGTGGAGCGCGCACTGCTCGCGCTCGCTGATCGACGTCCTCAGGCTCGAGAGAGCCACGTGGATGACCCCCTTTGGCTCTCCCAACAACTCGGAGAGTTCGTCCAATGACATCGAGCGTCCGGCGCCGAAAAGCATGGCCTCCAAGACGATGGGCAAGTCGGGCTCAGACAGCCTGAATCCCCCCGAAATCGGTCTTTGGGTGGAGTTGTTCGGTTAAGGAATCGAAGTCACTCGAGTCGCCCCAGAGGTCCCTGAGGACAATTCTGCCGTTCTTGCCTTTCTCCTGCTTGAGGCTGATGTAACCCCTATTGGTCAGGAATAGCGTCGAAACTAGTGCGGTAACCTGGGCTTCTGCCCTCGCTTCGTCCTCCTTTATTCCCGATTCAAGGGAGGCTTGGTTCAGCTGTTCGGCTACATCTCCCAACCCCACTGTCAGATTCTCTTCGGCCCGTTCCTTGAGCGCTTGCCACGTCCTTCTGAGGTCGCCCTCTAGGTCCTCGACGTGAAGGCTGCCGCTGAACCTCGCTCGGGCCTTCTGGTTCGCCTCGCGCCTCTCCTTTGCTATTTGTTCCCTCAGTCTCTGTTCCTCCGCTAGCCTACCTGCATCCTGGAGTCCAAGAAGCAGTTCGCCCAGCGTTACTGGGCGACCCTCGTCACGATGGATCCTGCCTTCGAAGATAGACGGCAGGACCTCGTCGGCAGCACCTGTCAGAACTCCGACTGAGAAGTTGTAGTCAGCATCGTCGAACTCCGCCTCCCAGCCGCCATCGAAGTCCCATGTGTCATCCTCCTCAAAGACGAGGGCGCGTTCCTGGCGCTCAATCAGAGTTGAAGCCTGCCCCCGCAGAATTGACCATGCCATCCTGATCAGCCTGCCGCATGAGGGCAGGTCTATGTTGTCGGCCCCTTGCATCCGCTCGTTGAACATCTCGATGAAGTTCGAGAGGTCGACGTCCCATGGATCCAGGTCACTTGACTGGAACATCTGGAAAACGAGGGCGACCGACCTGTCGAATGGCTCGATGAGGAACTGATGCTCGGCCTCCTCGAGCGTGGAGAGTTCCATCAGGCGGTCTAGGAAGCGACTGGTCTCGAGATCCGGCTCGCCGTTCAGCAATCGGACTACGATATCGTCGCGCATCTGCTCGCCGAAAATCATTCTCGGGCCCCCTCCAACTCTATCCTCGTGGCATCTTCCTCGTCCTTTGCCTCAGACTGGACGATCTCGGCCTCATCTCGTTCCTCAATGTCCTCGGTCACATCCCCTGTGCGCTCGCGCAGTGATAGCAAATCCCCCCTCTCAGGATCTGGGTCTGAAACGCCCTCCTCAGGAACGCCCACACCAGCCCGCTCGGCCAGACCACCAATGCTCTTCGGAGTGGATAGCGGCTCGGGCGTGCGCGGCATTTTCTCTGGGGAGGGGAGTTCGGGCATCGCCTCCCGCTCGGCCTCAGCTGCTGCCCTAGCCTTCTCCTCGGACTCAATCTCCTCGCTCAATTCGAGTGCTGTCGCCCTGTCGAAGTCCGTGATGCGCTGGCTGCGACCGTCGCCAGCGTGGGTGATTCCAATGTGGTGGTCTGCGAGGGTCAGGCTGACCTTTCGCAAAGTCACCATGATGAACTGGGCCATCTGGCTGCGCATTCTGCATAGGGTGGCAATGCGTTCGGAGTTGAAGGGGTCAAGGTTCTGGTCGACCTCATCGAAATAGTAGAACGGACTGGGCTCGTAGTCCTGAATGGCGAAAATCATCGCTAGAGCGGCCATCGACTTCTCGCCCCCAGACAGGCCGGTCCTTCGGGTGTTCTGGCTCTTGCCAGGAGGCACACAGGCCATCTCGAGGCCGCCCTCGAAGGGGTTCTTCTTATTCTCCAGCCTGAGTGATCCCTTGCCAGTGGGCTGGAGGATTCCGTAAACCCTGCTGAAGTTGTTGTTGACCTGCTCGAAGACCGTGAGCAGGCGAGTCTTGCGCTCGTCCTCGAGTTGGTCGGCTATGATGGCAAGCTGATCACGGCGCTCGCGGAGAAGCTTGCCGTCCGAGATCAGGTCGGCGATTCGTTCGGCGGCGGTGTCATACTGGTCGATTGCCAACATGTTGACGTCCCCGAGGGCGCCGAGGCGGCGATCGAGCCCCTGCACGCTCCGCTCCGCCTCGGCGACTGTTGGCAGTGACACATCGGCCGACGGGACCGGGATGCCCGCCCCCTCCAATTCGGCGGTTATCTCGTCCACGGCTTCGCGCTTCTGCTTGATTTGGGTGCTCAGCTCGTCCATTCGGGCTGAGATTGTCTGTTGCTCCTGGGAGAGGCTATCGAGATGGGCTCGGAGGCTGGCGCGCTCCTCGACAATCTCATCGCGACGATCATTGAGGAGCCTCTGCTCATCGTCAAACTGAGAGGCCTGCGCCCTCAAATCAACTAGTTGCGACTCTGACGCCTTGACTGAGGTCCTGAGGTCATCGATGGCATTCTCGGCCTGGGATATGGAAGTCTGCTGAATGCCAATCTGCCTGCTCAACTCCTTCACTCGTCCACCCAGTAAATCGAGTTGCTGCTTGCCGGTGACGATGGCGGCCTCCGAGATGATGCGCGTGCGCTCGGCCTCTGTGCGTGTGGTCTCGGCCTCCCGCAGCATCTCGGAGAGGTGGTCCGGAGTGTGGCTCTGCAGCGCCTCTGCTGCACCAATCCTAGTATCTGAGGCCTGCTCGAAGTCGGATCGCGCTGTCTCGCAGTCCGTGGCAAGCTTGCGTTTTTCGGTTTCGCATGACTCGAACTCCTTAGCGGACACCTTGATCTTGTCAGATAGGTCATCGACTATCTTCTGCGTGCGCTCCAAGTCCGCCTTCCAGTTCCTCAGACGTACGGAGTGGTCATCGCCATGGAGTTCGAGGATGCGGTCTCGGAGCGACTGTTGGTTGGCACGCAGTTCCCTCAGTGCGGAGTCGACGGTTGAGAACACCAGATCCGCCTCCTGTACTGATCTCTCGTGTCGCTCGATAGCAGAACTGCCAGCGCCAGAGCCATCGAATCCTGGGCGATCCCCCTTAGAGGACGAGCCGCCAGTCATCGCTCCAGAGCTCTCGATGACCGAGCCGTCCAAGGTGGCCATGCGGACGCCACCCATGTTGTTCCGGGCGACGCTCATCGACTCGACGACGAGGGTGTTTCGCCCGACGTATCTTACTGCCGTCTCGATACTAGGATCGAAGTCCAGCAGGTCGTGCACGAAACCAACGACGCCAGGGTTGCGTGCGACTAGAAGGGTTCGTCCCTGGGGCCTAGAGACGGAGAGTTTGTTCAGAGGCAGGAAGGTGGCCCTTCCACCCCCGTTCTTGCGCAGCCATTCGATGCACTTTGAAGCGACGTGGTCCGAGGACACGACAATGCTTCGCAGTCCGCCACCGAAGGCGAAAGATAGGGCCTCCTCGTGAGCGGGGTCCTTTGGTGAAGCCAGCTCACCCAGAGTCCCTAGGATGCCATGGATGTCGCCGCTCTCCCTGAGCCTTGATAGCGCTGCTAGGGTTAGTGCCGAGCCTGGCCTGCTGGATCTTGTCTCCTGTCGGGCTCGCGCCTTTGCCAGGTCACGCTCTGCGTTGCGAAGTCTGGCCTCTACCCGATCTCTATCTTCGACGAGGCTCCTCTCCTGCTTCTGCAGGCTGGTCAGCTCCTTTGCGAGAGATTCTCTGTCTCCCTCGGGGTTGGAATGCCCCAAGTCCTCTCCGAGGAGATCCTGATCGTCTCGCTCCAACTCTGCGGCTTCGAAGGACTGCTCGAGGTCAGCGAGATTCTCGGATGCGATCTGCGCCCTCTGCTCGGCCCGGTCATATTCCAACTGGACCCGCGCGTAGGACTCCCTTGCAGCTTGCTCTGCTTCGGTGGCCTTTCCAAGTGCGCGGTTCAAATCCCTGCCATGCTTGTCCCCCGATTGGATTGCCTTGCGCGCGTCCTTCTCATCGGCCGCAGCCTTCTTCAGTGCCACTTTCGAGTTCTCGACGGACTTCTTTGAATCAGTGAGGCTTTCCTCAGCTGTGATCCTAGCCTTCTCGGCGCCTTCCCTCTCACGCTCGAAAACCTCGATCTCCTTGCTCGCGTGCTCGATGATCTGATTGTGGTCGCCGATGCGATCCCCTGCGGTTTCGATCTCTATCTCGCTCCCCCTGATTTGGTCGAATATCCTCTTGGCATCGCCGGCTAGGACGCTGTCCAGGTTCTTTGCTACTTGCACCAGCTCGCTGTCGAACTCGTCCAACCGCACGCTGCCCTCCTTCAGATTGGTGGTAAGCTCGCCTGTGCGCTCGGCATATCTCGAGCGCTCGGCAGTGAGCAAGCTGACGTCTTCCTGACGGTTTCTGTGCCTAGACTGCTCCAAAGTCAGCCTAGCGAGGTTCACCTCAGTCTTCAGTTGCTTGAACTTGAGAGCCTGCTCACGCTCATTCTCAAGCTCCTTCAGACGCTTCTTCTGATCTGCCTCGAAGATGTCTATCGTCTCGATATTGTTCTCGACGTGCTTGCGCTGGGTATTCGCCTTGCGGATCTCGTCGTCGTATGCCGTGACCCCTGCTACCTGCTCGAGTACCCCACGCCGCTTGTGCGGGGTCATCGTCGCGAGGGTAGTTACATCACCCTGCTGGACGATATTGTATCCATCACCACGCAGACCGGCCTCGGCCAGAATCCTGCGCATCTCGGTCGCCGTGCAGGTCTTGTCGTTGATCTTGAATGAAGAGAGGGGCTCCCCCCTGCGGTTGAGGCGGACGGAACGAGTGAAGGAGACCTCGTCTGAATCGGCCCTTAGCCTCCGGCGACCACCCACCTCCGAGGTGTTGCTAAACACCAGGGTTGCGGTCATGTGCTTGGCTGCCCTTCCCCTCTTTCCGCCATTGAAGATGAGCTCGGCAACGTTCGAAGCCCGCAGTGACCTAGTAGACTTCGGGCCGAGGACGAATTGAATGGCATCGCCAGCATTTGACTTGCCGCTTCCATTGGGCCCTGTGATGGCCGTGAAGCCCTCTTCTAGGGGAATTGTGATCTCGCCTCCGAACGATTTGAAGTTCTCTAGTTCAATTCGTATAAGATGCATCCCCTCACCCTTATCGTCGATGAAAAACCACCGACAACATCGCCATTCGTTCCATTTGAGGTTAAGAACGTTGAGGAAGTCACTCGTTTCCAATACGCATTCCAAGGGTCCTTGGAAATCGCCGAGTGCGAGAACCTATCTCGGCTGGGAGGGCTGTGGTACATCACATGTTGCGGCGGAACTTGCCGCCGGTCTCGAACAGGGCCTGGGTGACCTGGCCCACCGTGCAGTGCTCAACGATTTCCATCATGACTTCGAATAGGTTGCCGCCATCGCGAGCCACCTTCTTGAGCTTGGCAAGGCCAGCGGAAGCCTCCTCCGAATGCGCCTCTTTGAAGGCCTTGCTGCGCTCTATCACCATGCGCTTCTCGGCCTCGTCTGACCGCGTCACCTCGATGTCGAAGTCCGCGGCTGACATCACGCTCTCCTCGGAATCAGTGAAGGTGTTGACTCCAACGATTGGAGTCTCGCCCGTATGCTTGCGATGCTCGTACTCCATCCCCTCCTCCTGGATTCTGTTGCGTTGGAAATTGACTTCCAGAGCACCTAGAACGCCTCCACGTCGATGCATGTCCTCGAAGACCCTCAGGACCCCCTCCTCCACCGAGTCTGTGAGCCACTCAGCGATGAATGAGCCCTGCAGCGAGTTCTCGTTGCGCAGCCAGCCGTACTCCTTGGAGAGGATGAGTTGGATGGCAACGGCATCGCGGACAGTCTCCTCAGTAGGGGTGCCGAAGGCCTCATCGCGGCTGTTAGTGTGCAGGGAATTGGCATTGTCAGACAGGGCGTATAGCGCTTGGAGGGTCGTGCGGTAGTCGTTCCAAGTGAACTCCTGCGAGTGCAGCGAGCGCCCACTCGACTGGATGTGGTACTTCAGCTTCTGGCCACGCTCACCGACGTCGTAGAGATCGCGCATAGCAATGGCCCAGATTCGGCGGGAGACGCGGCCTATGACTGCGTACTCGGGATCCATCCCGTTGGAAAAGAACCAAGAGAAGTTGCGAAGGAACTTATCGGGATTGAGTCCTCGCGCCTTGAACAACTCGACGTAGGTCAACCCGTTTGACAGGGTGAGGGCGGCCTGTGATATCGGGTTGGCCCCGGCCTCATCGATGTGATAACCAGAGATCGAGACGAAGTAGTGGTTGCGGATGTTGTTTTCCACATAGTACTCGGCGACATCAGCCATCATCCTCAGGGCGGTGTCGAGGTTGAAGACCAGGGTGTTCTGGCCCATGGCCTCCTTCAACTGATCCGCCTGTACAGTCCCCCTTACCCTACTCAGGGTCTTCGACTTGATCTCGGACAACTCAAGGTCCGTGGGAGGCCTGCCCTTCTCTTCCTCGAACTTCCTTGTCTGCTGGCGGATTGCCACCGTGAAGAAGGCAGCCAAATGCCACCAGTAGTTGCCGTTAATTGTCTTCGAAACGCTTGTGTTGGGTGCGCACAGGTCGAAGCCATCGAACAATATTTCCATCTCGTCGACGGTGCTGATGCTAACACCTGATTCGCAGACCTTGCCGAAGATGTCGAGTTGCTCGACCGGGTCGTGCCCGTAGAGGCTGGGAGAGTCAAAGGCAACGGAGAGCCTATTGAAGGGCTGCCCCTCAGAGAGGAACTTGTAGCGTCTATTGGTCCGCTCGGCGCTGCCCTCGCCAGCGAACATCCTGACAGGCAACTCGTCCTCGCGTCGAAATGGGAACACGCCACCAGTAAAAGGAAAAACACCCGGGACGTTCTCCTTCCGAACCCACTCAAGGCGACCCCCCCAGTCCTCGATGTCAGGGAGTGCGACCCTCGGAACATCGAGGCCAGAGAGGGTCCTAGTGGTCGTCTCCACGGGGATTTCCTTCCCGCGGACAGCGTAGCTCGCAGTCCCGGAGCGGTATGACTCGGCCAGGGCACCATAGTCTGCGAGCGCTTGCCAAGACGCATCCGGTACCTCCGATCGCGTCTTTGCGGCTTCCTCGTCGAGGTCGGTTGCAGTGTCTTCCTTGCCCAGTTCACGCATCCTCTCGGATGCCGTCTCTAGTTGCTGCACGAATCTGACCTTGGAAGAGGCCTCCTTAGACCTAGAGTGGTAGCCGCGGACCGCGGCTGCGACCTCGGCAAGGTAACCCTGCCTACCAAGAGGAATCGGAGGGGATCGGAAAGGGAGCCCGTCTGACCCCAGCTTTGGCGGGGAGGCAGTGAAGGAGGCCTCTAAGCGCTTGTTCATGAAACTGGAGAGGCGTTCCCAGAGTTGGTCGACACCGGCGTCGGCGAACTGGCTTGCGATTGTCGGGACTACTGGCAGGTCGTCATCGTCGGCATCCCATGCCTCTCGATTACGCTTGTACTGCTTGCGTATCTCGCTCAGAGCGTCCTCTGCGCCGGGTCTGTCGAACTTATTGAGGACTACGATGTCGGCAGAATCCAGCATCTCCAACTTCTCGAGCTGACTGGGTGCACCGTACTCCCTAGTGGTGACGTATACCGAGACGTCTGCGACCTCCGTGATAGCATCGTCACCTTGTCCGATGCCGCTTGTCTCTACGAGAACGAGGTCAAATCCGACAGTTTTGCACACTTCGATTGCGCGCCCGATGCAATCTGCGATCTCGCGTCCACTGTCCCTGCTGGCGAAGGAGCGCATGAAGAGATGCGGGTCGGTAAGGGAGTTCATTCTGATTCGATCGCCTAGCAAGGCCCCCCCAGTTCGCTTTCGAGTCGGGTCAGTAGCCAGCAATGCCACTCTTTTGCCAGGATTATCGCGTTGGATCCTAAGCATCAACTCGTCGATCAGGCTCGATTTGCCGGCTCCTCCCGTGCCGGTCACCCCCACTACGGGACACACTGCGTCGGGCTGCGTGGAGCGTGCACGTCCCACAGCGGCTGCAAAAGTAGTCTCGTCTGCGTTCTCCGCGAGTGTGAGCAGCCGAGAGGTAGCCCCTTGATCGGATGCAGTGACCTGATCTTCGATAGCATCGAATCGGTCTGCATCGAGAAGGTCGACGCGGCATGCCTCTTCCATGGCGTCTTGCACCATGCCCACCAGCCCCATCTCTCGACCGTCATCGGGCGAGTAGATTCGGGCGATGCCCCCCTCTCGCAAGTGCTCGATCTCGTGAGGCAGGATTGTTCCCCCACCCCCACCAAACAGGAAAACATGGCCGAAGCCTGCTTCTTCGAGAATCCGCTTGGTATGGGTGAACATCTCCACAGCTCCACCCTGGTAGGAGGTGATGGCAATCGCATGGGCATCCTCCTGGATGGCTGCCCGTGCTACCTCCTCGGCACCCCTGTCATGACCAAGGTGGATGACCTCGCAGCCTTGGCTCTGCAGAATTCGGCGGAAGATTCCTATCGCCGCATCGTGCCCATCGAAGATTGAAGCTGCGGTCACCACGCGCAGTGGAATTGAGCCATCTGATGGCCTTATGGGGGCATCGGATGAAACGCCCTCCGTACCACTCACCATGATTCTCCGACCCCACGGGCCCACAAGAATGCGTTGCCGGTGATTTTCTAGTCTCAGTGGAATTTCCGGGACATAGTTCAAGACATGATGTGCCAACGAGGCGAGCGGTGGTTGTATGAGGTGTCCGAGGGACCATTTCACCCTAATAGAGCCTGATTCACCGCCGATGAGGGCTTTCGCGGATAACGGGCTCCACGGCTGCGAGGAATGCCAGGGCATGCTGCTGAACGCTGAGGCCGCTCGATCTGGCATTGTGCGAGATATCCTCAACCAGATGCACGAGGCCTTCGCGAAAGATGGCAACGATGTCGCCCTGGATTGCCCGTCCTGTGAGGCCAAGATGTGTGTGCGGACAATAGTGTTCAGCAAGCCTGACGGCAGCGAGACAGATCCAATGGAGCTCGACGGCTGCCCCTCATGCTCGTCATTCTGGTTCGATGCGGGCGAGCTTCAGAGGCTGGCCCCCTCACTCGATGTCGCAGAGAGTGGTCCTGAGGTGATGGGAGATCTGGCAGTCCTGATTCAGATGCTGATGCTGCTACCTCACAGAATTTTCTGAGGAGAGGGATTAGTTGCAGTTCCCGATGTGGATAAGCCTTGGTTCAGCGTCCATCCACCCACACCTGTTTTTCGAGGTGCTTGGGTACCTCATCGGAATCTCGCTAACGATCTGGATCTCGTCTTCCGGCAGGGATACGGTCAGCCCCGAACAGCGCCACCCACTCATCGTTGCGGGACTGGTGGGGGCCCTGATTGGGGCCAAGATCCTAGCTTGGGCCCAGCATCCCCAGACGACGATCCTAGCGATCACCGAAGAACCGGTTCTACTATTCGGCGGAAAGACGATCGTAGGCGGGTTGCTCGGCGGCATGGCGGGAATCGAGCTGGGCAAGAAGGCCCTCGGTATCGAGCAGAGGACCGGTGATGCTCTGGTCATCCCGCTGGCTGTTGGGATGAGCCTGGGCAGATTGGGTTGCTTCCTCTCTGGCTTGGACGACGGGACCTACGGGATCGAGACCTCGCTGCCATGGGGCGTCGACTTCGGTGATGGCGTATACAGGCACCCGACCCAACTCTACGAGATCGTGGCGATTTGGGCAATCGTCCTGTGCATCAGATACCGTTCGGAAAAAATCCCTGTTCCATCGGGATGGGGTTTCAGGGCGTACCTAATGAGCTACCTGGCATGGCGCCTCCTGATCGACTGGATCAAGCCGGCCGACTGGGAGCTCTTCTTCCTCTCCCCCATACAGGTCGCGTGCGTGCTTGGCCTCGCGTGGTACCTCACACTGGGCGTGTTGTCCGAAGAGGAATGGGGTGTTCCGGGGGATGGTTGAAGCACATGCAGACGATGGGGAAGGCTATGGGGGCGATGTGGTGAGCGGGAAAGTTCGCGATTACCTATTCTACGATACCGCGACCTCGGTCTGCTCGTCGTGCCTGCGACGCGCCGAGGGCAAGGTCATAATCCGCGACGACTCGGTGTTCATGGACAAGATCTGCTACTCCTGCGGAAAGCGGGAGGAGGTCCTAATGGCCGATGACGCGGAATACTACAAGCGCTGTCGTGAGGTCTACGTCAAGCCCAGCGAGATGCCAGATAAGTGGAATACCCCGATGAAGTATGGCTGCCCCTACGACTGCGGCCTCTGCCCCGGCCACGAGCAGCACTCGTGCCTGACGCTGATCGAGATTACCGACCACTGCAACCTGCGTTGCCCCATCTGCTACGCCTCCTCAGGGCCCGAGCGGCACCAGGACTACCGAACCTTCGAGCACGTTGTCCAGATGCTGGATGCGGTGGTGGAGAACGAGGGCAGTCCCGACGTGATCCAGATCTCTGGGGGCGAGCCGACCCTGCACCCCGACTTCTTCCGCATCCTCGACGAGGCGAAGGCGCGCCCTATTCGTCACCTCATGGTTAACACCAACGGCGTCAGAATTGCCAACGAGCCGGAGTTCGCCGCCCGTCTTGCCGACTACATGCCTGGGTTCGAGGTCTACCTGCAGTTCGACAGCCTCGAGCGAGAGCCGCAGATGCGCCTTCGCGGGGCGGACCTTCGGGGGATCAAGGAGCGTGCTCTCGAGAACCTGAACGCCAACGAGGTCTCGACTACTCTCGTGGCCACTGTTAGCCGCGGCCTCAACGACGGGGAGATGGGGGCTCTGGTTGAGTTCGCCCTCTCGCAGCCGTGCGTGCGAGGCATAACCTTCCAGCCCATCCAGGAGGCGGGGCGCTCTGAGGATTACGAGGCTTCCGAGGAACGGCTGACCCTCACCGAGGTGCGTCGCAGGATAGGGGAGCAGTCAGCCACCTTCGTGGTCGACGACATGCTACCGGTGCCCTGCCACCCCGACAGCCTATCCATGGCCTATGCACTGAAGGTCAACGGCACCGCGGTCCCGATCACCCGTTACATCGACGACGAGACCCTCATGGCCGGGCCGCGATCGACCATCCAGTTCGAGAAAGACCCCGTGATCCACGAGGCGGTGCTCAAGCTGCTGTCCACGGGGCACTCGCCGCAGTCCGCAAGCCACTCGCTGGCCGAGCTCCTGTGCTGCCTGCCCGAGCTCGTGGTCCCTTCGCAGTTCAGCTACGAGAACGTCTTCCGTATCATCATCATGGACTTCATCGACGCCCACTCCTTCGACTTGCGCAGCATCAAGAAGACCTGCGTCCACATAGTCAGCCCGGACCTCCGAATCATCCCCTTCGACACCTACAACATGTTCTACCGCGGGGAGCTCGAGCAGACAGTGCTAGAGCCGATTCGCCAGGAGCTCGCCCTCGCGGGTATGGCCCTGCTCACCGAAGATGAGCTGAGGGTCGTATCGAGATCTTTGCCAATGGCCCACATCGAGGAGGTGGCAGAGTGAGCGAGGAGCAGGAGGATTCGGGCGGGGCCGAGGACCTGTTCTCGAAGCTGGATGCTGACGGCGACGGGGTCGTGACGAGAGAGGAGTTCGAGGATGCGATGGGTCAGGGGCCGATGCTGTCGGGCGATGTGAGCACCATCCCCGTGGGTGACGCCTCGGCTCTTGGGGTCCCCGGAGAAGATGGGTCGCTCGGTGGCATGTCGAACTCAGCCTGGTTCGCAACCGGGCTCGTAGGCGCGCCTGTCGTCATCATGGTGCTGTCCTTCTCTTTTACCGTGGCTGGCGATGCTACCTTCAAACCCATAGACGAGGTCTTTTAC
>JASLNR010000027.1 GCA_030745885.1 Candidatus Thalassarchaeaceae archaeon
ATCATCGGGGAGATGCGAGAGGCCAGCCCGCCTGGATGGTTCCTAGTTGCCAGCGACCTGACGAAAACCGAGTCGGCAGAGTCGGCCGCCTGCATCCTCATCCTATCGGCTAGAAGGGCACCTCCACTGTTGGGTGAAGACGGGTCTACGGCTAGTACAGCGACCCTCTCCCCTTTGTCGACCCACTTCGAAATCAAGCTGCCAATCAACGAGGATTTACCGACTCCAGGAGGTCCTGTAACTCCCAGCGTCCACGGATCTACAGCAGTGAAATTGAAGCTGGCGCCATTCTCGATGGCCGTTAGCGTCCTCGATAGGTCTCTACGACTGCCCGATAGGGCAGAACTCATGGTATCAGATTCACTCAACCCCATCGCCATCCTGAATTCTCCCCGACTCCCACAGGCTCGCCTGACTCTATCCTGCCGGATGCCGCCTCAAGGAACTCGAGGATTTCGGAGGTGCGGGCACCCGGTCCGAAAATGGCCCTGACCCCTTGATCGTGGAGTGAGTCACGGTCATCGAACGGTATTATGCCGCCAGCGAAGACGATGACCTCCGAAAGCCCTTCTTCCCTGAGGCCTTCGCACACGGCTGGGACTAGGGCATCATGAGCGCCAGACAGGGTGGAGAGTCCCAATGCCGAAGCGTCCTCGTCCATCACTATCCTGACTATCTCCCCGGGAGTCTTGCGCAAACCCGTGTACACGACCTCATGGCCACCGTCCCTGAGGGCACGAGCTACGACTTTCGCCCCTCTGTCATGGCCGTCGAGCCCCGGTTTGGCAATCACGATGCGCATTTCGACGAAACTGGGAGTTGGCGGACAGACTTCAAGCAACCGATGACGCGTGAGCATAGCAGCATAACTGACGGGAATGCTCATTGGCGGGGTTTCCCTACCTTTGCGCACCATGGCTGAGTCTGATGAGCGTGTCGAGGAGCTCCGCCGCAGGAAAGCGCAAGCAGAGGGCGGCGGTGGGCAGGCCCGCGTCTCGGCTCAGCATGCCAAGGGCAAGATGACCGCTAGGGAGAGAATCGAGCTGCTGCTCGACGAGAACTCGTTCATGGAGGTGGACACGTTAGTTGAGCACAGATGCAGGGACTTCGAGATGGACCGTAACGTCATCCCGGGCGACGGAGTCGTCTGCGGACACGGAACTATAGGAGGCAGGACCGTGTACTGCTTCGCTCAGGACTTCACTGTCTACGGTGGCTCCCTAGGTGAGATGCATGGGCTCAAGATATGCAAGATACTGGACATGGCGCTCAAGACCGGTTCACCTGTCATCGGCTTGAATGACAGCGGTGGCGCTAGGATACAGGAAGGAGTTGCCAGTCTGGGTTCATATGCTGAGATTTTCTTCAGGAACGTGCGGGCCAGCGGAGTCATCCCTCAGATTTCCGTGATAATGGGCCCGTGCGCAGGCGGAGCGGTATATTCCCCAGCAATCACGGACTTCGTAGTGATGGTCGATCAGACCGCTCACATGTTCATTACCGGACCCGAGGTAATCAAGACGGTGACCAACGAGGAAGTGACCTTCGAGGACCTAGGCGGTGCTTCGACACACGCTACTAGATCAGGGGTGACGCATTTCACTGCGGGTGATGATGAGGAGGCGTTGGACATAGTCAGGGAATTAGTCGGCCTAATCCCGTCCAACAACCTTGAGAGTCCTCCTGTAGTTCCAACCTCCGACCCACATGACAGAGAGTGCGAGGACCTCGACTCTCTCGTTCCGGAGAATCCTAGCCAACCCTATGACATAGTCACGGCCGTCGAGGCCGTTCTGGATGATGGAGGATTCTTAGAAGTGCAGGCGGACTTCGCTGGCAACATAGTCGTTGGGTTCGGGCGACTGGGTGGACAAACCGTGGGAGTGGTAGCGAATCAGCCCAAGGTGTTGGCAGGGTGCCTCGACATCGATGCCTCGATTAAAGGTGCGAGGTTTGTGCGCTTCTGTGACGCGTTCAACGTACCGCTGCTGACCTTTGTTGATGTTCCTGGATTCCTGCCCGGCGCGAGCCAAGAGTGGGGTGGCATCATTAGACACGGTGCCAAGTTGCTATATGCATATGCCGAGGCCACCGTCCCGAAGCTCACTGTAATTACCAGAAAGGCGTATGGAGGGGCTTACGATGTGATGTCCTCCAAGCATATCAGGGGAGACTACAACATAGCTTGGCCAACCGCCCAACTGGCAGTGATGGGGGCGGACGGGGCAGTCCAGATAATCCATAGACGCAGAATCGGCACCTCGGGAAACCCCGAGCAAGAGCGGGAGAGGTTGGTCGACGACTACAAGGAGACATTTGCCAACCCGTACAGAGCGGCGGCACTAGGCTACCTCGATGACGTCATACAGCCGCATCAGAGCAGGACGGTTCTAATTCGCGCCTTAGGAGCACTACTCGAGAAAGAAGAGATTCGTCCTGCTAGGAAGCATGGTAACATCCCACTGTGAGGCGGAGTATGGTGAAGGGATCCGATGACGAATCCAGATTGCTGGCTGCTGCCTTGGCTGCAGTGTTGCTAGTGTCCGAACAAGGTGAAGCCATGGGTCCGACGGGACAGAGGAAGTCCGGAGATCCGTGGTCACGAGACCACAGAAGAGTCTTGATTGGAAGGAGGAATCTGTTCCGCGCACGCACGCGAAGGAGCACCCCGAGGTGAACCAATGGGAGAGAAGAGGAAGGTCACCGTCGACGGGGAGGAGTTCGAGGTCGATGTCGAACGTGAAGGCGATACCTGGAGGGTTTTGGTCGGAGGCAAGGAGTACTCAATCCAAGTGGACGGTGGAGGGCACAGTGGGGCAGACAGGGGCTCCGCAGGAAGAAGTAGGAGGAGGAAGCGGTCCGGGACCATCTCCTCGCCTATCCCTGGCAAGGTGGTGACGATGCACGTCGCAATCGGTGACCAAGTGGAGGAGGGAGAGGTGCTGCTCATCCTTGAGGCCATGAAGATGCAAAATGAAATTCAAGCCCCGATTCAGGGCACTGTCAGCGAGATCAATTGCGAGTCGGGAGACAGCGTCGAAGCCAATGTCCCTCTCGTCATTATCGAACCTCCTGAAGAGTCGTAATCATGATTCACAGAGTTCAAGAGTGGTGATTAGCAGGCCTGTCCATGCCCGGATGCGACTACCCGAAGTGCGCTAGTGAGGGCGAGCAGATTAGTCGCCTATCCCCTGAGGGATTCCTGGTGGCGACTGGTAGCAAGGCGTACTCGTTCAGGGAGGCCTACAAGCGCTTCCACTACTGCAAGGAGCACCATGACGAGCTGATGACCTCGGTCTGGAATCGCGTAAGAGACTCGGAGGACAAGGGCGACGATCATGTCGCTCCCACTGCGATATGATGCGGTAGGTTCATCGAATCGGCATTGGAAGGATGACTGTGGCTTCCTACGTCACCCATCTTGAGTGTTCTTACACTGGTAAACACTACTCGTCTGATGGCATTCACTCGGTCTCAGATGAGGGTAAGCCACTGCTGGTCAGGTACGATCTGGGGAGATTAGGTAGAGAGGTCAGCAGGGCCGACATAGAAGCCTCCTCTGAGCCGGGTTTCTGGAGATACTCCCCCCTGCTCCCCGTAGCGGAGCCGGAAGACCGGGTCTCACTGGGCGAGGTAATCACCCCCTTAGTGAGCCTTGAGAGGTCGGCCAGGCTGATTGGAGCCACTCCCGGAAAGGTGATTGTCAAGGACGAATCCAGATTGCCGACAGGCTCTTTCAAGGCCAGAGGTCTGGGGCTCGCTGTATCAATGGCCAAGCAGCTGGGTGTCGAGCACCTCGCTGTTCCAACCAATGGCAATGCGGGTTCTGCGCTTGCTGCGTATGCTAGCAGGGCTGGCATCAGGGCGACTGTACTGTGCCCTGACAACACTCCGGAGATCAACACTAGGGAGACCGAGGCACAGGGGGGCGACACTCACCTCGTCAACGGCCTGATTGGGGATTGTGGTAGGATAATCGCAGAGGGTTCTGACGATGTCGGTTGGTTCGCTGTATCCACGCTGAAAGAGCCTTATCGAATTGAGGGCAAGAAGACCATGGGTCTCGAGTTGGCCGAGCAGATGGGATGGGAGCTGCCTGACGTCATATTCTACCCAACCGGGGGTGGGACAGGGCTCATCGGAATGTGGAAGGCGTTCGCAGAACTAATCGAATTGGGCTGGATAGAATGCGAGCTCCCTAGGATGGTCGCAGTACAGTCGACTGGGTGCGCACCGATGGTCAAGGCCTGGGAGGAAGGTCTGGAATTCGCCGAGTTCTGGGAGAACGCCGAAACTGATGCGTCGGGAATCAGAGTTCCTGCTGCCCTCGGTGACTTCCTGATTCTGAGGGCTGTGCGTGAGTCGGGTGGCTTCGCCATCGCGGTCAGTGACGAAGATATACACATCATGGCAGAGGGCATAGGTCGAGAGGAGGGTTTGCTGATGTGCCCCGAAGGGGCCGCTACTGCAGCGGCTTACAAAGTGGCGCTTGAGAGGGACTTGATCAGTGTTGACGACACCGTGGTCCTATTCAACACCGCTACCGGCCTGAAGTACCCGATGCCACAGGTGGCCTCGACCATCAACAAAGATTCGAAGATTGACTACCGGATGTTTGGCTAGATTAGGCCGAGTGCGTCTTCGATTCGATTCAGCTCCGGGCCGGTGGAACCAGAGCCGACCAGAGCATGGGTATCGCTAGCAGCGCATCCAGCGCCAACATATGGTGAGCCGAACGTGACTGTGCCGACCATCACCGGGACCTGCATCACCGACTCAATGGATTCAGCCTCTGACCGGGAGACGTCAGGGTGCGCCAGCACCCCGTTTCCATTGGCGACCAGCATGCTGCCGACGGTGTCATGCCCGGCTACCTTGCTTCGGATAGCATCAACACCGAGAACCTCTGAAATCATGTCCACCCCCTCTTGAGGGACTACGGGGCTAACTACGGCGCCGTGGGCATTGCATTCCATCAGATTGCCTGCGGCATTCATACCACTCTCCATTACGACCACGTCGCTGAAGCTCGTCAGCTCATCGAGGTCTTCCTCGGTGGCAATGTCGGCGACGGCTATGCCTTTGTCATTCCCAGTAAGTAGACTTCCGAGTAGCGAGGAGCCGCCGACGAGGAAGGGATGCATCTCCAGATCGAACGCTGATTGCAACTCCCCTATTGCCGCATCGTCGAGGGACCTAGGGTGGAACAGAATCTTGTCGACTACTGACAGATAGACGCCGACTTGGGCGTGGCCTAGAATGTCCCCAGTGCTGATTGCCATTTCCTTACCTGCCGTTTCGCTATGGCTCCGCCAGTAATCTGGTATTTGTGCGGGGGGGGTGAAGGAGAGTGGCACAGCGACGAACTTTCCCGTGGGCTTTCGCGCCACAGTACAGGAATCGACGCAGGAGGGCTTGACTTCCGGGTTCGGTATGGGACCGGGTAGAACCCCTCCGCTGTGGCCGTGCACAACTCTTCCTTCGAATGTGAATTGATATGCTCTGTTGGACAGAGGCCCACAAGGGCCTTGGTGTTGTAGATTTTATTTGGATGCTCGGGGGGTTAGTGCAGCTGGGCTGAAGACCTCGGCGAACCTCGGTCCTTACACCCGCTGTCTATCAAACTCGTCTTATACGAGTCCCCTGAGGTGCCTCGTCTTTCGGGCGACTTCGAGCTTAGATGCTTTCAGCTCTTATCCGCTGGAGCGTGGCTACCCAGCGTTGCCCTGCCGGACAACTGGTAAACTAGTGGCTCCGAGCCCTCGTTCCTCTCGTACTAAAGGGCCCTTCCGATCAGGCACCTGATACGCCTCAACCACAAAGCAACAAACCTGTCTCACGACGGTCTAAACCCATCTCACGATCCCCTTTAATGGGCGAACAACCCCACCCTTCCCAGCTGCTGCACCAGGAGGTTGGGAAGAGACGACATCGAAGTAGCAAGC
>JASLNR010000028.1 GCA_030745885.1 Candidatus Thalassarchaeaceae archaeon
CCGACAATCTCGTAGTTCGAGGGGAAAAGTGCGATTATGACTCCTGCCACCATGCACCCCAGCCCTAGGTAGAACGCCTGCTGCACCACCATCAGTTCGAGTCCAATCGCGAACAGTACCAGTCCGCCTAGGTTGGAAACCCATACTAGGGTCTTGAAGGTAGATAGGGAGACTCCGCTGGAGCGATTACTCCTCTTGGGGCCAAACTCCGCTCCGAATCTCACAGGCTCCTTGTCGTCCATGATAATCCCTACCTGTCAATCATGATTATCGCATCGGTGGGGCAACCAAGGACGCATAGCTTACATCCCGTGCACTCGTCTCTGAGTATTCTGGCCTTGCGATTGACCTCCACCTCCATGATGGGGCTTGCCAGAGGGGTGTCGTACAACTCTATGGCGTCGTCATCACACACGATGGTGCATTGGTCGCAGCCTATGCACAGCTCCTCCTTCACCCACGCGACAGCATCATCCCCTCCCTTGATCTTGGCTTCCTCCTCGGCTCTCATTGAATCGAGCATGATGCGGATGCGCTTCTGCTCAGCGGCCCGACGGGCCAGTAGGTCCGGAATCTCCGTCACGCCCGGCAACTGGTGGCTCACATTCTCAATGTATGCTTGCCGAGCTTTCGCCTCATTACCTTGAGTTAACCTGTCGAGCTAGGAAACTGACCACGTCAAGGATCTCAAAGTCGTGTCGGGGATCCCCCTCAAACTTCAGGCACTCGAAGTGGGCTACGCACTTCGGACAGGTAGTCAGCATGACCTCAGCTCCTGTCGCCTTCACCTCATCGAATCTTTGCAGGCGCAGGGCCCTACTGTTCTCATTGCAGGCCATCATGCTGGAGACGCCGCAGCACAGAGCATCCTCACCCTGGGGCTCCATCTCAACACGGCTGACCCCGTCGACTGACTCCACTAGGTCCCGGGGCTTGTCGTACAGGTCCATCTGACGTCCGAGGCGGCATGGGTCGTGGTAGGTGACGGTGACGTCGTCCTCAACCATCAAATCCATGTCGAAACCCTTCTCGACTAGGTATTCGGTGGTGTGCATTACCTTCATCCCCTCCAACTCGTAGTCGAGGGCGAAAGTCCGGAAGCACTCGGCGCAAGACGTCACTAACGTGTCTATCCCACTGTCACCCAGTTTCTTCTGGTTGTACGCCTTTAGCTTCTCAAAGACCTCGGACAGGCCCTGCCACTTCTGATCATGGCCGCAACACTTCAGGAAGTCACGACCGAGATAGGTGACGTCATTGTCCATCTCATTGAACAGCGTGAATGCAGCGGTTGTGGTCTCACCCAGATTCATCTCACCCTCGTTAACGTGACTGAATATCATCTCCTGATCGATGTAGTCGACACACCCTGGGTAGTAACCAACGTTGGAGTCTATCGGGTAGTCTTCGACTGCCACGAAGGCGTCGTCGGAATCCTCCTCGGCTTCGGCGGCAAGGACCGCTTGGAGCAGCGTGTGCGGAATCTCTGTGGCCGGCGGACCACCGACTATCAGGTTCCGGCGAATGTCGACGTAGGAGTCGTAGTCCACCAACTGAGGGCAGGCATTGGTGCACGCAGTACACGTCAGGCACGAGTACAGGGGAACTCCATCATCCTCGTTGTTCCATGTGTTGTAGATTATGTTGAGCTTGTCACCGGCATTGAACAGCCTGACAGGGCAGGCGTCGTCGCAAAGGTCACAGCCGTAGCACTTATTCATCTCCCATTCGTATCCTCGAGCCATGCTGCGCATGACCAAGAAAACGATTGCCCCTACGCCCAAACAAGGGATGAACATGCTGTAGATGAGCTTGGCATCGAGTCCCTTGGGATTCTTGTGGTATGTCGGGTTTTCAAGCGAGAGCGCTGTTAATTCATCAAGACCTAGGGTTGATTCGGACCTGACTAAGGCCGTCCCATCATCACCCAGAAGGAGTGGCTGGTAGGCTACCGCAGAGAAGTCGGTGGCCATGGAAATCGACTCGTTGACGTCCTCCGAGGTGAACGAGAAGCTCACCGTATAGCTCGCTCCGGCTAACAGGTAAATCTCAGTGGACTCGCACGTGTCTCCCTCGTTCTCCCACAGCACCGAACCAGAAGAGTCCAGCAAACTGATACTCTGAGAGTGCACCCCGATGTTCCGGGCGGAGTCGCCCGTATCACTGTAGACCGTCCGGAATGAGCAACCCACATCAGTAGGAACTCTTGAGATTCCGAGATCCTCCACTTCAAACGTGCTGCTGTCGGAGACAGCGATTGGCGACTCGTCGAAATTACCTAGGTAAGTAACGGTGGAACCACCAGCGTTCCTACCTATCTCGGAGTCAGCATGGCCGTTGTCCCCGGCGAAGTCTATGATGGCCTTCTTGGTCGGCTGGTGGATTCCCCAATTAACCCAATTTGCAGCCGCTATCACACACCAGTCGGAAGTATCCTCGTGCTCGAAGTCAAAGTCTTCCCACACAGCCAAAGTCTGCGTCTCAGAGTAGGGCAGGCAGTCATCCTCCCATTCCGCCCATACGTTGCCCTTACCTTCGTGTACAAGGGTGTCCGAGGGCTGACCACGCATCGCATCGAGATCCTCATATTCGTCCATTGCACCAAGGCCACCGTAGTCCCAGAACCCACTATCGTAGATTGGCCACGTGACCACCGAGATGATTACAGCGGCAGCAATAGAACCGATTGCAATCTGCCTCCCAATAATCGGACTGAGTCTAGCGCCGATTGAATTGAGGACGAACCACCTGACGCCGAAGTAGATCACGGCGAATAAGAAAATCCCCGTCAACACCCATGGTATGGCATTGAACACGTCAGCGGTCCAAGGAGCCTGTCGGCCGCAGAACAGGTAGTTGTGAGAGTCTGACCAGCAGTAATTGGTTAGGTCCTTGGAGTATAACTCTAGGAAGATGTTGATCGAGAATACCGAGATGAACCAGACATGAGCGAGATACACAGCGCCCGCTGTGGCGAACCACGGGTCCTCCACGCCCCGCTTCTCCCTCTTGCCGATTATGAAGGGCGGGAGAGCGAGGATACCGACGGGAATGCCAGTAAGGGCCGCCCCCCACCAACCAGCGTTCCAAGCGATTACCGGCGTTCCGAAGAAGTCCCCTATCGGACCGGCGGGGATGATGAACTGAGGGAGGTACTCACCCCACCTCAGGTATCCGTATGAGAACAGGACGTACCAGTCTGGGAACACGAAACCGGCTTGTGCGAACGGGTCTGCCGCACTGTGCAGCGGCGGTGGGATGATCCAAGAGTAGAATGAGATTACCGCCATAATCGCGGCCAGAATTATGCTGTCCCTGATGATCTCCGTCGGCCAGAAGGCGTGACCCACGAAGACACGTCGCCTCTCCTCATCGGCCTCGAGTAACTGGTCTCTTTCCCTCATGTAGGTGTCAGCGATCCTTCCGAACCTGTCGATCATTCCCATGTGATTACCTCAATGCGGCTCCGCGATGCCTTGTACCCAGACAATGAATAAGTGAGCCAGAATCAGGCCGGTCACCACCACAGGGAGGATGAAGACGTGTAGGAAGTACATCCTAGTCACTGTCTGGCCAGAAAGAGTGGTTCCTGCGAACATCGCCTTGGCCACCCAACCGCCTATCAACGGGGTCGAGTTGGCCATGTTGATGCCGATGGTAGCTGCGCCGAAGGCCAGACTATCCCATGGCAGCAGGTAACCCGAGTATCCGAAGAAGATGGTGAAGAACATCAACGCCACGCCAATCAGCCAGTTCAACTCGCGTGGGTTACGGTACGCCCCGGTGAAGTATACTCTACACATATGCAGGAAGACCGCTGCCACCATGAAGTGCGTCGTCCAGTGGTGTATCGACCTCAGAATGTACCCGAAGGGCAACTCCACCATGATGAACTCCATGCTGAGATAGGCAGGCGATGGAGTCCCTTCTCCTCCCGGGACGTAGTAAAGCCCCAGCACGGTACCGGAGATCACTAGTATCACGAAGGCGAGGAACGAGATTCCCCCGAGGCAGTACAGGGGGTACCAGTACCATATGATTCGCAACTTATACTTCTCAGCGTGCGTTAACGGCATCTGCCTGTGCATGTGATGATATGCGTCCTTGCTCATGCCCCAGTAGTCTTGAATCCTGAATCTGGTATCGAGCCAAGAGAATGCCCACAGGAACCCCTTCTCCGCTAGTCCCATGCTGCCAGCACTGGTCTCGACGGCCCGGAGGATGTCGGTCCTAGGCATGTCGTCCCGCTCCTTTCGAAGAGTGAAGGCAACTAGGACGACCACGATGGCGATGAAAAGCCAGAGGAACCAGAATTGAATCATCAAATCACCTAATCACAAAATGTGTACCAGTCAACGAAGTCGTCGAGGGCCTCGATGATTCCCGCCCCGTTGACCTCGAATGGAATCAGCGGCATGCCCATCGGCGCAGGGCCACCGGTTCGCTTGACCCCGATGAACTCGAACTCTGTGCCATTGGTCCTGTTCCTGTTACGGTTCTTCTCGATCACAGTCGGGTCGTACCTGCTAGAGTGGCAGATGCAGAACAGCTTGTTGCCGCCCGCATCGACCCCTCCGGGCATCCATTGATCACTGGTGAAGTCATTGCTCACCAACTGCCAGCCAGGAATGCAGCACAGATGCGGGCACCTAGCGAAGATGATAATCATGTTGTCATGGATAGAGAGTGCCTCGTACTCGGGCTTCTCCTCGACCTCGTAGCCGGATCCCACGTACCCCCCACTCTCGTCGTAGCCGTCCATTAGTTGAAATCGCGGCTTGTTCTCCGCCGGCGGAGTCGGGGCGTTCTCATCGTGAGGGACGTAAATCACTAGGACAGGAAGGCCTGACCAGACTCCTGATGCCCCCGCCATCCCAGTCGCCGAGGTCGCAGCGGCATCCACGAAAGACTGGTACTGCATCTGCTCTAGGTGCATGTCGCCGTACCAAGCCGAATCCTCAGCTCCGGTTGGGACCCAGAACCTCACCGACGAGTCACCTCCGTCGGAATCTGATTGCCCCATCAGTAGCGAAGCGAAGCCAATCGCCCCTAGGCTCGCCATCGTGATGACTCCGGCGGCGGTGTTGAAGGAGTGGCGCATGAACTCCCTACGGTCGATGAGATTGGGCGTCTCGGGAGAGTAATCGGACTCGCCCGAGATTGATCTAAGTCTAAATCTCCTAGCCATCATCACACCTCGTACTGTCTCCAACCGTCTGGATCATTGGAGGTGATGTACTTGTTTCCCCTATGCTTGACGATAACGACATCCGGCATCACGAACTTCAGGTACACCATGCCTAGAATCATAATTGTCAGCATGAGCATGCCAAAGTTGAACGAGAGCAGTTGCTGGTCCCATCCGTTGAACAGCCCGTAGGTCAGACCTCCCGCCCAGTACAGGCTCCATACGACTCCCCAGAGCGATAGCAGGAGTATCAGGATGGATTCGCCGAAGGGAGAGACCGAGGCCCGCACGACCGTGCCTGCCTCTGGCTGGTTGAACACCCCGTGGTCGACAGCAGCACTGAACTCCTCCGTGGTCAGGACTGTGCCCTCCAAGGCGACTCGAGCGTCCTCTACGCTGACTTCGCCTGACTTGACCTGCCTGAGCAGTTTCGTCACTACGTCTTCCTTCACAACTGGTCACCTCTTCGAAGATGCTTGATCCTGAGACGCAGTAGATTGCTCCTACCGGTGTAGTGCCTTGAGAAGCCGTAACGCAGGAACAGGCCGCAGAAGAGCAACACGATGATTACTGCTGCGAACCCGAGCAGGCCGAGCCAGTGCGCTCTCAATCCGGCCCCCATCTCGTGAATGTCCACGCCATGCTCGGCTGCGGCCGGTGGCTCAATATCCCCGTTACCGGAGAATACAGTACGCGTACTACCGTCGTCAGCACCCTCTTCGATGGTGGTCGAGAGCCTGTTCCAGTTGTCTAGGGCACTGGGGGCCTGATCACCGTTGACTGAGTTACCTGCGAGCCAGATCGTGACGGCCCCCTCGCCCGTTGCAGGTGCGGTCCAGAGGACGTGCCACGACCTGTCCTCGGTCTGTGCTCCCGAACTGGTGTGGGTTAGCCGGGATGGATCATCCTCCCAGTTCTGCACCATTGATTCATACCCTTCTCCCGCACCTAGGGTTCCTGAACTGACCATCATCGAGAAACCGGCTGTGTTCGACGTGGTATCAGGGTCAGGACCCCCTATCAACTGGATTGTGAGATCGTACTGTCCTCCTGCCTCATAATGGTAGGGCAGGCCTTCGATGAGAACCGTGACTGAGTTGTCAGGCTCCTCGCTGTGGCAGGTGCACCCTGCTATGGAGACATCTCCTACCTCGTCCGCATTGCCTCCGATGCCGAGGTGAGATGCCTGCGTGCCTCCCGCTACGAGTAGGGCTATCA
>JASLNR010000029.1 GCA_030745885.1 Candidatus Thalassarchaeaceae archaeon
GGCCCCGCCTTCAATTGCCGCGTCAATGGCATCATTGGTGGCCTCAACAATGCTCCTGTAGTCAGTTTGAGAGATGTCCGACGGCTCGAGGTATATTCCCTTGCATACCCTCAGATCGGCATTCGGACCTAGGGAATCGCATATCGCCGAGATGTCTCTCAACGTCCGATGCAGCCTACCCTGAATGGCCATCCCGACGTTTGTGAGGCCGCGCTCGTGCATTGAGAGGAGGACGTCAATGGTGGCCTGAGTTACTCTACTGTCTTCCATGTCGAGGCAGACGAAAATATCGTTCCCGGAGGCCTTGCGTATTATTCCCTCGATGTTGTCCAGCGCTGCCCCACGGTCAACCAGCAGGCCGAAAGCAGTGGGTTTGATTGAGATATTAGCATCAATTTCATGGTCTACAATGGCATTTAGGACAGCTTCGTACTCGCGGATGAAGAAGCGCGTCTCGTCGAGCGAGCGAATCTCCTCCCCCAAGACGTCGACTGTGAAGCATGACCCCTGCGAGCCAATTTCCCTCATCACATCTATGGCCTGGTCCAGGGTCTCGCCGGCCATATAGCGGTTAGCAACCCAACGAACGACGAACCTTGGAGCGAGTGGAAGAAGTCTTACGATCAAGCGGCCAATGAGTCCCATTCGAAGACTGACAGGGTGGGGAGAGACTTGACGGTTGCGGGGTTCAAGGAATCTGCTTCCCCCGACGGATAGGTACACCGAGTTCGGATAGCAGGGATGCGAGTGCCTGCCTCTGCCACCCCTTGAACGACTTTCTATCCAGATGCGCGAACACGCTTCCACCGGGGAATGCGATCCTCGTGGACTCTATGGCTATGGTGACGGCATGCCTCCAAGGCCCTGAGGGCAGTCCTTCTTCCATTGTCTGCTCGTCGAAAGACAGGGCGTAATTCGCTAGAAGATGCCCGACCCATACATCAGACTGGGAGATTACGGCCCTGTGCCTGAGGGCATAGTGACCGCCCCCGAGACCAATCATCACATCCCCATACCCTAGCCACGATCCCACTTGATCGCCCCCTGAAAGCCCAAGGCATGTCGAAAGTGTGTCTGCCCATACGCTAGCGGCTCGTTCATCCCCCCACTGATCGGGGGTCGAGCCTATCTCGATGTAGAGAGTTGGCCTAGTGAGCACAGGTCCGTGGTGAGTGGTCTCCAAAGTCAGATCGTACTCATCATCAAGGCCCCTGTCGACGGCAAAGGCGCGCATGATTCTGAATAGGGCCCCGAATCTTGGTGAAGGGGGTACGACCCTACCCCTGATGCCCCCGGCTTGTCCTCGTTCTCCGTAGGGGGTTTCACCCGGGACCCCTATGGCGTGTAGGGTTAGGGAGGGAGTCTTGCTAGCCGAGACGTGCCTCGAGAGGACCAAGACCTCGGATACGTCGGATCCAGTTAGGGATTCGTGGACGGTATCGATGTCATCAGCATGAATGTGGAGGTCATCGATTAGTAGGAGGTCCACATCACGACAATCATGACTGTGGACGGTGCCATGAGGAAACTGCTCGGGATTTCCCCACAGCCCCAGTTCCATCACCGCCGCGAGAAGGCTCATTGAAGCGATGTCCTCTCGGGATGAAAGTAACAACGTGCCCATGAACTACGGCAGCTATGCCACCTTCATTATTCCTAGGCACACCTTCAAGGCCTCCGTGACAGTCCTCGTTGCGTGGACCAGAAGGGACTTGGCTTCTCACCCAGCAGAATCGACAGAGGGGGCCAGGTGCACGTGGCCATAGGTACTCAGGGCGAGATGGCCAAGTTGGGGCCCGTCGGTTCGCCCTGTGGGCCCTTTAGAAGGCCCTTCCCAGCACCAATCATGGAAGGCGTAACCCTTGCGGACAGGTGGGTCGGCTTCTGGTTAGAGAGGGATTTCCAAGAGGCGAGGATGGCAGCACTGCCGCTCGAAGGAGATTGGATTGACGGACCGGGCAGAGATGACCTCAGGATTTCCTCCCTCGCGGACGGTGACATTCAACCCGCTGGGGCAATCTGGCACAGGATTTTGGACGCGGAACCAATGGCGATTGGTCGTGTGGGGGATGACATCGCCTTCTCGACCTTGGGGGGTGGAATCTACAAGATAGACTCGGAAGCAAGGGAGATTTGGCGAGCTCAACGCCCAGTCTGGCCCGAGATATCCTCCCTCGGAGTGCAAGACCTGCTGATTTCCATCGTCGAGTGCCCAGAAGGAATAGCGGTTTGGTCCCAAGCGGGCGGGGTAGCGGTTCTGGACCCGGGTGACGGGTCATTACTGAGCCTAAGGGTGCTCGAGTTGGGTGACAAGATCTCGAACGCAGTCTATGCGAAGGACGGTGGTTGGCTTTTGATGTTGCATGGGGGCGCAATCGCCCTCCTTGAGGGTGTTGGCGACAAACCGGAGGTACACGAAACCGATGGGCCGGTTCTCGATGCCCAGTACGATGGGGCGGAATGGAAGTGGACAGGATGGAGGCATGATGGGAGGCTATCTGGGAGTCGTGTCCTTACCGTACCCAGAGATGGGGTGGGTGTTGCCATCCTTGATGACATGGTAATGACTAACGATGGCTATTGGAGTGAGTACGCTGCCTAGTCAACTTGAGTGCTAACGGAGTGACCGCATTTTCCGCAGACCTTCCGATCAGAGTGGATTCCTAGGAAGACCCCGGGGCCGCATTCGGGGCAGGTCTCGCCCTTGCGAATCAGTTCGCCATCCTTTACTGAGTACTTCGAATGCTTGCCATTGGGATTCGGTCCGTCCCCCATCAATCACCACTCCCTTTCTCGTCGAGATCTTCGGCCTCGGGAGGCTCTGCTGGGGGCTCAGGGGTCTTTTCAGCGGCCTCTGTTTCTGGATTGGTTACAGTCTTGTGGCGCTCTATCACGTATCTCGGCTCAATGGAAGCTGACTCAGCGGAGCCATACACTAGGGCGACGCCGGAGGTGCGGGCCATGCCGAACCTGGTGTTGACGTTCTTGACGAATATCAGGTCCTTCTTTGAGCCGGGTTCTGCCTTGGCGGTCGCCTCAACCATCTGAGTAAGTGATGGCGTGGGGGAATTTGGGTGGTCCCAGCGGAATTGCAGCTCAACGCGATCGAGCATCGGGTTCTCTTTCCTTTCGATGACTTCCACTCAACCACCTCATCGAATGTTGACCTTCAGCGCGTAGCTTCCGGGGTGGGATATGTTCAGACGCTTCGCGACCTCGGACCTTTCAGGATGCAGAATGACAACGAATCCCTGCCAGTCCGTAGTCACTGGAGCGTTTGGGCAGTGAGCGCACTGGGGGGGTTCGGACTTTTTTTCGGGATCGGGTAGGATTCTGTTACACTCGCCACAGGCGAAAGGCTGTCTCGCCAATTCAATCAGCCTCCACGATCCACTCGAAAGATCCCAGGCCGTCCATCTTGCAATTCAGTCCGATCTTGCTGGAACGAGGGTCATTGTGATTAATGGACTTGGAAACAATCCTAGAGCGAACGAACGAGCCCTCTTCGAGGGACCTGCCACTTTGCGAACCCTCTATCCTCTTGATACCCAGATTGACCTGGATTGGCTCATCGAGAATCTGTGACTTGTGTAGTAAGGCCTCCATGGGGCCGATTCGCACGAAGGCGCCGTACTCAGAGACCTCGGAGACCGCCCCGTCGACGACTTCGTTGCTTTCCATTGTGAAGACTAGTGCCTTGAAGCGAACGTTCTGGTAGATGGCACCGTCTCCGTGGATAATCTTGCCCCTGCCAACGGCCTCGTGATCGAAGGTTAGTAGGGTGAAATTCTCATTCTCGTCGAAGCGGCACTCGAATGCGTCGTGGGCGAGCTCATCGATGTGATCCTCCAGCCTACGCCCCCTCCTGATGTACTCAGCAGGGATGCGGATGGTGTCATCTCTTGTCTCAAGGGTGTACATTCCAAATCCTTCCGTTACGGGCCTCCCCGAAGCCGGACGGAGGTGGGAGTCGCCTCCCGTCCCTCATCGGCCATGCCTCTGGAGGAGAGGTCCGTGCGACACGGCGACCGGCCCACCCTGTATAAGCGCAACGGAGCGGAAACGGTCTCGGCGAACGCGGGATGCAGTCAGACCGTAGGTCTGAATGTGCGTTTGGTGCGAATGTTCAAGTGGACTCGGAATCGCATCTCTGAGTCTGATGGTAGCGGCTGCTTCGATTAGAGGCTTTCACGACAAGCGAACGTGTATCGCCGCCGTCACGCTCCTGCTGGTCATGTCACTGGGGCCGATGCTAACTCAGCTTGACTACGAAATTGCCCTAAGTGGTACCAACCCCCAAGCCAAGCACGCGAATGGTGGAACGGGGGAAGTGTGGCTAGACGGGGGTCAGCCTTGGCCACAATTCGGAAAAACTGGCTCCAGAGTTGCTGACGTCCCCACCCATGGCCCCAACGGGGGGGCTGGCTTCGGTTCACCCTCAAACGCCCCAATCCTGATGTCCATCGTCGATCCTTCTGTCAACTGGGTTTACGGATCATATTCGATAGGGACGGACTCCCTAGGCACTCCGATCGCTGACCTCAGTGGGTCGATTGACGTGGACGAAGGGGCCGAAGACAGGTGTGGCCGGGACTCGCTTTTCACGGTGCTAGTTCAGACGGTCGAGGTCTCGGGTTCACAGCACAGCATGCTAAGGGTGGTCGAGGGCGAGGATGCCGATCTGGCGTGGCAGGTCGACCTCGGTTCGACCGAGATCGTGAAGGCCGCTCCGGTGATAGTGGACATTGACGACGATGGCAGGCCCGAGATACTGGTTGCCTACGATGCGGCAGGAACCCTCTTCGTCGACGCCTGGTCACCTCGCTTGTCCTGTTCGGTCACGGGTTGGTCCCACAGCAGCCACTCGGGAGAGTTGCTCTGGACGTGGAGCGACGAGAGTAAGAGGATCAGCAGTGATGAGGGGCCTTATACCAGCAGCCTGCTTGGAGGGCACAAGCCCACGGCCCAGCTGCTCCTAGCGGACTTGGATCTGGATGGGGACGCGGAACTGGTCCTCGCGGCCATCGACGAAGTCTCGGAGGATCCAATCGTACTGGCCTTCCCCCTGCAGGTGAACGGCACGCCCAGTACCCTATGGGAGGTGACGCTAGACAAGGGCAGCCATCCCTCGGACCCTGCGTTCGCTCAGGTCGATGACTCCACAGGGTACGTTCTACTCACTACCATCGAGGCAAATAATGGGGCCATGTGGGTTTGGAAGATCGACTCCTCGACGGGCGATTCCAGCTGGGACGGCGGGCTCTCCCTAGACAACCTCGACGGAGGAGACTCTAACGTCCCTCGTGTGAGGCTACCTGGCCCAGTGATTGCCAATCTCGATTCTGACGCGGACCCGGAGATGATCGTCACCATACCCACTGACGCTGATGGCTCGAGCGCAGTGGATGGTGCTGAATTCAGGGGAATCGAGATTGATGATGGCGACGAGCTCTGGAGTTTCGAAGCATCCAATGGCGTCGCCGATGCACCGCCTACGGCCGTCGACACAGATGGCGATGGCGAGCATGACAGGATCTGCTGGGTGACGTGGTGGCAGAGCACGACCGGGGCACGACACGGACAGACAGGCTGCCACGACGTTGAGGGCGATACTCCCGATGAGGCTTGGAGCAGGGACTTGGAGCAGAGCAGCGGCAATCCGAACGACGAGATAGCGGTCGCCGCAACCACTTGGATGGACATCGATGGAGAGGGTGAGCCCGAGCTCCTCGTGGCCTTCGGCCGCTCGCTTTGGGCATTCGATGGGACCTCTGGCACTTCATCGGGGGTAAACGCGGCTTGGTCCGACGAGTTGGAGCTGGATCACAGAACCTGGTCGTCTCCATCGCTAGCCGACGTGGACGGCGATGCTACCCTTGACCTCGTGATCGCCAGCATGGTCGTCTCCGTAGCAAGACCGGACGTGAGGCCCATCACGGATGGAAGGGGGATTGAGTTCAACCCGAGTGCGCCTGACCCTGGGGAGCAGGTCACCGTAACGGCATTCTTGGAGAATGCTGGGACGGCAGACACAGGTGAGATAACGGACGCGGTGCTCTATGCCGACGGCATCGAGATTGGCAGAGAAGGCATCGAAAACCTCGAACCGGTCGACCCAAGTGGCTCAGGTTCCTTCGCCTCGTTCAGCGTGGAGTGGAACGGAGCTCTCGGAGACCATGTCTTCGAATTGGTCCTCGACCCATATAGGAACCTGACACAGACCAGATTCGACAACGACTTGCAGACCAAGACCCTCTCAATCGTCCCCCCATACAATGCCTCCTTCGAAATGCCGACCGACCCTCTGAGGGTTGATCCGGGAGGCAGTGAGGTCGCCCCTGTAAACATAAGATCAACGGGGAGGCTGTCAGGCGTCTGGAGCCTTGTGGTGGACGACTCCGACCTCCCCGTGGGCTGGAGCTGGATAGATGAGACGCCTGGTGGCATTAGCAGTGTCGAGATTGGTGTCGACGAGGTTTGGGCCCCGAATCTTAGGGTTATCGCACCTGATGACGCCTTGGGATCTGACTCAGGTCACCTGAGCCTGACAATTTCCCTGGATAACGACCAGAACGTCAGCGTTTCGTCAATCCTACCCGTCGAGGCCAATAGGACACGGGGGCTATCCATCAGGGGCCCAGACGGAACGTCCTCCAGCACTGGTTTCGGGCTAATCGGTGAAGACGCTAGAGCTTGGCTGATTGTAGAGAACGTAGGCAACGCAGCGGAGACGCAGGTTGCCATCTCCTGGGACGGCACCGACTGGGGGTCCGATCTGAGGATGTACGACTCCGATGGGAGCGAGGTCAGCGCACTCATCCTCGATCCAGGTGAGCAGAGAGAGATGACGGCCAGACTCTTGGTCCCCTCCGAGGCCACTCACGGCGATAGCGTGAGCACCCCTCTGACGATGTGCGTTGGAGCGGGAGAGGAACAGGAGTGCAGCGAGGTTTCCCTGTCATTCAACGCCTCTGGCGTCGTCCTCGATCCCCCACATCTTAGATCGGTCCCCTCAGACGGGCTCGTCTGGAACATGACTGCCGACCTGCCAGCGGATTCTGGAGACCTGAGCTGGTCCCTATCTGGGGCGGGAATGGGAATCAGTGGCTGGTCTTGGGAGGGAGACGGTCAACTTTCCGTAGCTGGTGATTCCATCACCCTATCTGGAACCCCTGGAACGAGGGCTTCGGGCTCGCTATCTCTGGGTCTGCCCTCTGATGCCCCCCCGGGCTTCCACGCGTTCGAGGACGAGGCCTCCTCGGGCCCCGCCTTCCCGCTAAGGCTCTCGCTGGAGGTAATGCAGATCCATCGTGCCGGCCTGCTGGTGACTTCTCCGATTTCGCAGCCGTTAGTCGTCGACGTCAATGAGCCTTCATTGGCCATACTCAGGCTGGAGAACCTTGGAAACGGGCAGGATTCGTATTTGCTCTCCTATTCCATCTTGCTTGATGACAACATCACATCCGATCCCGGGGTTGTGGTCTCATTCTCGAGCAATCCAACTCCGCTGAGCGCTGGCAGCCTCCAGACAGTACCCCTCAGCATCACTTTCCCCGATTCCACCCCAGCCAGAGTCCCAGTCGGCGTGCAGTTCACCATGACCTCCATGGGCAATGAAAGCGTCACTGACTCCAGAGTGGTGGAGTTCGAGGTCAGGCAGGATCACCGCTGGGACTTCGTAACATCACTGGATGGTAGGGGGGTAAACGGTTCGACATTCATGCTTTTACCCGGACAGTCAATCACCGTCCCGGTAAACGCCACGAACACCGGCAACTTGGCCGATGACCTGGCCTTGGAGATTCAGGCCGAGGTCGTCAGGATGCCGGGCGACGAGTCCCAGGGTTGGAATGCCTCAGGCTCATCGGCCATGGATGTAGGGGTTAACCGGTCAACCATGCTGAGCGTTACGGCAACCGTTTCGCCAGATGCTTGGAATGGTTCGAGGTTGATTGTTACAGTAAATGCGTTTGCTCGCGATCAATCAGTGATGACTTTCTCTTTCTCCTTGGAAGCCATGCACGTCCCCAGATGGGGGGTGATTGCAAACGACGCTGATCTGGAAATTGCCCCTGAGGGATCCCAGATAGAGTTGATCCTGGTGCAAATGGGCAACTCGCCTAGCCGACCCTTCGCTTCTGCGTACGTAACGGGAGAGAGCGGATGGGGTATCGATGCGCTTGGAGACCTGCCGAACATTTCACCCGGTGGCACAGGCCCCCTGCTACTGAACATCACACCGCCTGACTCAGCCATGCACGGCAAGTCAGTTGAGCTTCATGTAAGGGTAAGGGAGGGCGATTCCAGCGGACTCGTCGAAGTCACTCTTCCTCTGAGGGTCGCCATCACCTACGACTTTGCCATGGATGGAGAGGGGCCATGGGTCATCTCAATGGAGGGGGGACACCCGCAGGTTACGGTGCAGAACCTCGGAAACGCGCCTACGACTATCTCTCTGCAGGTACTGAGCCTGCCCGACGGATGGACCGTTACCGGCGGCACCGAGGTCGTTCTCGGGGCGGGGGAAACCAGAGGCGTGCCAATCGAGGTCAATCCATCTGAAGACTGGGATGGCGATGTGAAGACAATTAGGATCCTCGCTCAGGACCCGGCTGGCAACCAGCAAGAGAAGATGCTCGACACCCTGCAGGCTTCCCACTCTTGGGCGAGTTCGCCTTACATCGATGCCCTCAAGGGAGACGAGGCCATCATCGAGATTCACGGAACCGACTCTTCGTCTGCAGTGTTCGACTCACGCTCCGGAACACTCACGTGGAGTCAGATGGGATGGCTGCTTCCTGTGATTTCTAGTGGTTCTGGAGAAATCACTGTCAACCAAGTCACGACCCTGCCCTACGTGTTGAGTGCCTTCGAGGCGAATGTCAGGCCAGTGCTGTGCTCTATCGACGGGGACATGCCTGCCGTCCTCCCTACCTGCTCGATTGGCAACGGTAGCGAGCAATTCGGTTTCTCAGTGCTCTTGATTGATGACGGAGGGATGGTGTTAGGCTCGTTCTCGGATTCCCTCGCCGCGAACTCCTCGATGGGCCCAATCAACCTGAGCGCCGAAGACTGGCAGCCTGAGCCGGGAAAGAGGATCCTCACCATCAGGCTCCTCGATGTCAAAGGCAGGGAGTTAGGCAGCGCCCACAAGACCTTCGATATCAGGAGAAGCGATTGGAACGTCGGCTTGGTCGGTCTGGAGCTGGAAGGCCAAGGCACCGACCAGAAGATTAAGGTGCTCACCAAGCGCGTTAACGAGAACCTGCTGACTGGCGCGGACTGCACGATTTCCATCACTGCCGGAAGCCATTACTCCGAGCACGTGATTGACATGACCACAGTGTACGTCCCCACTCCAAGCCTGGATAGACCCGATGTGAACGATGGTACCGAGGCTATAGTCAGTATCGGCTGTGCGTTCCCGTGGGACATTGACTCGGACCCCGTGGATGACGAATCAAGGATAGTCCTCAGTGGCGAATCCGTCATCGACCAAGGACTCGGCGACATGGATACCGGCGCCCTAGCTGCACTCCTGGTGATCGGGGTCTATGCCGGTCTAGCTTGGATAGTAAGCAACTACAGGGAGCGCGAGAGGCTCATGGCCATCACTCGGGCCGCGATTGAGGAGAAGACGGCCCAGATGCAGGTTGAGACGGGGGAATCGATGACGGAGGGGGGCAGCGAAGGAGATCCGGAAGAGGGCGATGACGTCCCCCCTGAATCCGGAGAGGGCGTCGAAGCGGATCAGGGCTCGGAAGGCGAGGAGATCGACGAGTTCGAGATGAGGCTGAAGAAGATCCTCAAAAGAGAATGAACGGAGGTGCTCCCTTGAGCAGGTATATTCCCCCGCCCCCCTTCCACACTTTCGATCCCATGAGGGCCGACCCACTGGAGCTAATTCCTGCGATAAAGTCCTCGATGAACGGGGACCATGGGGACCTGATTGGCATTGTGGGTAGCATTCAGGGGGTTCCTGCGCTGAGCGAGGGAGTGGGGGCCCCAGTTGACCCGGCAACCATGCTCATGCTGACCCTGATGGACTGGCAGAAGGGGGGCAGGGCACCAATACCGCTCGACTCGGGGCATTCGCGAGAGAGGCTTGGGAGGTTTCCCAGCGAGGACGGGAATTCGATAGAGTACCTGCTCACATACACCAAGGAGGGAGGAGATTCGCACTGTCTGCACCGGTTGCTGGAGAAGCTTGGTCGGGGTCTGTGCGAGGAATCCCTACGCGAGCCTGAGTTCAGCACAGGGGCTGGCGGGATAGAGCTACTGGGGTGGATCGATGAAAGCGAGGTCCTCGAACTCAGGAAGGAAATCGAGCGCGGCGCTTGGTCAGTGGATTCAGAAGAGCCGATCGATGGTGGTGTCCAAGACGCCTTCAGGCACCTGCTGGTGATTCTGAGGTCTGCCGATAGGAGGGGTTGTGGGCTGCTGATGCGTCGGCACTCCTAGACCCGGAGCCTCCTGCCCCATAGTTCGTCGTACAGGGGTATTGCCTCTTCGAGTACGCTTTCGTGCTCTGGTCTCAAAATGCCCTCCCGGGGCGAGTAGGGGGAGAACCCGGTGGAATTCCAGACCGAATCATACCAGTGCCTCGCCCAGATGCCATCGCATTCCCTCGGCCCAGGCTCCCATGAGGCCATCTCGTCCGTGTACTCGATTCCGAGTCGGTCGCACAGTGCTGACAGCATTCCCTCAGGATTCTCCAGGACATCACGCGCATCCAAGATGAGGGGGTCCTTCCCAGTGGTCTCGACCAAATGGCTCAGAATCCTCATTTGTTGGGGCAGCCCCATGACCCAGAGATTGACTACGTCAGTAATGTTCGAGAGGGAGAGCAGGACCTCCCTGGGGTCACGGATGAGGAAGCAATTAGTCAGGCCATCCAGCCAATCGAGGTCCGCGTCCCCCCCCACATGATGGCACATGTGCTTCTGGTACCATACCGGCATGCCATCAGGGATGGGCCCAGTTAGATGGCTGATTATGGATTCCAGATCGGTTTCGTAATGGTCGATGACCTCGTCAGCGTCAGGGTGAGCCGTCTTGGTGGAGAGGAGGAAGTTCGCGTATAGTGGCTCGTCCGTGGCAAAGCAGTCTGGCCTGTTGTCAAACGAGTACATCATCGCCGTGGAGATGTTTCGGGGCCCAGACCACATTGCGACCCTAGTTCCCTCAGCCATAGCATTCCTCCTCGACTAGATCGATGTACAAGCCCTGTAGACGCTCGCACAAAGGACCCCTCCTTCCATTGCTCATGGGCTCGCCGTCGAAAGACACCACTGGGGTAAGGCCGGCGAAGGTGCCCGTGACGAAGGCCTCGTCAGCGGAACGGACGTCCTCGATACCGAAGTTGCGCTCAAAGGAGGGGATTCCATTGTCCTGGCATAGTCCGAGGACCTTGCTGCGGGTTATCCCGTCCAAGCAGAACTCCCCCGTCGAGGTCCAAACCTCGCCGTCCTTGACCATGAAGAAGTGGGTCGAGTTGCAGGTCGAGACGAATCCGTGCGGGTCGAGCATCAGGCCCTCTTCTCCACCCTTCGAGGCCGCGTCTATGCATGCGGCGATGCAATTGTGCTTGGACAGGCTGTTAATCCGTGGATCCTGGACCTCCGGGCCACCTCTCCTGATGTCTACGGTCACGAGGCTGATTCCATCCACGGCACGTTGCGGTATTGCCTTCTTGTACTCGGGAATTATCACCATCGTGGGAGGGCTGGATATCACCCATGGCGCTTGGTAGGGGGTTGGCTTCAATCCCCTCGATAGAATTAGCCGCAAATGGACCTCGTCATGCATTCCATTGGCCTGTACGACCCTTAGGATCTCACTCGATATCTCCTCCTTGGACCTGCCCATATCCATGGAGAGTACATCTGCGCCGTGGAACAACCTGTCCAAGTGGTCATCTAGGAAGGCCAATGTCCCATTGTGGAGCCTGAGGGACTCCCAAACCCCATCACCCAGCAGGAAGCCCGAGTCGAAAACCGAGACCTTGGCATCGCCCCTGGGGAACAGCTCGCCGTTTATCGAAATCAGGACGCTTTCGTTTCTTGGATCGTCCTCGTACTCGTGTGTGCCCATTCCAGAACCTCAGAGTGCATCTCCAGTCAGGCGCTCGAACATGGATGCGTATAGCTCGGCAGTACTCGAAATGATATCCGCAGGGAGGGCCGGTATCGGGGGCTCGGGGGATCCTGACTGCCTGGCCTCGTAGAGGGCCGCGTGATGGCCCGTCTCGATGTAGTGCTGTCGAACCGACTCCTTCGAGAGCTGGACGATTTCGCCTTTGGCGTAGGATTCGGAATCCCACCACCGATCCTCGTCGAGGGTTCCGAATGAGTCGATCAGCACAGGGACCCTGCCCGGGCCCAATGCGAATTCCTTCTTGCCGTCTACGTGAATGAGGCCCCGCTTGGAGGTCTCTCGCTCAATCACCCGATCAACCTCCAGCACGATGCCGAGAAGCGCATCTAGCTCATCGGGATCCAAATTGGATATCTCCAGCGCTTCTGCTCGGTCTAGGTTGCGATCGAAGGTCTCGAACTTGGTGGAGACCTCTAGGAAGGGCTCCGGTAGCTCGACGCCTTCGGAGAGTTCCCCTCCCGCCTCGAACCCGAGGTCCTCGGCGGACACCTCTCCGCGTTGGTAGCGTCGCCACGCCGTGCCAGCCAGATAATGCCTGCAAATCACCTCGAGGGGGACGAAGAAGTTCTGCGCGTCCTTTGGGATGGCGCCGGGCTCCCGAATTACGTCATACCTCCTAGCTAGAATCCTGTCTGGGGCGCTCATCTCTATGACGTGGGTCTGGCAAATCCCCTCCTGCTCGACCAGTCCGAACCAATGGCAGGACGCCCTGTTGAGCGACTCGCCCTTCCTTGGAATCAGGCTGGGTATCACCTGATCGAAGACTGAAATCTGGTCAGTGTACCGGAATTCGATGATATCGGGGTCGTTGGTGCTCCAGACCTGTTTGACCTTGCCGCGGTACAGCATCTCGCCCATGTTGTACATCGGTGAGACTTCCACGATGAACATTCCCAATGGCGGACCAGCGGATTTCGAAGGATAATGGAAGTCGGCTAGACTATATCCTCCAGACGCAACGACCAGCGGAAGATAATGTCTGCAAGAACCTCTCTGGAACGGTATCGCCCTGTTCCCAAGCGCGTCGAATGGGCAGTATCCCTGACCCTATTAGCACTCATATTGGCCACGGGCGGCGTGACTGCGCAGTCGTACAAGAGCGGGTGGGTCGAAGCCGAAAGCGGAACGGAGTCAGACCTCCTGACCGCTGAGGCTCACGCCGAGGAGATCTGGGCCTTCGGCTCGGGCGGGACGATGCTGAGCAGCGGTGATGGGGGTCTGACATGGCAGTCCTTCGACTCGCCGACCAGCTCTGACCTCATCGCCTCCGACTCTGCCTTCGGGGCCCTCGCAGTGGCTGGGGAGGACGGTACGGTCCTGCTGATGAAGGAAGGAGGCGTTGCTTGGGAAGACATCTCCATCCCAGCGCAGACGGGAGTCTCGGGCGTCGCTCTGACAAGCAACGGGTCTCTGGTGGCAGTGGGTCCTGCTGGTGCAATCTGGCAGTACGATGGCAACACCTGGCAGGACCGGTCCATCGGAGTGGAGGAGGATCTGCTAAGCGTCTCCTTCCTAGATTCGGAAAACGGACTCATCTCCGGGGAAGGCGGGACGATCCTAGCATCCGCGGACGGGGGGGCGGTGTGGGACTACAGGGACGCGCCAAGCCAAGTGAGCTCGAAGAGCATAGTCTCCATCGACTACTTCAGCAGCATTCGCGCCTATGCCATTACCGACGAGGGGCATATCCTGAGGTCCTCCAGGGAGGGCAGCGTTACGGTGGGCTTCGTCTGGAGTCTCGTCGAGATAGAGTCGCACGGTAGAAGCACCTCCCTAGGAGTGGAGTTGAACTCCATGGAGGTGCTCTCGACCTACAAAATTCTCTTCACAGGGCCGAATGGGTACCTGTCCCTGAGCAAGGACGGTGGGAACATCGTCAGCAAGCAGATGGTCACGGTCGCGAACGATACCAACTTCAGCGGCGTGGCAATGATTGATAGTTTCAATGGGATTGCCGTCGCTCACGGGGGTTCGGTGTTGTGGACCGATAACTCGGGTGAGGAGGAGGCAGTAGGATTCCAAATAATCGACTTTGGAGACTTCGGGCAGTTCGTCGACTACTCCAAAGGGATGCTAATCGACGGTCTGTTCGCCACCATCAAGATCGTACTGTTCGGGATAGCTATGGGGTTCTCCGTTGGAGTGGTTCTCTCCATGATGAAGACCTCCCCGACCACTCTGAAGGACGTTGCGCAGTCTAACCGGTACCAGTTGGTCATCCCATTATTGATATTGGTCAACGGTCTTTCGCTAGGGCGATTGGCGCGAATGGCCGCGAACATAGCGTCATTGCGGGCCAAGTCCGCTGAGATTTCGGCTACGAGGCCCATCAACGCCCCTGCGGTCAAATTTTTCGGGCTGGTTATGTTATCATTTGGGGTTTGGTCATTTTACACCATTATCGATGACGTCGGGGCGCTCAACCTGCTTGGCTGGGAACGCATCTATGTGCCTGTAGGTGACTCTGGTGCCTTTGCATGCATCCTGCTGGGGACGGCATTGGTACTGTTGGGACTGACATTCCTATCCTTCAATGGTGAGTTCTCCACCAAGGGGGTGCCGCTGCCAATTATCCCCCCAATCGCGGTTGCGCTCGTTTTCGTGGCAGGGGGGTACCCGTTGTCAGGACTGGGTGGAACCATCATATTGCTGACCATGGAAGGCGGGATCCTCGGTTACATTTTGATAAGGAATATTGACGAAATTCGGCCTGCCCTCTATTCACTGCTTTACCTTCTGATCCTATTTATTTCTCTCCGTTGGATGGATTTTGGAGTAATGCCAGGAGTAGGGGGGCTCGAGGAGTGGTTCCTATTTGCATTAGTGGGGACCGCGGTATTCACCTCTATCATAACGAAGGGCCGGACAGCCCCCCTAAATCCCTGGGGCGTTAGGCCGCTCAACTCGATTGCCACCCTCTACACCGACTTCTTCCGCAACACCCCCTTAATCGTCCAGTTCATGTTTATCCACTTCGGCCTCCAACTGGGAAAACTGATTCAGGAGCCCGGACTGCTGATTCTTGAGGGGCAGGACGACCCAATCTCTAGCTTCCTGAGGGATGGGATACTTGCCGACAGAGCCTACATCAGCGCTATCTTCGCACTGGGTCTGAACTCTGGGGCATACCAGTGCGAGACCATCAGGGGGGCCATCGCTGCCATACCCTCCGGGCAGATGGAAGCAGGTAGGAGCATCGGGCTGAACTACATGCAGACGATGAAGCTCGTCATCATGCCACAAGCAATCAGAATATGCATCCCCCCATTGGGCAACGAGATGGTCAACCTGGTCCTCAACTCCTCGCTTGCGATGGTTATCGGATATGCAGAGCTGACTAGGCAAGGCAAGCTGATCATCGCCGTGACCTTCCAGATCTTCTGGACATGGGGTATGGTAATGATCTCATACTTTATCGTCACATGGACGCTGGCACTAATGCTCAGACATCTGGAGAACAAGACGAGGATACCGGGGCTTGGAATCTCAGGGGGTGCATGAATGCCCGAGGCAATCCTCAGCGTCAAGGACATGGAGAAGACGTACCCTGGTGGGGTCCACGCTGTTCGAGGCGTCTCATTCGATGTCAGGGAGGGCGAGTCGGTGGCCATCATCGGCTCCTCGGGAAGCGGCAAGTCCACCGTGCTGCGCTGCATCAACCGCCTCATTGAGCCCACGAAGGGGGTCGTTCGCCTGAAGGGCGAGCAGATCAACACCCCGGCGGCGGGCATCAACGAAGTGAGATCAAGGATCGGGATGGTTTTCCAATCGTTCGAGCTGTTCGCTCACCTCAAGGTGCTCGACAACATCACCCTGGGCCTGATTCACGTCAGGGGGATGAGCAGGGAGGAGGCCAACGAAGAGGCCAAGGAGGTGCTTGATAGGGTGGACATGCTCGAAAGGATAGGTGCTTATCCGGGCAACCTGTCAGGCGGCCAGAAGCAGAGGGTCGCCATAGCCCGAGCGTTGGCGATGAAGCCGGAGGTGATGCTGTTCGACGAGCCGACAAGCGCTCTTGACCCCGAACTCATCGGATCGGTCCTGGAGACCATCCGAGGCCTTGCAGACGAGGGGATGACGATGGTGGTGGTGACACACGAGATTGGTTTCGCTAGGGACGTGGCGGACCGTGTGATCTACTTGGATGAGGGCGTGGTCGCTGAGGAAGGCCCGTCATCTATTATCGACGAGCCGAAGACCGAGAGGATGCAGAGGTTCCTCTCGAGCATCAACGACTGATTGCTCAGCAGCTGTTGACCGAGCCCCAAGACTCCGTGTCACCCGTCTTGTCATACTCGTAATACGTGGTATCAGTTACGACTGAGGGGGCGGTCCAAGGCGCAGACTGAGAAACTTCGACAACGAATGAGTAACAGCCGTACTCTCCCGCTGACTGGAAGTCATCTGTTGGTATGTACAAACGTTCGAACTCTGGAGCGGAAAGTGACCCATCCATTGGTAAATCGGACCCGTAGTCCCCAACAATGGCAGATCCAGAACCGTAATCCCCATTGGAATCATCCCACGATGCCTGACCATTTTGAACCGTTATTAGGGGGTACTGGACAGCAACTTCGCTGCCCTCCATCAATGTGGCTGTTACATTGTAGTTGGCAAATGGCATCCCACCTGGCTTGTTGTTTCCAACTGCCTGATATCCAATCCATGATGTCAGGATGACGCCTATTACACAAGTCTCCGTATTGCTGTCACAGTCGGCACCGGTTCCCATGTAGCCATTGGCCTCGTTTTGCGCATCGTCAACCGTCCTGATCAATAGGGAGGGTTCCAACGTATGGCTGTCTTCAGAACCTCCCGCGTTGACTGTGACAACATAGTCTTGGTCACTAACAGCGTTACCTGAATAGAAATCTGACACGGTCAGAGTGAGCTGCCCGTACTTACCATAGCCATCCTCCCTGTCTATAGCGAAGTTTGTATTTAGGGACCAAACCTCGCTCCCGTCAAATGATATCGAAACATCCGCTGAATCGATTGAAGAGGTCATGAAGCCCCCAGACTGCCTGATCTTCAGAGTGATCTCTGTCGAGTCAGAAGAAAGGGTACTCTTCGCGATCGTAATTGAGGAGGTGGACATACTGCTAGCAATGAAGGGACTGGATGCCATCAGCAGGTAAACTACGGCGAGCACCCCCACCATTTTTCGGTCAATCGAATTCCAAACCAAGTAAAACGACCCGCCTAAGAAGACTACTGGGATGAGTCCGGCACCGGGGTAGTCGCTCTGGATTCTTGGCAAAGCAAAAATCCAGGACAGCAAAAGGCCCAGAACCCCGAGCCCAATCCCAACTTGCAGCGGGCTGATGCCCCCGTGAAGGTCAGAGGAGGGAGTCGTTTGGGATAGTGGGGGCGAGGTGATTTCGGCTTCAATGACTTCGGAGGATTCCTGCTCTGGCTGTTGTGACATCGCCTTCTCGAGAAGTCCTCCGTTACTCACCAAACCACCCAGTTTCCTACAGAACGTCACGACTGGCAGTTATCAATCCGTTGCCTAATGGTTGCGCGGGGCTACCGGGTTCGCTAGAACAAACGGGCACCTAGGGGCTCGATATTGCCCTCTTGGTCGACCCGGGGGCGGTCAAAACCAGGCCCCCTCCCAACGGCAGCACCAGCAAGGGCCGCCATCATCATCGTGCCAACCAACTCGAATCCGGGGAGGTAGACCCCGCGGATGTAGATGGTCATGACCTGGATCTGGTAGTTGGGAATGCCTTCCGTGCGCACCGAGTACTCGGAGGTCGCCTTGAACTGAAGCGAGTAGTACTTGTCAGTCCAACCCTGGTTCTTCGGAGTCCTCATCTGGACGCGGAACTTCTCCGCTGGTGCTAGGGAGTCGATTTCCTGCGAGACCAAAGGCAGGCTCAACTGGAAGCCCTCGTCGTTCAGCTCGTCATAGTTCGAGATCTCGATGTTGAACTTGTCGCGGGCGTTCCCGTCGTTATAGACATCGAAAATCAGGGTATAGTCAACCTTGGGGCGCAGCTGCAGGAAGGCCAGCTCGGATCCGACCCTGAGCCTACTGAACTGCTTGAAGACCGTCATCACCTTCGACTCGGTCGGCTGCGTCACTCCGGTGACCGGGCCACCGCCCCATTGGGTGACAACGGCTGTGATCGTGACTACCTGCTGGCCCTCTGGCATCCTCAGATCGGCACGGGCCGAGACCTGGAAGGAGGTGTCCCCGGGAGGGACTGTGGCTGAGCCGGGCCCAGCTACCGCGATAACCCCCGATTGGTAGGTCAGCTCGACCTTCTCGGAGAAGGTAGTGGGATTGGACAGTGTGCAGTAGATGATGGTGGTCCGCGTGGCACCAGGATAGACGTCAATCGGCTGCGGTTGATCACAAGTCAATGACACGTCTGGCGATGTCTGAGCCTGAACTGCTGCTGCCCCGCCCCAGAGGCTCAGGAAGTAGACGGTCATGATCATCAGAGGCACTCTGAAGGACACGCTCATCACAAAATGCCCCACTAAGAACGTATTTGAGGCTTCGCCCGGGCCGGACGCGGGATGCGTCGAAATAGGGGGAATGCGCATTGGTGGACCCGACCGGATTTGAACCGATGACCACTCGGTTATGAGCCGAGCGCTCTAACCAACTGAGCTACGGGTCCTTGTGCCCCCCCATGTGCACGGTGACATGAACCTTATCGAAATCCAGCGAGGCCCCACCCTCTGATGCCCGCTCAACCTATCCCTGAAAGGGTGATTCTCACGGGTGCAACGCTTAATGTCGAGCGCCCACTCGTGGAGAGTAGAGGGAATTGACCGTGGACAACAAACCAACCATAGCGATAGGAATCGGAGCCCTGCTCCTGCTAGTGAACGTAGGACTCGCCGTGACGGGCTTCATCGACGGACTGATTGAGGGAGTGGTGGAGGAACAGGTCGCTGCATCTTTGGACGAGCAGGTGGACTTCGATGCCTTCTGGGAAGACGAGGATGGTAATGAGCACCCTAGCAACTGGTCGGTTTCGACGAGTGAGCGGGTCTACTTCGCCTACTCTATCACGGACGAGTCGGCGTTGGCCTCCGAAGATCCATCCTCGGCCTTCGAGAAGATGGGCCCATTCGTCTACGAGGTCACGACAACTAGGGAGGTACTTGGATTCAACGAGACTGCCGGCACGATCACCTATTCGGAGTACGACAGTTTCGAGTGGTGCGAGAACTGCACATGGACGGATGAGAACGGGACGGAGGTGACCTCCGTCTCTGGCGATACCGAGGTCACGAACGTGAACATCCTGTGGAACACCCAGAGGATAGCGGGGCTCGCCACGGGAATCATCTACGGCGAGACCTTCGCCAAGGCCGGATTCGCCAAAGCGATGATGGCGAACGATCTGCAGAACAAGGCGCCGAGCATTTGGGCATCGGAGGACATAGAGTCCATGGCAATTGACGCCGGTGGTTCGAGATTCGGTAACGGGACTGGTGAGGAGGCCCTTTTGCGGGCAACTTACCAATCATCGGGACAGTCTGACTCCGTTTGGACTGTCGGCGATATTGCGCCAACATACACATCCGTGTTCAATTCGATATTCTACAACACCGATGACGGTCACGGAAACTGCATTGCATTGACTTGCGACATCGGACCGATGCTGATTGCCGGGATGGGAGCGCCTAGTGATACGGTAACGCCTGCTAGAGCGGCACTACTCGGTTACAAAGACTGGACTTCGGGCCCCGAGGATACAGTGGCATTGGACTGGGCCGTCTACTCCCTGGCAGCCTCTAAGTTCGTTGAGCACGGCGGCGGTGCAGACCTGACGACCGTCGACGACCTAAGGCAGCGCCTGGACGAGGTCAGCGGAGTAGACATCTCGAACCCAGAGGCCTTGGAGTACGTGATATTCGGAATCGACCCTGAAACCGGCCTAGGAGCGGGGCTGCTGACCACTGTTGACTTCAACGGGATTCCCCTGGATGGGGCGGCCCTGTTCCTTCTAGGTGCGCAGTCCGATGCCTTCGGGACAATGGTGTCATACGGCATCGGGCTGACTCAACTGCTTGGCCTAGCCGACTGGTCAGGCGCTTGGATTGGCATGCTCGGAACGCCCGCCGAGTTCCCGATGATTCTGGTCGGTGGCTCTGGGACAATGGACGCGCAACTGTGGTGGGAGACCTCCTTCGGTGGCGAGGAGCCAATCGCAGGGGGATACCTAGTGATAGGACTGAACCGCGCGGACCACGAAGGGTCAATCGACCTCAGCATCGAGAAGGCGCGGGAAATCCTCTACACCTCGGACTGGGCCCTCACCGGCGACTTCGCTCGCGTCTTCATTAACAATGAGCTCACTGGAACCACGCTACCGATGAACGAGGATTGGACGGCTTTTGAGACGGGTGGGGAAGTAAGACCATGGGACGACGCATTCGTTGCAGCTGCCTACGACATCTCCGAGCCTGAGGCAGCAGCTCTGCGCAGCTGGGTTAGGGACTTCATGTTCGAGCAGGTTATCGGCGCCCTGCTGGGCTTCCAGTACGGGGCTTCCGCATATACCACGCAGCCAGTAAGCAACTGGCTATACGGATGGAGAGATCCTATCGTCGCAGATGTCATCTACGGAGACATCTCTAACATGGACGTGGGCTGGGTTAGCCTTGAGACAAATGAAACGTATTTCGGCTCCGATTCTGTCAGCACGGGGGATTTCTCCGTCTACGTCATGAGCACCAAGGGAGACACCATCGGCCAGAGCGTTTCACAGGGGTACATCAACTCTGATGGAAACGGCCTGTGTGACTTCAAGTTGGATGCCGGTGGCAATGCCGAGTACAACGTCGAGTGCGAAGCCAACGAGACCTATGGCATGACTGAGCACCTGCCATGGCGAGCCCCTTACAGCGAGGAAGCTACCTACGGCCTGCTCTCCGACCACGTAGGCAACACCAACACGGTGGTTGCCGGTACCATCGGCGGCAAATCGGCTCCGTTGGTCAATGACCCAAACTCCCCATTCAGACTGAACGCAGTGGGCTATGCGATCGCTGAGTCCACTGTGGTTGGGGATGTCACGTTCAAGGGCATTGACATGGTCGAGCACCACCTGGCCCTAGATCCTGCGGAGCACCAGATTCAGGCCAAGCTGATTGGCTCTCAATCATTCATCGACGTCCTGCCAGGTGCCCTACCGGTTTATTTTTCCGCGGACATAACGATGCGTGTCGAGAAGGTCTCTGGTGCAGTGATGTATGGTGATGTCCTTGCTGCCTTCCACTATGACCTGCGAGGCCCCGGAAGTATGGGCCCGGACTTCAGCGAAGGTTCGATCGACACACATCCAGTGTTTGAGATTCGCTCGTTCTCCGAGCTAGACGACGAAACAGCTGCATCATTCAGAGGCAGCGTTTCCGACAACATGGGCCCAATGGGTTGGACCAACTTCGGAGGTGATGCGGGGGCTCCCCTGTCTTACCTGACCTATGTAATTGCCTTGCTCTACGTCGTCGCAATCGGACTGATTGCATATGGGGGCCGAGAGATTCTGAGCGAGGAGCGCTCCCTACCTAGTGCCGACGAGAGCGAGTAGTCGCAGGATCGATTTTTTCCGAAGTATTGAACCTAGGCATCCGGACAGAGGTCCGTGACCCCCCAAGAATTGTCCTGGCTGGGGAGGAGTTTACTCATCCGTGGTGAACGAGTTGGGGAGGTGGGCCGGTGAGATTGCTCCACATTGACAGGATGAGGGCAGTTGCCGTGCTATGCATGGTCGAGGTCCATACCGCAGCAATCGTGCCCCCCGAAGGCATCACCGTGGGACATCCCACGGCCTTCATCGCTGCCGCCTTCGGGGGCATGGCTGCTCCGATGTTCGTGACAATCTCGGGTTGGGGGGTGTACCACAGCGCACAACGTCGTGCCAAGGAGGGGTACAAGTTAGTGGACTGGATGAGGTGGCTGCTGCCCAGAGTGGCGGTCCTGACTCTGTGCCAGCTCCTCGTGAACGTGCTTCTCAACGTCGAGCGGGGGGGCAGGTTCGAGTGGCACACTCCGGGCGTGCTGACCCTTCTGGCTATCGCTGCAATCCTAGCGCCGCTCCTCGTGCGCCTGAGCATCGGTTCTAGGTCGGCTCTGATGCTAGTGATGATAGTCTCCCCGTTGCTACTGGGGGGCGAGGCGGGTCCTGATTTGGGATGGTTTCAGAGGGTAGATGCAGAAAATTCCACAGAGTGGGTAGGGAGGTTGCTCTGGAACGGCACCTACCCTGTGGTCCCATGGATGTTCTACGTTCTGCTGGGCACGATAATCCACGATCTCGGTGAGCAGCCCAGAATCAGGGAGAGGGGGGTCGCCATCGGACTTCTAGCCACCTCGCTTACCGTGGCCGCAGCCGTGGTCGAGGAAATCGACTGGGCTCTGACCTCTGGACAGGCGGTGCTGACTTTCTTCCCAGCGAGCATGCCATTCCTCGTGGTCTCGGGAACGGTGGTAATGCTAACAATGAGGCTGCTGGAGGGGGACGAAGCTTCCGGTGGGGAGCCCTCACTAGGGAGTCGGCTGGACGCCTTGGAGCCGGCGGGGCGGCTCTCGCTCACTATTTACGTCGCCCACTTCGCAGTCCTGGGTGCCGCTGCAATGGTACTGGATGGGGCGAGGCTGGCGGTTGTTCCCGCCTTCGCGGTCACCATCGGGCACACCCTTGCTTGGATTCCACTAGCGGTAGCGCACGAGAAGTACATTCCCGGCATCTCCTTCGAGAGCCTATTGAGGCGCTTCAGTCAGTCGGGCAAGTAATCGGTCACCCAAGAGATTGGGCCGAACCAAGTGTCGCCTTCGTCGTGAGTGGCCTTGATGCGCGCATAGTACGTGGTCCCGCAGCAGTCCAGCCCAGTCAATTCCTGAGAACCATTGCCCACCTCAGAGGGGCCGAGATCCACGCTGCTGGCCCATGATGACGATTGGGTGCCGCCGTCCGAGGTTCCGTAATGCAGGGTAAGGGTCGTGTTGGTTCCATTGTCGTAAGTCTCCCACGAAACGACGGCTGAGTTGGCGGTTACGTTGGATACCTGCAAGTTTCGCAAGATTGCATCGTAAACGAAGAAGTCGCCGCGAAGGGGGTCGTCGACCCAAACTGGGAGGTGATCCAGTGCGTCGTAGGTCTCCTGATTCAGAGGGAACCCCCACGCTGCGTGGTATGGGGCAAGGTTGTGTCCTGTGGCGTTTGACAGATGCATGACCCACGCGTTGAATTTCTCTTCACCAGTGCTCGGGACCTCTGCTGCCGGGAGATTGTAGTAGACCGTCAGTGCCTCTGTAATCGGACCCCAACCCCATTCCTCCTTCACGATTAGGAAAGTGTCGAGGGCGGTCCAGACCGACCAATTGCTGATGTTGGACCCATCTTCGAAATAGGGCCTCGATGGGTTCGCTGGGTGCAGGCTGGGCGGATCGACGAGCTCCTCCATCAGGTAGACGCTGGCGAAGTTACAGCCGGTCTCAGTGGTACCGGGAAGGGTGGAGGGCATCCACTGGTGGTTGTGACCGAGTTCGTGGAACATCCCCCAGTCTCCGTTCTCAGCCATATACGAGACATTGACCACTCCTGCGACACTCAGGTCGTGCGCCATGAACGGGTAGCCTGAGTGCATCCATCCTGCGGATATCTGGGCGTCGAATACTGCCCTCTCTACCCTTGTCCAAGGCAGGTAGCCGTAGATCGAGTGCTCCATCCCCAGAGCCTCATCCCACCAGTCCATCAGCTCATCTGGATTGTCGAGGTCCCTAATCTCGTGACTAGGCACAGTGAGTATGAACTGGCCACTGCCAATCTCGGCCCACGGGGCAGGATCGTTTCGGTATTGTTGCTGCCACTGGTAGACGTCGGTCTGGCCATGGATGTACCGCGGCGCCTTAATCGCGTTCGAGACGGACACATCGAAGTCGCCGAGCGTCGAGCCGGCTTGGATGGCGATGTAAATCGGTCCGCCGAAGGCGTTGCCGACCTCCATGGTGACGCTGTCGGCGTACCACCATCGGTCTATCTGTGGGTGCCTGTGCAACTGGCTCTTTCCCCACAGGCTGTCACTGTGGGCGCCGACCAAAACATAGGTTCCCGTGTCAACGATTGCTGAGGGCAGCGTCACGGTGACGACCTCGCCCGGGGCTGCGTACAGGCCGGTAGTCATGCGTAGGTGGGCACGGGCGCTGGAGTAGCCGAAGTTTCCTGGCAGTCCGCTTTGGTTGCCATCAATGGTCACCTCGCGGGTAACCCTGGTGGCGTTCGTCGGTACCTGGCCGGGGAACTCCGCGTGACTGGGGTGTGCTGGCAGCTCATTGGCAGGAAGGCCCTGAGTCAGAGCGGCCTCGACCCTCAGCAGGGTGTCAGCAATGGGGTCCTCACCCAAGTCGTAGCCGACGTCCTCCCATAGGGTACCGTACTCGATAATCGTCCAGCCAGTCTGGTTGACGACCTCGCGCAGCGGGCTCCAGAAGACGTGGAAGTCCAGAGCAACAACCCCAGTGCAAATCGAGAGGGTGGCGTCGGCTATCGCCGCATCGTCTGTGGAAAGAGTGTGGTTGTCAATGCGGTCAGCGCGAATCGCCGCGATGGCTGCTTGCGGGCGGGTCAACTCGTGCGGCGTGATTCTGAAGTCGACGTTGTTGTAACCCCAAGCGTGGGAGACGAACAGCCCTGTGGTCTTGGCTATCTTGTTGCCCGGATAGTTGTGTGAAACATCGCTGTTGGAGTACGACCAGTACCAAGCATGGCCCCCCATAATCAGGCCCCCTCCTGTGAGCATGAAGTCGACGAGATTCTGATTGTCCGCATCGTCGTGGCCATTCCAGAACTCGTCGAGCAGGCAGTCGATGCCTGACAGGTTGTCAGGCGTTACAGAAAGGTGAACGATGTGGCCTTCGCCCTCCAGCTCGTCCTCGAATCCGTCGAAACCGGCCCCGTAGGCCAGACCAACGTCGGCGTTCTTGCCGCAGACCCACTCGACCGCTTGGAGCGAGAAGTCAATCTCCTTGGGTCCCGCGCCGTCGACCCAACTCTCGTGACCGTAGCCCAGCATCTTTCCTCGGCCGACGTGGCTGGCCGAGATGACTGGAATGGTGGAGCCGTATCCCTCTTGTGTGAAACCCACGGGGAAGGCCCACTCCCCTATCGGCAGGATCGGCGATGGCCAGCCCCCCCAGTTCGTGTTGCCCATACCGCGAAGCAGGTCGGACTGGTCCGCGGCTAGGTCGTGGACAGCTATCCAGAGATTTTGTCCTTCCGAGCCACCGGTGTTGTTGGCCCATATTGTGTACTGCACCCAGTCGGTCCTCTCGTCCGGCGTGCCCTCTATAGTGCCGTTTGTTAGGAGGGAGAGTCCGGACGGCAAGGCGGGGCTGACCTCCCAAGTGTCTATTGCTGGCCCGACGTTAGTAACGGGGATGAGCACGCTCTCGTTGGCCTCGAGCGTGAACTCGAGGCTCGGCCAAGTGATGTCGGTGGGCGGCTGGCTGATGACCCTGAATCTTATCTGGGTCGAGTCACTGCCTCCCGTGTTGTTAGCCCAGATAATGTGGCTGCTCCACTCCTGTAGTTCGAGCGCAGTTCCGCTAATGGCCCCGTTGAATGCATCGAAGTGGAACCCTGAGGGCAGAGGTGGTTCGACTTCCCACGAAATTGGAGTGCCTCCGACCCACTGGGGCACTATGGTCCCGATGCTGCCCCCCTTAGTGAGGTCGAAGACGGTGGTCGAGTAAGTTAGCCCCTCGACGGGGATGTCCCATACTTCGATGGTGATTGTAGTCGTCACAGAGCCGCCGGTGTTGGTGGCCGCAATCGAATAGCTCTGTGGATTCTGGAGCACCAGTGGAGCACCCACGATGGACCCATCCTGCGTGAACTCCATTCCAAGAGGTGGATATGGATCAATTGACCAAGACGTCGCTTCGCCGCCTGTGGTGCTCGGCGTGATAGAGGTCTGTTCACCGTATGTGAGGATGAACGACTGCGAGCCGTAGTCGATGGCTTGAGGCGGCTGGTGGAGCGTGATGATGCGTAGCGAATCGAATGCACTGCCGCCGGCGTTGGACGCAGTGATGGTGTGGTTCGAGTCGCCGACCGACATTGGAGTGCCCGTAATCGAACCAGATTCCCCAAGGGCCAGACCTTCTGGCAAAGGCGGTTCGATGGCCCATTCAACCGGAGTCCCACCTGTGATTGCGGGAGCTTCCAGTGTGCATTCCTGTTCCATGGTGCAGTGGATTGATTCAGTGGGGTATGAGATTGATTGAGGTGTGATGGGAAGGACTGTGATTTGCAAGGTGTCCGAGGCGGAGCCTGCTGCGTTGGTCGCTATGATTGTGTGAGTCATAACTTGTGACTCCGCAGTGGGGGTGCCGGAAATTACCCCGGATTCTGAGTCTAGGGAGATTCCTGCGGGAAGACCCGGGTTGACTAGCCATCCCTCAGGGGCATCGCCGTAGAAGCTGGGCGTCAGTGCCTGCATCTGGCTTCCGACGACCAAGGTGATCGAGGTCTCGCCGAAATCAAGCATCTCGGGCCTTAGCATAAGCCTGCAGTACTCGCCGGTGAACACCTCTATCGAAGAACAGTCATACTCGGTAATCACTTCATCGAAGCAGCCGGGCTGGATCGGGTCGTCCTCGCACGTGTCCACCTCCGGCACAGTTTCAACGTCATCGTCGAGTAACCCGGTGCATCCGGGAAGGAGCAGGAGCAGGGCCACCATGATGGTTGAATTGGTGGCCCTGTACACATTCGCGACTGGCCGGCTCTGATTGAATATGTTAGCGGAAGCTCTAATCGAGTCCCGGATAAGCAGGACCGGGGTCAAAGCAGTATCGAACCGTCTGGTAATCGCCCTTGAATTCGGTAACGTCGTGCTTGACGGCCTTGGAATCCTCCCCCTCAAGCAGAGACCTAGCGAAGAACCGGGCGACGTCCTGCATCTCATCGGTGCCCATCCCGACTCGAGTCAACTCCGGGGTCCCGAGCCTGAGACCGCTTGGCGCCAAGGCCTTGGTGTCACCGGGTAGCATGTTCATGTTGGTGATGATTCCGGCCTGCTCGAGGATTGCCGCCGCGTCTCTTCCGGCGCCCGAGTCTGCGTCACCGTGCCGAGTGACTACTTGGTGGCTGGCCGTGTACCCCCTCTCCTCAGCAAGGACGTCGAATCCCTCCGAGGCTAGTGCTTCCCCCAGTGCCCTGGCATTGGACACTATGTCGGATGCATACTCCTCGCCAAAGGCCTCGAACTCTGACAGGGCGATCACCTTGCCGGCTACGTGATGGAGGTGGTAGGATGAGCAGACGCCGGGAAAAATCCCGCTATTCAGCCTCCTCTGGAACTTCTCGTCATCCGAATCAGAGAGCACGAAGCCCCCCTGGGGTCCGGGGAAAGTCTTGTGGCTGCTACCAGTCATCACGTCAGCGCCCTCGTGCAGAGGGTCCTGGAACTGCCCCCCCGCCACGAGGCCAAGAACGTGGGCAGCGTCGAACATGACCTTGGCCCCGACCTCGTGAGCGGCGTCGGAGAGCTCAGCCAGAGGGGTTGGGAATAGGAACACGGACTGTCCGAAGAGAGCGACGGTGGGCTCGGACTCCCTAATAAGAGCAGCAGCAGCATCGATGTCTGGCTCCATCCTGCCCAAGTCCCACGGGTAAGTGATCAGATTGAGGCCTCGCAGGCCAACCGCACCCATACGAGCGTGCGAGATGTGACCGCCGTCGGCGGTGGAGACCGCTGTTATGGTGTCACCCGGCTTGGCCAGCGCCTTCAGAGCCCCCATGTTCGAGTTGGTGCCAGAGGTTGACTGGATGTTGGCGAAACTACAGTTGAAGACCCTCTTAGCGCTGGAGATGCCAATCTCTTCTATCGTATCGAAGTCGTCGCACCCCTGGTAGTACCTCTTGCGGGGAAGTCCCTCCGCGTAGCGGCCATGGAGATCGGAGTTGCATGCATCCCTAACCAGTGGGCTCAGGATATTCTCGCTGGCAATCATAGGGAGGCTATCCCGGTAATGCTTCCCTGAGGCCTCAACCGCCTCGATGACGCTGTCTGCTGTCTGCCTGTGACTCATGCCGACAGAGGAAGGTGGGCAGCACATGAGTGTTGGGAAGGGATATTGGTCGTCGCTCTTCTCGCCTTACCCCCTCCGTCACCCTTCGGTTATAGCGGTGAAATTGCAGGAAGTTCGAGTAGCGGACGCAAGGGAGATTTATGGCGCCGACAGCAGGACTCGAACCTGCGACCTGTGGATTAACAGTCCACCGCTCCACCAACTAAGCTATGTCGGCCCGACCTACGGCTGGTACTCCCCTTCATCAAAGAATCGGATTACTCCCATTCTATGGTGCCGGGGGGCTTGTGAGTGATGTCGTAGACCACTCGATTGACTTGCCCCTTGAGGGTATTTGTGACCTCGGTGCTGATTGCGGCCAGCACGTCGTGAGGAATGGGTGAATACCTCGCGCTCATACCATCGAGGCTGGCCACGGCACGAACCACGACTGTCTCACCATGAACGCGTGCGTCGCCATGCACGCCGACGCTGCGAACCGGCAGGAGGGCTGCGAAGTACTGCCATGGAAGATCGCACCTCCCTTCCTCGGCAGCGGCTTGTAGGTGGGTCTCGACGATGTGGCAGGCCTGTCTGCATGCCTCGACGCGGTCAGGAGAAAGTTCCCCTAGAACACGAACTGCAAGGCCGGGGCCCGGGAATGGTTGGCGCTCGCTTGAGGGGATGCCAATCTGGCGGGCCATTTCGCGGACTTCGTCCTTGTAGAACTCCCTGAGCGGTTCTACTATGTCCAGGTCGACGTCCTTGGGGAGGCCACCGACGTTGTGGTGAGACTTGATGACGTCGCGCTCGCCGCCTCCGGATTCGATCCAGTCCGGTGCAATCGTGCCTTGGACGAGGTACTTGGCGCCACAGGTCCCCTGCTCGGCCTCGAAGACCCTGATGAACTGCTCGCCAATCACCTTGCGCTTCTCCTCCGGCTCGGTCACCCCCTCGAGATGTGAGAAGAACCTCTCGGATGCGTCCACCACCTTGAGCTGGATGCCTAGGTCCGCGAACATCTCGGTCACCTCCTCGGACTCGTCCTTGCGCATCAGTCCGGTATCGACGTAGACGCAGTGCAGCAGGCTTCCAACCGCGCGGTGGGCCAGAACGGCTGCAACCGTGCTGTCGATGCCGCCCGAGCAGGCTATGATTGCGGTATCGTCAATCTGAGATTGCAGGGCCTCGACTGCCTCGTCGACGAGCATCTGGGTCTGCAAGATTTCACCCCCGTAGCGACTCATCGTCAGCGATTACCCCATCTGTCCTAGCCGCTCGCCAGTCCACGATTAGCTTGTCGAGGCCCCCGTCCCCCATGGCGAGAATCTGGGCGGCAAGCACGGCGGCGTTGTCACCTCTGTCGACTCCTACGGCAGCGACGGGGACGCCAGGGGGCATCTGGACGACAGAAAGCAGGCTGTCCAATGGCACCTTGCCGCCCACTGGCACCCCAATCACTGGGAGCGAGGTCATCGAAGCGATGACTCCTGGGAGCGCTGCAGACAGTCCGGCGATTCCGATGAAAATCTTGCATCCCTCGTCGATAGCCGTTGAAACGACCTCCTCAAGGTACCTTGGGGCCCTGTGCGCAGAGGCTACACGAACCTCGTGGCCTATGCCGAACTCTTCCAAGATTGAAGTGCACTTGTCGCAAACTGGCATGTCTGACTTCGAACCCAGTACCACGCAGACGTCCATGCGCCTTCGGGTGACACCCGGTTCAAATGCATGCCGTTCGCAAGCCTGTCACTCTTCCTCCAGGGACACGATGAACCTCCCCGGCCACTGCTTTCCCGTAATGGGCAGAGGCTGTGCGAGCGCAGACACGAGCCCCCTATTGCCCGACAGGGTCTCGTGGAAGGGGTCTTGGACGAAGCCGGAGCGATGTACGAAGGTCAGAGAGAGGAAGTCCGAATCCCCCTTGGTAGTGCCGGCGATTGCGACATGGCCATCATCACATTCTGCCCTAGCGATGGTTTTCCTGCCCCAGTGCTTCGAGAGGACCTCCCAGGGGCCAGGCAAGTCACCGGTCCAGTCCTCGGTCTCAATGGGGAGGAGGAAGCGCGCTGGGGGCGTCACCATCGCATCCTGGACCTTCCGAACCGTACGAAGATAGGCTATCCAGAACAAGGCATAGGAGAACCAACCGATTCTTGGGTCAATCAGGGTGTGCATGGAAAACAATGCCGACCCGAGAGCCAGTGAGATCCAATCCACCGGCAGTTCATGGATACTGTTGATGGACATTGGTTGGGCGTTCCTCGCGAGAATCAAGGGGATGATCACGAGCGCCCATGCTGTGAGGAAGAGCGTGATGGCGAGAGTTTGGTCGTTGGTGGTGAGTCCCGGTAAGGCCAGAGGCATCGCGGTCGCAACGAGGAACATAGGTGCCCATGCCATCGGCCTGAGCAGCGGACGCGCCAGGGGCCTGAACCTCTGGCGGATCCATCCAAAATTGCCTATCCTCGGAGTCGAGCTGACCCATGACTCGGGCGGGGCGAGTTCGCCTGGCCTGAAGTCGGGGGGTATCGAATACCCGCGGTTCCACCACGAGGGTTCGCCAAGGAGCCAGCGTTGGTCCGAGCCCGCCTCCATGGTCGTCGCAGGGGCCATGGAGTCTTGTTGGCTTCGCTAGTAGGAATCAGTTTGGCGGCCGGGGTGCCTCAGCACCAGGTTCCTTGCAGCCCAGACCTCATCGACACGTCTCACAGTAGTGGTGTGGGGCGCGGTGGTAACAATCTCGGGATCCTCGGAGAGAATCTCGTGAAAGTCGGCAGCGAATCGATCCATAACCTCCTTCGACTCAGTCTCGGTGGGCTCGATCATGAGGCACTCGGGCACGATCTGGGGGAAATATAGAGTCGGCGACATGTAACCATAGTCCAGCAGTCGCTTGGCGACGTCCCTCCCAGTGACCCCATTGAGTTCTTTCAGAGGGCTCAACGATAGGGTGAACTCATGCATCACGAGATCGGCGGGAGCGCCTTCGACAGGCATGGCATGAATCGCCTTGGCAGTCTTCGGGTCCGGATTCATGATTACGTGCCTGAGGTAGTTGGAGTTGAGGACGGCGTGCTCACTCATGCGCTCGAGGTCGTGACCGTACCTCCTGTAGAATGCCCATGCCCTGACCACTGCGCCTGCGTTGCCATGCCACTGCTGCACCTTGCCGATGCTCGACTCACCGACGTCCCCCCAGTAGTACCAGTGTCCGTCCCCGACACCCTCGGGGCCGCCTTCCGAGCGCTCACGGCGGGAGGCTATGGGGGATGGTAGGAATCTGGCTAGGTGCTCCTTAACCCCAATCGGCCCGCTGCCGGGGCCACCACCGCCGTGCGGCTGGCTGAAGGTCTTGTGGAGGTTGTAGTGTACAGCATCGAAGCCCATTCTGCCTGGGTCGGTCTTGCCGATGATGGCGTTGAAGTTCGCACCGTCGTAGTACATCTGCCCGCCTGAGTCATGGACAATTCTAGTGGCCCCTAGGATCTCGGTCTCGAATAGGCCCAGCGTTGATGGGTTGGTGATCATCATCGCGGCCGTGTCCTCACCAACCACAGCACGAAGGGCATCCAGATCCAGCCTCCCGTCATCGGCGCTGGGAATCTCGATAATCTCGTAGCCGCACATCGAGGCCGAGGCGGGGTTCGTACCGTGTGCCGAGTCAGGCACGATCACCTTGTCTCGGTGGCCCTCGCCGTTGGCATGGTGGAACTCCTGGATACATCGTATGGCGGCAAACTCCCCTTGGGCACCAGCGACTGGTTGCAATGTCACGACATCCATGCCGGAGCAGGTGGCCAGCATCTCCTGCATCTCGTAGAAGATGGCCAGTAAGCCCTGGATTTGGTGTTCGGGTTGAAGAGGGTGAACCCTGTCTATTCCGGGGAGTTGCACGATCCTCTCGTTCAGGCGCGGGTTATGTTTCATCGTGCACGATCCAAGAGGGTAGAAGCCGGTGTCGATACCGAAGTTGCGGTTTGACAGCCAGGTGTAGTGCCTGACGAGCTCAGGCTCGCTGGCCCTCGGCCATTCAGGAAGCCTGCTTCGGGCCAGTCCCTCAGGTATTGTGGACCTCGCAGCATCGTCCCCTAGCATCGGCTCGGGCTGAGACCAACCTGCCCCCTCCGCGCCGTTGAAGGAGAAGAGGTCGCTCATGACTGGACCCCCTCTGCCCACGATGCCAAGCCGTTGGCGAGGGCCTCTATGTCATCATGACTGGTGCGTTCGTCGACACCGACGAGCAAGCAGTTCGACATCGAGCCCCACCACGACCCGAGATCGAAACCTCCGATGACCCCTATTTCCTCCAAGTGCTTGAGCGCGTCAGTGGCCTGGCTTGGTAGAAGCAAAGCGAACTCCCGGAAGTTGTGGGCTCCGGGATTGGCCAGTTCGATTCCATCAATCGCAGTTAGGGCTAGTTTGGTCGCCTCGGTGGACGCAGCGACTCTGAGTGCGAGTCGTTCCAGCCCCTCAGGTCCGAGCAGCGCCATGTGAATGGCCCCCATCAGAGCAATCAGGGTCTCGTTGGAACAGATGTTGGAGGTAGCCTTGTGACGGCGGATGTGCTGCTCACGGGTGGAAAGGGTAAGGGTGAAGGCAAGTTTGCCATCGATATCCCGCGACTGCCCGACGATACGTCCGGGCATCTGCCGCAGATACCTCTCAGAGCAAGAGAAGATTCCGTAGATGGGTCCGCCCCCCGTGGGGCCGATGCCAAATGGCTGGCCCTCGCCGACAACGATGTCTGCACCCCAGTTTCCGGGTGGTTCGACGATGCCGAGGGAGACCACGTCCACCCCTACGATCAGGGCTGTCTGCTCGCCAACTACGGCCTTTAGATCGATCAGCCCGGTGTCCAGGATTCCCAAGGCGCTGGGTTGCTCGACGTATACTGCGCAGCATCCAGCAGCAGCCGCGGCCGATTCGAGATCGATGCGCCCGTCCTGACCGTGCTCGAGCATCCTGAGATCTATTCCTGCGCCGAGGGTGTAGTTCCTGATGACGGAGAGGCGGTGAGGGGGGACAAGCTGGGAAACGTAGACGATATCCCTCTGCTCCGCCTTCCTTTGGTGAACTCTAACAGCGCAGGTGATGGCCTCAGCAGCGGCTGTAGAGGCATCGTACATCGAGACGTTTGCTACGGGTAGTCCTACGAGCTCGCTGACCAGGGTCTGAAACTCCCACATCGCCTGAAGCATCCCTTGGCTCACCTCTGGTTGGTAGGGGGTGTAGGAGGTCAGGAACTCTCCACGAGTAGCTAGCATCCCTACCATGCTGGGGACGAAGTTCCTTGCGAGGCCGGTGGAAAGGAAGCTTGGGCGGTCGTCCAGAGGGACGTTTGCTCCCAGCAGCCTCTGTGCGTCAGCCCATATTTCCTCTTCCGATTGGGGGGGCGGGAGGGGCAGTGGATCAACGAGGCGAACCTCTTGGGGAATGTTAGCGAACAAGTCTTCCATCGAAGACATGCCAATGGCCTCTAGCATCTCCTGCTCGCGTCCCAGATTGGGCAGTTGGTCCACCATTTCGAAGCCCCTCTGGAGGTCTTGGCATCTAGTAGTGTTTCAATGGTTTGTCAGGACCGGCTTCATCATCGAGTCACACACTATTATTACCTTGGAGGGGCTACGATTGGATGTGAAGGTAGCCATTTCGTCCGCCGATGCCTTCGTGGCGCCCTACATCACGGAGATGCTCGGGGACTCAGGGGTGCTGGTGCCCGATGAGGCGTTGCTTGACCCGGCTGCTCTCGATGTTCTAATCACCTCGTGCACAGCGCTTATTCACATCAACTCCAGACCTGTTGACAGTTCGGTTACCCGAGACGATCGCGACGCCTATGTCAAAATGCGTGAATCGGCAAGACCAGTGCTAGACGCCGTTGACAGACACGGCTCAATTCACCTCATTATCCTCGGAACCCTAAGGGTGCATCCTCAATGGAGGCCGGGTGATGATTACTATGGGTTGGACTCGACGCTGGCACCCCGGGATATCGCCGCAGAGGGTCAACTGTGGATGGAGGAGAACGCCTTGGAGAGGGCTGAGGCTGATAGGCCGGTTAGTGTGATTCGCGCATCCAACGTCCAGGGAGTGCCACTCTCGGGTCCCCCGGGTAACGGTATTCTGCACCGCTGGGCAGAGGAGTGCAAGATTGGGTGGATCAACGTCCCGGGGGACGGGACTGAAGTGAAGGACATGGTCCACGTGGAGGATGTGGTTCGAGTGATCGAAGCCGTCCTTTCCGACCCGCCGCCGACCAGAGAGAGCTTCGCAGTCGGTTCAGGCAAGGCTATTACGATGGCGGATCTAGCAGATGTGTACCATCAGAGGACTGGGTGCGAGATCGAGCTCAACCAGAGTGATCGTGGCGAGGTTTGGGGCATTGTGGATGCTTGGTTCCTCAAGGACAGGTGCGGCTTCAGGCCGACTATCAGCCTCGAGGAGATGGTTGGGGAGGCCTTCGAGGCCGCCGGTCACTGAGCCTCAAGGATTAGTCGCCTTCTGACAGCGTTCCAGTCCACAATCGAGACCGTTAAGGAGGCCTCCGTCCCGGAGTGGTACTCGTCGACATCAGAATCAGCAGGTAGTCGGATCTCCACCTCGCCGACCCCCTCTGCCTCGGCAATCAGCGTGCTGCCTCCCCTGTATGAGTCGGAGATTCCGATTCCGAAGGTCCTCTCGATCGAGTTGACCCTGATCGAGGCCTCTTGGGAACGGCCCTCGTACGACTCTTTGATCTGGTTTCTCTCACTGAGCATCCGCGCCGCAGCGAAGGCCTCGGCGGCCTCGATGAGAGTGGGCGTGGTTGGCACGGAGGGGGTGGCCTCTGGGGTGGGTTCGGGTGACTGGGGGGTTGTAGTGGTTTGCTGAGGGGCTGGGGGAGTTGTAATCTCCTCTGCTGACTCGCCGGGATGGGTGACCCTATCGGGAGCCCGCTCAGGGGGATTAACGTCCTGCGTCACCCCAACATTATGGGCTTTGTGCCAATCTAACGAGGCTTCCCGTTCTGGGACGGGTGTGGTCGTTGCCGTCTCTGCATTGTCCCGCATCCCTGCAGCTGCACCCCCTGCAACAACGGCTCCCACTGCTCCAGCAGCAATCTTCTCCGAGCTCGGCATCCTGGACTCGATGCGAATCTGCAAGACATCCATCTTGGCTTCCCACACACTGCGGGCGGCGTTCTGCGCGAAGGAGGGGAGCCCGTCAATCCTAGCCTCGAAGACCGAATCTGCTGAGGATCTCGCCTCGGCCATACTAATCTCCCCGCTCATCGCGTTGTCCTCAATCGAGGCGATGATGCCGTCAATATCAGACAGTACTGTGCTTAGGTCGTCCTGGGGTGGGGGGGGCGTTGATTCTGGTTCGCTTTGAGTGGATAGGGGCGGGTCCGTGACAGTGAAGGGGGAGTAGGCGATCTCGCGTCCGTTGTGATCGGTATCGTGCAGGCGCATGGTCCACTGACCGGGGCCAGGGTTGGGCAGGGTGAAGCCGCCACTCGTCCTTCCTTCGAGGTACTTGAAGCCGGTTTCGTGCTGGTCGTTGACAGCCTCGTCGCCGTGCGGGATGTCCGCCGGGACGATTCCAATCCAGGCGTCATCGGGGAACTTGGGGGCAGAGAAGGAGAAATCAATCTTCTCGTCGGCCTTGAACGAAGACCTCGCCAGCCTAATCTCAATAACCGCGGAATCAGAAGGGGTTTGGCGGGGACTGTCCTGATTACCCGGGCCGCTGGGTGATAGGGTGATCTTTCCAACGCCGACCCAGCGCCGGGTGCCTATGGGGATGGCGTCGCCGCTGGGAGGGCGGGTCCAGCCGCCCCTGTACCAGTCGTTGCTGCCATCCTGCTCCCTATCATCGAGGCTCCACGATGGGGCTCCCCCTGAGTTGGCATTGTAGAAGTACAGGATTCGCCCGTTAGGACTCCTGAACCAAGGCCTGCCGTTCTTCTGCGTCTCCTGTGCCTCGTACACCCTGTTGTACGTCTCGTCGGGGTGCTCGGAAACCGTGACCCCATCGCCCTGATGGAGTTCTTGAGTGCCACCTGAGTCGATGACGGCAAGCATCTCTTCCAGATTAATGGAGCCGTCTGAGTCCTGATCCAAGGCGCCGAAGACCGCTTTAACAATGGCATTGGGGGCGACTTGGCCGGTAATGGCACACAGCGCGCTCTCGAACTCGGACGTGGATAGTGTACCGTCCCCGTCGAGGTCGTACTTGGAGAATAGGGACTCCGCCGAGTAGCCCTTCTCCCTTAGTATACCCTGGAGATTCTTCAACGCAATGGCCTCGATTTTGGATGTCACTATGGTTACCCCGTGCGGTTCTGCGGGCGGATAGGAAATGAGTGTTGTCGCGACGCGATCCTGGCCGTGGTATCTGAATCGCCCCGGACTGGGCGGTTTCCCGAAGAATAATTGTGCTGCCCCCATTGGCCGCCCTATGGCAAGTGGCTGGGTCGCCGTAGGGCTGGATGAGGCTCAGGTCGCAGATGGCGAGGCGTATCACTGCGCACTCTACCATGACGGCGATCTGGGAAAGCCTGCAGGATGGCACAGAGACTCTGTCGAGCATCTGTTGGATCTAGCGCTACCACACATAGCTGAGGGTTCACTTGTGGTTGATTATGGCAGTGGGACCGGGGCCTCGGCCATCGAGTTGCTGAGGGTCCTAGACGAAAGGGGGATCTCAATCGAATTGGTCCTAGTCGACCCATTAGTATCCTGGTTCGCCAAAGCCAGGGAATTGCTGGGCCACCGAGACGACGTTCACTTCGAGCTTTCAATCGCCCAAGACGAATCGGGCAAGACGGTGTTTCGCGAGCTTGACGATATGCTATCTGGACGGAAGGCAGATGTCATTATCTCATCCTCGACCCTGCATCTGATTCCTGAAAAAGAACTGGCTGGCCTAGCCATGCAATTCGCTGGTAGCCTCGTGCCCGGAGGTGCTTTCGTCTGGGACAGTGGTGATGTCGAAAGCGGGATGAGGCCCTCCTACGCAGCATGCCTCCACGATCCCTACCGATTGGTCAGGGAGGGCCTCAGGGACGACGAGTCGCGCCAGGCGATGCTATCTGAGATGCGCGATGAGGATGCAGCACGCGCGGAACGAAGAGTGGATCGAATCTTCCCGATTCCATTCACCATCGATTTGATCCAAGAGGCCCTCTCCAACGCGGGTTTCACTAGTGATATTTCTGACCGAATAGTGAACTTCTCGAACGAAGACGCCGAGCGCTTCATCCTAGTTCCTCGCTTGGCGGAGATCGCTGCTCCTCTGATAGAGGGGGATGAGCGGGACACGGCAATTCGGGGAGCGATAGGGGAGGCGCTATTGCGGATGCGTGAAGCGGGTACAGCATTCGAAAGTGGGTATCGGAGCCATTGGCTGTACGGATTGCATACCATCCCACCCCTCAAATGAATGGTGGGCGCTTTACCAAGGCCCTGACCCTCCTTCTGGGACTGGACTGGATCCACATCTCGGAGGATTCCTCAGCGTCATCGAGGTACGCCATCGCTATTCCCGACATCCCCAAGCTTGGTGATGGGGCACCGCTGGTAACATAACCTACAATTCTGGCATCATCTTCGGGGCCATCCATCACTGCGTGTCCGGGTCGTGGTGCGGGCCCGCGTTCAAGGCAAGCAAGCCCCCACCAGCGTTGCCCTGAATCCAGCGAAGCAATCATCTGGCTCCTCCCGAGGAAGTCGTGGTTCATGTCTAGGCCGTAGGAAACGGCGGTCTCCGCGGTATTCCGAGACAGGAAACCGGACGGGAGATCAGAGCTCGCTTCATCCTTGATCCCGGGCCATAGGAAGTCCTGCCCTGAGAGCAGGTACCCCTTCTCCAATCTAAGCGTGTCACGTGCGCCCAGACCAACAGGAACGACGCCTGACTCGTCCTGCCCCAGTATCGCTCTCCAAAGCTTCGGTGCGAGCTCGTTGTCGACAATAATCTCTGTTCCCTTCTCGCCAGTATAGCCGGTGCCTTGTATCCAGCCTTCGATTTTTAGGTCATTCTGGGAGATTGGTTGACAGTGAAACCTGCCAACCGAATTAGATTCGCCTAGGACATCGGAGATAATGCTCATGGAAGCCGGACCTTGGAGAGCGAGGATGCTGGTGCGTTCGGACAAGTCCTCCAGGCAAATCGAACCATCACTAGGCATGTGGGACTCGAACCACCCAAACATCATCGGAACCATCGAAGAGTTTGGGACGCCGAGGACCTCCTCCTCAGATACTACGGCGAAAATCATGTCATCGATGATGTGGCCGTTGTCATCTAGGAAGTGAGTGTAACCACACCTCCCAGGTCCGAACTTCATATACTCCTGAGTCGATATCGAGCTCAACCATGAACGGACGCCATGCCCCGAGAAGCGGAAGACACCCATATGAGAGACGTCGAACAGCCCGGCGGCCGATCTCGTGGTTAGGTGCTCCTCTTGGATTGATGTGTACCAGATTGGCAGCTCGAAGCCGTGGAAATCTACCATCTTGGCATCCAAAGCTATGTGCTCTTGGTGCAGCGCGGTCCGGGCCAGCCCGCTCCGCGTCATGCGTGCACCAGTATGGGTCGGTGGAAAAACAACTCGGGTGGACCGCTACACACCCCCTCAAGAGGTGGAGGGAATGATGGGTATCCCCTGAAAGTATTGACGAAGGTCGGGTGAGTGGGAATTATCGCCAATTAGCTATCAATCGAAAAAGACGAACATTTAAATATTGTAAGCATCACTATACAACTGCGAGTTGAGAAGATGGAACGACGAACTGCAAAGCCGGCCAGCGCTTATAGAGGAACTTCTGAGAGTGCTAACAGGGCGAATCCTATCGTGACTGGGAAGAGGCCCTCAAGGTCTCGTAGCACCGAAGCGATGACAGGCACCTGCAAGATCTGCGGGGGCAACTCATGGGATTCCGACGACATCCGCGGTGAGACCATCTGCGCCGACTGCGGCTACGTCGCAGCCGAGAACATGATCGACCCCGGCGCGGAGTGGGTGAACCACTCGGATGGAAATGACAGGAGCCGGGTCGGGGCTCCGACCACACTGACTCTCTCCGACAAGGGACTCTCGACTGAGATTCGTCGCTCTGACCTGACATCAGGTGGTGCGAGGAAGCATGGGATGACGGGCAAGGCCCTAAGGGACTGGAGGAGGAGGCAGCGAATAGACCAGCGCAGCAAGACCCGTGACAGCCGCAGTCGGAACCTGTCGAGCGCCATGCAGTACATTCGCGACCGCGGGGACCTCACCCCCCAAATCGAACAGGAGGCGGCCTCCCTGTACCGCCACTCGGTAGAAAGAGGACTCGTGACCGGACGAAGCATCAGGGGGGTCTCGGCGGCATGCGTGTACATCGCAGCCAGGGAGGCCAAGATTCCTCGCAGGATCGAGGACGTCGCGGAGGCCTTCGACATGGTGTCGAATGTTGAGATCAAGGAGCTCAAGAGGACCATCAGGCTGGTGGCTAGGAACCTCGGCACCCACCACATCACCGGGCCGGAGGAGTACTTCGAGAAGTTCCACTCCGATCTCGGCCTGCCCCCCTACGTACTAGGCGAGGCCAGGGACCTGTGGAACACAGTGAGGGACGATCTCTCTTGGCAGGGCAAGAAGCCCTCTGGCATCGCCGGAGTCGTTCTGTACCGAGCCTCGCAGGACAGCACCTCCCCGCGCACCCAGAGCGAAGTTTGCAATGTTTCAGGCATCAGCGAGGTCACCCTGAGGGGGCTATTGAAGATCCTCAACCAGATGACTTCCGAGTAGTCGAAGATTTGGCTGCGGTAGAATTATACTAGCGTTTCCTCTGAGGTATGCGTGAGAAAATCCCAGGACTATTCAGAGGGGGTCGTAGGGCTCATCTTGGCCGGTGGAAGCGGT
>JASLNR010000030.1 GCA_030745885.1 Candidatus Thalassarchaeaceae archaeon
ATAGTAGCGCCACCCGGCTCGGGCAAGACCGTCCTTGGCCTCTACGTCTGGTCGGACCTAGTCAGGCTGCCTACGCTGGTCCTGAGTCCCAACTCGGCCATCCAGGCCCAGTGGATCGCTCGAGCCAAGGAGCTATTCCACCTGGACGGGCGCGAGGAGCAGATTGGCACCGACCCGAAGAATCCAGGGATACTGACCTCTCTGACCTACCAGTCTATCACCCTGCCCAAGCGGGGAGGGAGGGGTTTGGACGATGCGGCTCTCGAGCTCTGGATCTCAAATCTGATGACACCGAGCGAGGACGATGGCTCGGTGGAGGCCGAGGATCGGGAGAGCGCGCTGGCTTGGATCGCCGACCTGGAGGATAAGAACCCGGATTACCACTCGGATAGGCTCGGCCGCTACCGCAAGAAGGTGAGGGACGACTTCGCGAACCACGGCAACGCCCTGTGGGTCCTTCACGAGTCCGCCAAGGCTAACCTGATGCGACTGTCCGAGGTCGGCATCGGGCTGATCATCCTCGACGAGTGCCACCATCTCATGGAGCACTGGGGCAAGGTGCTGATCGAGGCAAGGGAGTTCTTGGGGAACCCAATCGTACTAGGACTCACAGCGACCCCCCCGGACGAGGACAACGATGCCTCAGCGGACCGGTACTTCGACCTGTTCGGAGAGGTGGACTACGAGGTCCCTGTGCCCGCGCTGGTCAGGGACAGCAACCTATCCCCCTACCAGGACCTCGCCTACTTCGTGCGACCCTCTCCGGACGAGCTGAGTTACATCGCAAATGTCGACGAGGACTTCAAGGGCCTGATAGGGGAACTGAGGAGGGGGCCGGAAGGCGACAAGAAGGGACGTACTCCTCGACTGGAGGTTTGGCTTGCAAGGGTGCTGGACGGGCTCATGCTGCCAGCCGGCGCGGCGAAGGACTGGGTCTCGTTCAGAAGGAGGGATCCCCGCCTGGCCGACGCCGCGCGGGCCTATCTGACCGCTGGAGGGCTGAGCCTGCCTCCGGGCGTCCCGGAGCCCGAGGACGAGCTGGTCGCCACGGGGAGCAGCATGGACACGGTGATGACAGTGCTCGACCGCTACATCAGAAACGGCCTGATGCGCTCTGAGAGCAAGGAGGACCACGCCCTCGCCGAGGAGGCCAAGGAGAAGCTGAGGATGCTCGGCGTCCAGATTACGGAGGGCGGGGTGAGGGCCTGCGCATCGCCAGTCGGCAGGGTCATGGCCTACGCCTCGGCGAAGTACGGTGCGCTCAGGGAGATACTCTCCGCAGAGATGCAGGCTCTCGGGGCGGACATCCGCGCAGTCATAATCACCGACTTCGAGAAGACCTCGGCGACCGCACTGGTCGAGGGGGTGCTCGATGACGAGGCCGGAGGAGCGGTGGCCGCATACCGAGCCGTCCTGAGTTCCGAGGCCACCGACAGACTCGACCCGGTTCTGATGACCGGGACCACGGTGCTGGTGGACGACGACCTCCTAAATCGTATCTTCCCGAGGTTCGAAGAGTGGGCTTCAGAGCGCCAACTGGACATCAAGTTCGACTACGTAGAGAGGGGGGGCTACTTTGAGATCAGGGGCAGGGGCAAGGACTGGCTGCCCAGAAACTACACGATGATGATCACGGAGATGTTCCAAGAGGGGGTCACCAAGTGCCTAGTCGGCACTAGGGGGCTTCTGGGGGAGGGCTGGGACGCAAGTAGGATCAACGTGCTGGTCGACCTGACCACGGTCACCACCAGCATGAGCATCAACCAGCTCAGGGGCAGGTCGTTCAGGCTTGACAAGCTCTGGCCCGAGAAGGTCGCTAACAACTGGGACATAGTTTGCCTTGCGGAGGAGTTCGCCAAGGGCTTCGACGACTACCACCGCTTCAAGAGGAAGCACAAACAACTGTACGGGGTCTGCGATGACGGAGCGATAGAGAAAGGCGTGGGCCACGTCCACGCGGCGTTCACTGAGGTCAAGCCTGAGGGCGTCTCGGAGACCATGGACGTGTTCAACGAGGAGATGGTCAGGCGAGCCAGGAACCGTTCGCGCACACGGGAACTATGGGGCATAGGGGAGCCGTTCGACGCTGTACCGAGAGAGGCCATAGAGGTCAAGGGAGGGTTCGGAGGAGGCTTCCCGCCAATGAGGAGAATAGGCTTGGCGGAGTGGTCGGACGAGTCCCTAGTGCTCGCAATTGCAGACGCAGTGGCTTGCTCGCTGCAGGCACTGGGCGAACTGGGGCCCAAGGCCAGAATCGCGGGCGGGAGTCGAGGGGGGGGCTGGATGAGGTCCTACCTCGAAGACAGCACGGAGAAGGAGTCCGCGATTTTCGCCGAGGCGATGCAAGAGGTACTGGGGCCCCTGGAAAACCCTCGCTACATCATCTCAAGGGAGGTAAGGATGGTCAGCGAGACCTGGCTGAGCAATATCCTCCCGGAAGTCATCGGGAAGTACTTCCGAGCAGGCAAGAACGTGCTGGCCATGTACCACGCAGTCCCCAAGAGGTTGTGCAAGAACAAGGAGGACGCAGGGGTCTTCCAGCAGCAGTGGAACTGGAAGGTCAGCCCGGGAGAGGTGATGTACGGGCACAGCAAGGACGGGAGGGGCTATGTCCAGGCCGCCAAGCAGTCCGGCCTGACGCCCAAGGGATCATTCCACAGGAAGAGCGTGTACACCTGAGTCACTTGTCAGAGCATTCCTGGCAATCCACTCCCTTGCCCCCATGAGTCTGGCAGTACCTCTTCCGGCAGGTGAAGCACCTGAAGTCGAAGGCATTCACAGCAGTGGAGCACCCCTCTTCTCCGCAGGTATCCTCCGAACCCTTCTCTTTCGTCGAAGGAGTGGGTGAGGGCTCCATCTCAACGACCGTCTTGGGACCAGCGTCACTTTCTACTCCCTCATCGGCAGAATATCCCTCTTCCCACCAGTCATCTCCGATTTTCTCAGAATGGTCCGGAAGGTCGCGATGCTTGTAGCAGACATTGCTGTTGAACATCACACTCCCTGGGCACCCAGCAACTGTACAGGCCCCCCCCACTGTCATGGCCGGAACATTGCCTCCGCCCTCCGATTCAACAGTGTCCCCTCCCAAACCGATAGTCGCGATTACATAGGGGCTGGAGAAGAAATTCTTCGCATCTGAGGCTAGAAGGGGTTCGTCCTCCTTTATCTTCTCGAACCTCGAGATCCCTTCCTCAATTGACGTGATAGGGGATTCGTCTCCCGAAGAGTGGAATTGTATGTAATCGATTAATACGTCATAACCGCGGATTCGACTAGGGGAAATTCCGAACTTCTTGGCTTTTCGATTATCAGCAATGTAAGTGGAACGAGAGCCTGTGGCGTCATTGGAGCCAGAAGCCATCATCCTGAAGAATACGATGAGTCCAATAATTGTGATAGCCTGCAATTCTGGGCCTCCCTCCCCACTGAGTGCCCATAGTATCCCCGCACAGCAGTAGAATGCAAGCTCAATCTCGGACATGATTACCACTACGGGTGTTGGCCTCGGCGCTGTCCCGGCGCCGAGGCCGATGAGGTAAGGGTAATCGCTGGCGTAGCCAAACAGTCATCGCCCTCACGGGCTCCTTCTCTGGGACATGCGACAATTGGACGGGGGGGAGATAAACTCAGCGCCGGATTGCCACCCTGATCGATGGTTCCATTCTCCCTGAGACTTCCCCATCCATTGGCCTGATTGGCAACCCTATTCGCTTGCAAAGCTCGAGGTGTGGGGCCGACCAAGGGTGGGAGCAGCGGTTGCTGGCCTCATGCCCGAGAACCGTGATAGGCTCGAGATTGCTCTGCCAATCACCGTTCTGCATCCTGCCGGAGATTCTGACCCAAGAGTGGTCGAATCTCCTCGTCTCATGTTCGAACTTCCTCAATCCTGCCTCCCTCAACCTACTCAGCAGGAAGTCCCGGGGGATGGCACGGGGGACTATGGCAAGGACCCCGTTTCCATCGAACATGTAAGCGACAGGCCCCAGATCCATCGAGTCGAACACCTCCTGTGCCCTGTCGACCGCCTCTCTGGGCTCGCCCCATCTCTCCGGGAGCCATGCAATCACTGCCGAGCGGTCTCTGGTTCCCTTGACATGGCTGCTGACCTCCAGGCTGAGGTACTCATCTCCCTCTTCCTTCCTTGTCTCAAGAACGACCCTTGGACGCATCCTTATCCTGAAATTGGGGAGTTGTATCGGTGGCCTCTTAGGCATACTTACAGCCAAATCATGTCTGGTTATTCCACCTATCCAGTCCTTCACTGGCTTCTCTATCAGTCCGTCTTCCAAGATGGTGCAAGCCCATCCAGTGGAGCCGTGCAGTGTGCCGGGAAGCCTGATGATTCTACGAGTGTCAGGAGTCACGACCGGGTCTACTGGGTGGCCTGCCTCGAGTGCACGATCTAGCAGGGACCTCCTCCGCTCCCTCACCGCCTCCTCCCTCCTGATTGGATCTGGCTCGGAGAAGGCAGACCTGTCGGGGTCTCGCCCAATTAGGTGGAATCCCTTGCTTCCTGAAAAGGAAATATGCTGAAGATCTAGGTCAGTCGCCTCAGAAATCCATTCTCTCAGCCTTATCGCTGCCACTCTTGCCTCCTCAAGCCGACTGATGCAGAACGGGCGCATGTCTATGTCGAACACAACCATGTGATCCAGGAGAATCGGGGGCGGTTTTTTGGCATCCTTAAGTCGAGGGAGATTGACGGGATCGAGCCATGATGAGGTCGATACGAAGACGTCTCTCGGCATCGATCCCTTGAAGTCCTTGACGAGCGATTTGCCAGACGAAATACGCCTCCTAGATGTGACCCATGGCCCCTTTAGCGTCCTCCACCTGAACTGGTGCCTCGTGGGCTTCTCTAACCACGAGAGGTCGATCTCTGTAGCATTGGAGTAGTGCTGGCGAAGCGCTTCCTCTGACCACTCTGGCGGGCCGGCCACACCCCCATGAACTCGTCATAGGTCTTTGACTAATCCCCGGCACGGTCAAAGAGGCCTCGCTGCTCGCGGTATCGTGAGCGACTGCATCGTCGTTGTGAACTTCAAGACCTACCAGGCCGCCCACGGTGCGTCTGCCGAGGAACTGGCCCGAGTCATGGCCAGCATCGAAACCGATGCCCGCTTGGTGGCGGCTGTTTCCGCCCTCGACCTCTCCGCAGTCGTCGCCGCGGCCCCGGGGCTGGAGGTCTGGTGCCAGCATCTCGACCCGATTCAATTCGGCTCGAACACGGGTTGGGCCCACCCAGCCACGGCCATCGAGCGCGGTGCCTCTGGCACCCTGGTCAACCACGCCGAGCACAAGATCAGCCTCGAGCACGTGGCCGCTCTGCTCGAGCAGGTCCCCGAGGGGTTCTGCGTGTGCGCTTGCGCCGCCGATGTCGATGAGGCGAGGGCGCTGGCCGCACTCGAGCCGACCTTCGTTGCTGTCGAGCCCCCCGAACTGATTGGTGGGGACGTCTCGGTCACGAGCGCGGACCCGGTCATTGTCAGCGGCACTGCAGCGGCCGTCAGGGAGGTCTCTCAGAGCGTTGGAGTCTTGTGCGGGGCCGGTGTGAAGACAGGGCGCGATGTCGTCAAGGCAATCGAGCTGGGCACCTCGGGGGTTCTGCTCGCTAGCGGAGTCACCAAGGCAGAAGACCCGCGAGCCGCTTTGGACGACCTGGTCTCGAAACTCTGAGCGCGAATGGTCGAGGTCGTCGGTAAACGCCTAGTCTCCGACCGCAGTCCTTTTGTCGCTGCCGGCAATCGGGGGACGGTAACCATGGGCGACGATAAGGGCAAAGAAGTGGAGAGGATAGGCAAGAAGAAGTACAACGAGGAGCTCTTCAGGCTCCAACTGGACCTGATTAAACTGCAGGAGTGGGTCAAGTCGGAGGGGCTCAAGGTCGTCGTGATCTTCGAGGGCCGCGACGCAGCGGGAAAGGGGGGGGTTATCAAGCGCATCACCCAGTACCTGAACCCGCGCGTGGTGCGGGTCGCCGCGCTACCAGCACCGACTGACAGGCAGAAGACCGAGTGGTACTTCCAGCGCTACGTCAACCACCTGCCGGCGGCCGGAGAGATCGTGCTGTTCGACCGAAGCTGGTACAACCGCTCTGGAGTGGAGCGCGTGATGGGCTTTTGCAACGAGGACGAGTATCAGGACTTCCTGCGTTCCTGCCCGAATTTCGAGAGGATGCTGATAAGATCGGGTACGATCCTCCTCAAGTACTGGTTCTCGGTTTCAGACGACGAGCAGCTCAAGAGGTTCAAGGCTAGGCTGGACGAGCCTCACAAGCGCTGGAAGCTGAGCCCGATGGACCTCGAGTCGCTGACCCGGTGGGAGGACTACTCGGAAGCGAAGGACAAGATGTTCGCTCACACCGACACCAAGCAGGCCCCCTGGCATGTGGTCAACTCGGACATCAAGCGCCACGCCCACCTCAACTGCATCAACCACTTCCTGTCGATGATACCCCACGAGGACCTGACGCCGCCGCCGATCAAGCTGCCCAAGCGCAAGCAGGCCAGAGGTTACGTCAGGCCGCCGATGAACGAACAGACCTTCGTTCCTAACCACCACCAGTCGCTCATGGACTGACGAGGTTCCGACCCACCCATGATGGGCTTGGGGCCGCCCCGCCCCCTTGGGATGCGTTTATCCAAGTGTAAGGAATCCAGAGGCAATGGAACAGGGGCCAATCAATCTTTCAGAGGCCCTGTCCTCATTCGAAGAGCTCTGGAGCCCTCACATCATCGCGCAGATGAATGACTACGACGTTCGCATCGCGCACGTCGAGGGCGAGCACGTATGGCATGCGCATCAGGACACTGACGAGTTCTTCCTCGTTCTTGAGGGGGAGTTCAACATAGCGATGCGGGATGGCGATGGCGAGGAGCGGATCGTGAAACTGCTCGAGGGGGACACCTACGTGGTCCCCAAGGGGGTTTCCCACAGGCCCTTCTCACCCGGGGCATCCATTCTGATGTTCGAGCCGACTGGAACCTTGTCAACTGGCGACAGCCAAGAGGATCTCATTCCCGAGGGCGTGGACAAGACCACTGGCCACAATCTCAACTAGCGGCCCCAGTCGTCGGACTCACGAGCGTCCGAACCCTCTGAGTTCCGGAAAATTATAGGTAAACCTGCCTTTGCCATCCCTGTGAGAATCGAGCGGCTGTCCTTTGATGAGTGGGAGCGGCTCCGAACAATCCGACTTCGCTCCTTACTCGATTCTCCCGATTCTTTCGATACCACTCACGAACAAGCCTCATTATTCCCGCAAGAGTCGTGGATCAAGCAACTCCATACTCTTCCTACATTCGTTGCTGTCCTGGATGGCGAGGATGTGGGGATTGTGCGCGGAGGCAATGATGAGGAGAATTCAGACATAGGGTGGCTCATCTCCCTTTGGGTAGCTCCCGAAGCACGCAGTCTCGGCATCGGAAAAGAACTCTCCAGGAAGGTCGTCAATTGGGCAGAGTCAGAGAGGAAGCGCAGTCTGCTGCTTGAAGTCAGAGAGGGGAATGAATTTGCTCGAAATCTGTATGATAGAATGGGCTTCCATCCCAACGGTGGCGTCCCTAGCGACTGCTGTGAGATTCAGTTAGAGCTTGTTCTTTAATAGATATATTTGGAACCCATTGAGATCCCTCTGAGTCGCATACGTATCATAGGGTACCCTCTGAGTCATAGTGAGTCAGAGGTGAGTCAGAGGGATATCGCCGCGAACGCAGGGGGAAGGGATAATTCCGAGGACTAGGACGCCGCGTTGTGCCTGAACTTACAGACATGCGCCCTAATGAGAAGATACCATGGCCAATCGCCATTTTCTTCATACTCTTCTCGATCCCATTCATGCTAATCCCATTCTTTTTCCTCAGTTTGGCCTTCCTTGATTGGGGT
>JASLNR010000031.1 GCA_030745885.1 Candidatus Thalassarchaeaceae archaeon
CGGTCGCGTTACCGTCGCTATGGAGGTCATTGAGCCGATGCCGCACATTCTGATTGTAGGAGGCGGCCATGTCTGCCGCTCCATAGTCAACGTAAGCGATACTCTAGATTGGGCCCACAGTGTGTTTGATGTCAGGCCCGAATACGCCACAGGGGAGCGTTTTCACACCGCAAGAGAATTGCATGCTTCTTCCGTCGCAGAGTTTCTGGATTCAGAGGACGAACAATCGCTCGGCAGATTCTCGGACGTGCTTCTACTAGGGCATGACTGGGCTATCGATCAAGAGATGCTGATTGGCCTTCTCGAAAGGCGTGGAGAGTCGGAAAGACCTAGGATCGGCGCAATTGGATCCAATTCTAAGTGGGGAGCGTTCAGGAAGGCAGCCATCGAATCGGGACTCACAGAAAAGTTGGTGGATTCGGTCAGGTGCCCCATTGGTCTGGATATTGGTGCTGACTCGCCGGAGGAAATCGCGTTGTCGGTGTGCGCAGAGCTGCTCTCGCTGGAACGAGGGGTTAATCCAGCCGAAGGCTGAAATCGCAGCCGTGTTGTGACTAGCTCGTGCGCCTGTGGACCGTGCTCATGGTCGTTCTCGTTATTTCGGCACCCCTCAGTGGCTGCCTCTGGGAGGAAGAAGTCCCTCCAGAGGCGATAGAGGAGCCCACTCACTTCGGGGCATTTAGTGTGGTCGCGCCAATAGACACGGGAATAAACGTCTATCACGATCACTTCGCAATGAATGATTCCTACCCAATTTGGCTACTTGACGGTATGGGGGTCAACATGGTCTGTGATATCGCGAAAAACGGCACTTGGCAGGAGCGCTACGATGCTGACCGGGAGAGTTGCTGGGATGTAATCGAGGCAGGTGACATCGTCTGGTTCAGAGGATCTCGAATTATTGGGACCTCTCCCGATGACAATACCGACATCCCCATTCTGGATGACCCCGACGACGGCCATGGAAGCGCTGTCACAGGCGCGGTGCTCAATGCCAATCCGGATGCCGTTATTTTCTTCGTCGAGGGGTTCAGCGATGCCGCGGTGCTCGCGGCTGCTAACCAGCCACTAGTGGACATCATCACTACCAGCTTCGGACCCATTCTTTCGGTACCAGTCCCCGGAATAGAGGATGCCACCAAGGTTGCTGTCATCCAGAAGAAGAAACTCCACACGGGTGCGGCTGACAACTCGCCCTCACCCGCGGTGCAGGACTCTACATCCGGCCCTCCATGGAGCATCGGGGTTTCGGGATACGCAGAGGAGGGGGACGATCAGAAGGAGACGATGAGCGGGTCATATCCTGACGTGGCGGCCGATTGGACACAGGTGCTGCCGAACCATGACGACATTGATGGATACCACGAGACTTCCGGAACCTCGTTCGCCACACCACGCACTGCAGGATTGCTGTCAAAGGTGCTAATGCGATTGCGTTCAGAGTTTGGGGATGGCTCCTCTGGGGCAGATCCGACCATCAGGGGGGGCCAACTGGTGAACGGCACCAACTTCACACTGACTAATGACGACCTCAGAAACGCCCTCAACCGATCCGGATGGTATCCCTCATTCTCAACTTGGGACCCACTCTCGGGAACCACTCCCATTTCACCAATCGCACCTTGTACCCAAGTAGGTTGGGGAGTAGTCAACGAGAGTAACGTACTGCCCATGATTGAGCATCTGAATGAGACGGCGTCGATGGCTCAACGGTCAAGCGATGTCACGATATGCATGGAAGCAAACCAAGCGATTCGAGAGGCATACTGGACTTGATTGGTTCGACGGATTCAAATGCCAAATATTTTCCCGCAATGGTATGAGAAAGGTTCTCCTGAGATGGAAGATTGCCTCACTCGGCGGGTCCAAGGAGATTTCTCGCATCTTGGAAATTGCTGAGCGAATCGAGGTCCTCGGTCACCTATCACTCGGAGAGGATGGCGTTACCCAACTGGCTGAGGTCAAGATGCGCGAGGGGCACGAGCTCCATGAGTTATCCGAATTGGATAGTTTCGAGGTGCTGGAGGAGCACGAGGAGGACGAGGATGGAGTACTAGCCAGCATCCTATGCACACACCCCCTCGCAAGGACGGCCATCGAGCTCTCGAACATTCATGTGCACCCGCCATATGGTATTGATTCCAAACGGGGATTGGAGCTCCGTATGTCGGGGCTCTCTGACTCTATTCGCAGGTATATCGGATTGATTCGAGCAGTCATTCCCCCGGACAGTATCAGCGTTCAGACCTTCAAGACAGCGAATCACAATGGATGGTCCGAGTTCCTCACGCCCAAGCAGAGGGAGGTGCTGAAACTCGCTGTTCGAAAGGGGTACTACGAAGATGGCTCGAAAGTGACCCTCAAGCAGCTTGCTGATGAGATGGAAATCGCCAGAAGCACACTCGGAGAGCATTTGAAGAGAGTGGAGTCTGAGGTCATGAAGAGAGTAGGCGAAGAGTTGGTTTGAATATCACAACGACACCTACCGAATGCTCAAAGGATGACTGTGCTTGTGTCGGCATAACATGGCGCAGTTCCGGCTACCTATGCTTCCCCCACCTGACAAGGTGCCATGGTCTGCAACTGTTAACGGCATGACCGTCTCCGTGCCGATAGACAGCAATGCCATCCTTCTGGACGTGCTCAGGGACCAGGTAGGCAGCCTCGGCACCAAGCGTGGCTGCGATATGGGCACCTGCGGATGTTGCAGCGTCCTGGTTGACGGGGTTCCCAAGTTGTCCTGCCTGACGCTGGCCCAAGAGGCGACCGGATATGGGATCACCACGGTCGAGGGGCTAGCGGACGGCCACCACCTTCACCCAATCCAAAAGACATTCACGGAGTGCGGAGGGAGTCAGTGCGGCTTCTGCACACCCGGCTTCCTCGTGGTGATCTCCGCGCTTCTGGATGAGAATCCGACTCCTAATGACGACGAGATCAAGGGCGCCATCGAGGGGAACCTGTGTAGGTGCACCGGATACCAGCAAATCGTCGACTCCGTACGGGCTGCCTCCGAGATCCTCGTCTCAGGGGAGGGGGTCGCTGATTCTACGGCGGCCAAGAGCGACCCCCATCCAGGATACATAGGGGATTGAGGCGATTTCATGAGTGAGGACAAGGACAGAGTGGAGGGCTACCGCCAGCAGAGCGGTAAACTGCCCTTCTCGCGTCCGGGTTCTGGTGGCAGCCGCAGGATGAGCGAACCACGTGACGAGGGTGCCATAGAGCGTGTCAAAGGAGCCAGCGGGCACAAGCACAACGATCTGGTAACCGGGTCAGCCGTCGGAAGGGCCACTGCTCTGGTGGACGGACGCTGGAAGGTGACAGGACAGGCGCAGTACGGCGACGACGTCCGCCTTCCCGGCGAGTTATTCGGCAGAATCGTTCGTTCTAAGCACCACTACGCCAGGGTGCTGTCCATCGACGTCTCGGCGGCTGTGGAGTTGCCGGGGGTGGTCGCTGTGGCCACCGGGCAGGATGCCAGAGGGAGATTCGGTGTGCTTCCTGTGACCAAGGACGAGCACGCGATGGCTCGCGAGAAGGTGCGACACGTGGGCGATCTGATTGCCTGCGTCGCCGCTGTCGACGAGGCAACGGCGAGGGAGGCGGTGCGCCTCATTGAGGTCGAGTACGAGGAGCTCGAAGCCATCCACGACATGCGGCAGGGGCTTGAGGAGGCCGTCGAGCCTATCCATGACAGGGGCAAGTACCACATCGGCTCCTCGAATGTCCAGAAGAGGGTGTTCCAGGAATTCGGTGACATCGGGGGCATGACCGCCAACGCCGTCGCCAGCCACAAATCCAACTGGTTATTCGCTGGTGCCAATCACGGATTCACCGAACCCCATGCTGTAGTCGCAAATTGGGATCCCTCGGGAAGACTGACTCTGTATACCCCGCAGCAGGTCCCGCACTACGTCCACAGGGCTCTGGCTGATGTGCTTGAAATACCGATGCACCAGATCAATGTCTACCGGACCTTCGTGGGCGGTGGTTTTGGAGGAAAGTCCGATCCGTTCCCGCATGAAATGTGTGCTGCAATACTCTCTCGGAAGACCGGAAGACCGGTCAGGATAAACTTCGACCGCGAGGAGGTCTTCTGGGTTAATCGCGGGCGGCATCCCTCTCGGATCGAGATGAATCTACACGCCGACTCCGAGGGCAGGCTCTGTGGCATCGAGACTGATGCCCTAATCGACGGTGGTGCCTTCGCCTCTTTCGGACACGTCACCACCTACTACAACGGTGTCCTGCACACCGCTCCCTACGAGATCGGCGCCTTCCACTACACCGGAGCACGAGTATGGACCAACAAACCTGCGAGTGGTGCGATGCGTGGTCACGGCGCGGTCAACTCGCGTTGCGCAGTCGAGGTCGGGATGGATGATCTAGCCGAGCAACTGAGCGTCGATCCAATCACCCTGAGACTGGCAAATCTGCTGCCCCCGCACTCAGCCACAATCACAGGATTCAGGGTCACCAGCATCGGCATGCGCGAGTGCCTCGAGCGCGTCAGGCAGGCCTCGGACTGGGAGGAAAAGTTCCGCAAACTGCCCGATGGTCACGGAATCGGGATCGGTTGCGGTTTCTTCATCTCCGGCAGTGGGCTGCCGATCCACTGGGAGCCCAACAAGTTCCCCCACGCCACCGTCCACCTCAAAGTCGACATGGACGGAGGGGTCACCGTCCACACCGGCGCCGCTGAGATTGGACAGGGCTCTGACACCGTGATAGCCCAGTCGGTAGCCGAGGTGCTGGGACTCCCCCTCGACATAATCAGGATTAGGAGCAGGGAGACGGATACCTCCCCCGTCGACCTTGGGTCGTACTCTTCTCGCGTGACTTTCATGAACGCCAACGCAGCGATCTCCGCAGCGATGGAGGTCCGGCAGGAATTGCTGGAAGCAGCAGCAGTGGTGACCGAGTCACCGGTCGGAAAACTTGTCATCGGCGACCGTCGCATCTACAGGCGGGATGACCCCTCAGTCGGAGTGTCATATCTAGAAGCACTTCACAAGGCGCAGGAAGACAGGGGCGCACTGGTTTCATCAGGTGCGTATCGGACGCCTCCGATGGGGCGGGTCCACAGGGGGGCCGGTGCTGGAATCGCCCCTGCCTACTCTTTCTCGGCCTATGTTGCCGAGGCCAAGGTTGACATCGAGACCGGTCAGACCCAAGTGCTCAAGGTATGGGCCGCGCACGACTGCGGCAAGGCTCTCAACCCCCTTTCTGTGAAGGGTCAGATGATTGGTTCATGCCACATGGGCCTGGGCCAGGTCCTTAGCGAGGAGATGAGATACGGCAGGAACGGTCACCTGATCAATCCCGACCTGCTTGATTACAAGATCCCGACCGTCCACGAGATGCCCGAAATAGTTCCCATTATCGTGGAGTCCAACGACTCGGAGGGCCCGTTCGGTGCCAAGGAGGCCGGAGAGGGGCCTCTGCTGCCGATACTGCCCGCGGTGTGCAACGCCGTGTACGATGCCATAGGAATCAGAACCAGCGAGTTGCCAATCACGCCAGACCGTATGCACAGGATGATCGAGGGGCGCTGCAAGGAAGAGGGGGTCTCCAGCCCGCTGGAACTGCCCTCCCCAAGGCTGGAGTTCTCGGAACTGCAAGGCGCTCTTGAGGCTCGTGCCGCCGAACACGAAAAGCGAGACCGGGCTCGCAGCACTGACCCAGATCCCACCCCTTACCACAACGGGGCGCTGTTCGGGTTCGACCCGGAAATCCCGGCTGACGAGCAGGATGGGGACTGGGTTGTCAGCGTGACGCCGAGTGCCGAGTACATCGGCAATCCCCGCTTGGCCGGCAGCGCGTGGAAGCATGCCGAGCGCCGCTATGGGGGCGATTCCTGATGCGGATGCCCCCGTTCTTGCTTCATACCCCCCAAACCTTGGACGGGGTGCTGGCCATCTCTAATGCACTCGCTGACTCTGGCCAAGAGTTTGACTGGGTCGCAGGAGGAACCGACTTGCTGCCCAACTACAAATGGCACCTGAATGTAAAGTCCCACGTAATCTCCCTAGCAAGGGTTTCGGAGCTCTCCGAGCTCTCGGACACCCACATAGGGGCTATGGTCAGACTCCAAGACCTAGTGGAGTCTGATACTGTGCACCCGCTGATATCCAGCGTTTCTAGGAAGATTGCCAGCGTAATGCTGCGACGTTCCGGAACAGTCGGAGGCAATATCTGCCTTGATACCCGGTGTTTCTGGTTCAACCAGTCTGAGGAGTGGCGTGAGTCAATAGATTGGTGTTACAAGTGCGATTGCGGAACTGGAGCCGACTGCAGGGTCATCCCTCACCAAAACAAGCTCTGCGTCGCCACCTACCAAGCCGATCTCGCACCAGCACTGATGTGCCTCGGGGCATCAATACATCTGGTCTCATCTGGAGGTTCTCGCTCGATGGCACTGTCGGAGTTCTTCCGAGAAGATGGAATCACAAGGAACGTCCTTGAGCCAGGAGAGCTTGTTACCCACCTGACACTACCAAAAGACGCATCAGAGTGGAAGGGTGACTACCAGAAACTCAGGCAGCGTGAGGCTTGGGACTTCCCTGAAGCCGGTGTGGTTGTCGCATGGAGGGGAGAGGGGGGGGGCCCTACAGACCTGCGAGTGGCGACAACAGGACTGGGAGCAGTTCCGGTACTGCACCAAGAGGCCTCCTCCGTGCTAGATCAATGGGAGGGCGAGGCCAGCGTTGAAGCATTGGCAGAATCCATCCAAAAGGCAGTAAAACCTGTTCTGAATACTTGGTTCCCCCCTTCATACAGACGAAAAATGGTCAAGGTCTTAACAAAGCGGGCGAGTAGGGGCCTACTGGTGAGGTAATGGAGCGAAGCGCGCGCTCGCTGTTGCTTTCAGTGGCAATACTTGCCCTTCTGGTGCCAGCAAGCCCCCTGAGGGGACAGGGTCTCGACGCATGGGATCTCGGGATAATATACCCCGGGGATGATGCGGAGACTCCTTTCGAAATCTCTAGGGATGGCACCGTTAGGGTAGAGTTCTTCGTAGAGAACTCCGGATTCGTGGAAATTGAATTAGAATTTGAGTACGAAATCCCATTTGGCGGAGAGCATGATGCGCCCGAAAGCGCCACCGTCGCCGCCGGATCGAACGAGACGTTTGACCTGAAAGTGAGTGATATCGACGTGTTCAACTTCGAAGCGAGGCAGGAGGATTCGTTCTCCATTACGGCGACGGTCATTGCGCGGCAGGGCGTTCCGGTTCCGGATCCGCTCAACACACAACAGAGTGAGGAGGGTGATCTCGTCATCCCCACGATCTATGACTTGAGCATTGAAGTCGATGATCCGCTGGGTCCAATGAACGCTGGAACGGATGCCATCCTAAGGGTGTCTATCACCAACACAGGGAACGTCCAAGATAAGGCGGGGGACATCGAAGTCTCCGATGACTGCCCCCTACTCACCACCGATAATGGGCTCGATGAACTGATGATGGGCAACATAATGCCAGGAAAGTCCAAACAGGCTGATCTAAAGGTCAAAGCATCCGAGAGCCATCCCAAACGGCACTGTGACGTCACGGTGACAGTCTCCTCCAATGGGGCCATGAACTCGGGCGAATCGGTCGTAGTGAGCGATGAGGTGCGAGTCTCGGTGGAGCCCCCCCCCACAAACGAGGAGGTGCCGGAGGAAGACGAGCCTGATGACCCCGAAGAAGTTCTGAGCTCCAATCTTCCAGCTCCCGGAGTGCTAACAATTATTCTGGGGTTCATCGCGGCTCTGTCGAAAAATTCCAAGAAACTGCGAAAGCGGAAATAAGAGACTACGCCTATTTTATAGATTATGAAAATGAACGTTGCTCAGCAACATATAACCGTGATTCATCGGTCGCAACCACGCTATAGGTGAGTTCTCGCGCTCTCTTTATTGGGGTTTGGTACTATGTCTGAAAACAATGACCAGGAGAAGAGGTTCAACACCTACGTCATCTCATCGCTGGCAGTGACATCGGCATTGTTACTTCTGCTTCCAATGCTATTCGTCATAGGCAAGGACACGGCCTACTCCGCCTACGAGGTAGAGGAGCTCTACCAAGTGTCCGATATGAGGGACACGCTCTCAGGGGAAGAGCTCTATTTCGTTGCAAACACAATGTCAACACCCATGCTAGTGAACGATTGGAAGGACCCCCACAGGACGCTGCTTGCAATTATCGGGCCAGAGAAGCCCATTGACGATACCGAGGCAGATGAGATCTACAAGTTCGTCACAGAGCGGGGCGGCAAGGTCATCGTGGCTGCTGACAACACAAACGCGAATAGGCTCGCTAACAAGTTCGGAGTCACTTTCTTCAATGATCCGATGCTGGACGAGAAGCAACACTGGGTGGTTCATGACCAACTCGGCCAAGCACCCACGATATCGTGGAAGAACGTCTGGAGTGCCGCATCAGTGACGCAAGATGTCGACCAAATGTCTCCTGGTGCGATGATGCAGGGCTGCACGACCTTCCAAATCGAGAACTACAACCCAATCGACTGTCGTATCCCGGTAATGTTCAGATCACCAACAGGTCTGAGGTTTGAGCCACTGCTCCTTGATACCGAGGACCCGGGTCATCGCAAGATTATGACCTTAGGCAAGGCCTCCACATCGGCTTTCATCGATATCCTAGGCACTGGCGAAGGCACCGATCCAAGAAACCCGGCTCCCGGTGACCTGCGACTGGTGATGAGGTTCGACTACCCGGGAATCGATGTCTTTGATGAGTTACCGGTCGAGGGAAGGGGCACGTTCTCATCTGGAGTGGGGGAGCTAGAAGTCACGGGCAGCATAGTATTCGTGTCTGACGAGGAGGTCTTCTCGAATCTCCTTTGGTCTCTCGATGTCGCCGAGGGAGAAGGTCTCAGCAAGGATTGCAAATCCGTGGGGGACTATACTCTGAACAACTGCTGGACCAAGGAGATTCTGAACAATAACGAGTGGAGTGGCAATGATCGGTACTTCGGACTCTTAATCTATGACATGATGGAATTCGATAACATCAATCTCTCTGCTCAGGTGAGGCAGGGTGATTTCGCGGGTGATAAGTCAAACTTTCAAATCGTTTTCGATGAGAGCCGACATGTTACCGGGGTGATCTCAGCACCCTTCGTGGAGACCATGGGCACGGTAGTCCTGCTGACATCTAATGAATTCCTGAAGTGGCTTGTCGTCCTGAATGTGGGCCTCCTGCTCCTCGTGGCGATGATGATAGTGCCGGAGAGGGAGAACTGGAGGCACGTTTTCGATCTGACCAGATTCAACAAGAGGCCCAACAAACTCGATCCCGGTACCTATCGCAAACGAGTTCAACAGGCCCTCTTTACCAAGATAAGGGTCCAAAACGATCTTACTCGTGATCAGATGGCTGCAAAGCCCCCGCCTGAGATTCAGGCATTGATCGGGGACCCACGCCTTGTGGAATTGGCTTATAGCCAAAGCCGCACGTACTCGCCCCAAGAGTTGCGCAAGCTTATGCATGCCATTAGAAGATGGGGAAAGGAAAACTGACAGTGGAGAGATGAAAATGAATGCAACACAACCGGCAGAAGGAAAGCAGGCACCGACTTTAGGCGGTCATGAAAGCGCGCTCGCGAAAAAGGCACAGGCTGCTCGAGGTTCGAGCAAGATGGATGAGGTATTGACCGCCACCGGAGCGATGGGACAGGCTATCAGTACTGAGGTCCAGAAGGTCATCGTCGGCAAGGAACACGTGATTGACAACGTCATGGTCGATATCCTCTCCAACGGGAACCTACTGTTCGAAGACTTCCCCGGGCTCGCTAAGACCCTGATGACGAATACCTTCGCTGACGCCCTCGGGTGCGATTTCAAGCGAGTTCAATTCACCCCCGACTTGCTTCCTGCCGATATCACCGGGACCAATATCTACGACGCCAAGAAGGGCGAATTCACCTTCAAGCCGGGACCCATCTTCTGCAACCTTCTACTCTCGGACGAGATCAACAGAGCGCCGCCTAAGACGCAGGCTGCTCTCCTTGAGGCCATGCAGGAACTACAAGTCACGGTCGGCGTAGTCACCCACAAACTGCCTGCACCTTTCCTAACCATGGCAACCCAGAACCCCGTTGAACAGGAAGGTACCTACCCACTGCCTGAGGCACAACTCGATCGCTTCATGATGAAAATGATGGTCGGATATCCCGACAGGGCCGACGAGGACGAGATCCTCCAACGTAGAATCGCCAGGAAGAAGGACGAGGTCGAGGTCAACACCATCACTGAGCCGAGCATAGTTGTGAAGATGCAGAAATCCTGCGAGGAAGTCTACGTCGATCCCGCAATCAGGATGTACATGGTCGAGATCGTCGCGCGGACCAGAGAGGACCCGCGTGTCCTGGTAGGGTCCTCGCCTCGTGGCTCACAGGCACTCCTGAAGACCGGTCGAGCCGCTGCAGCGATGCGCGGTCGGGACTTTGTTACGCCTGATGACGTGAAATCCATCGCGGAACTTGCTGTGGCTCACCGGTTGATTCTCAAGCCCGAACACCAGATCAAGGGGCTTGAGAGTGGCAAGGTCATCCGGGAAATACTTCGTCAGGTCCCTGTCCCGACGGTCTAGGAGTCCATTCGGGAGTAGGGAGAAATGGCATGGAGCAGGAAGTCGGCGATGTTCGCATCGCTGTCAATCGCCATGTATCTCTTGGGCCTCGTTCTGCGTAACCAGCAATTGGTTACCGTCGCTGTAGTCTTGCTCTCATTCCTTACTTGGGCTGCAATGAGGACTGCCCACGGCGACGTCTCCTCGACTGGAAGGAGGATTGAGGATGCGAACATAGACGAGGGCATCCAACTCCAGAACATCACCGCCATGCGCAAGATCTCGGCTGCTCGCGTCTTCGAGGATGGTGAAATCGATGTCACAGTGCGATTACAGAATCGCTCAAACATCTCTAAGGTTCTCGAGTTGCGCGATCGCGTGCCTGAGGTTATGAGAATTAAGAAGGGTGCCAACTACGTTCTGATGGAGATAGGCCCCCAGAGGGAGACCGAGATCTCCTATACCATCGAGGCTCCACTCAGAGGCTTCTACACCATAGGTCCAGTTTGCATCAGGGTCCAAGATGAGTTCGGACTGTTCCACAACGAGCGTGAGATTCAGCTCTACGACGATTTCCTCGTGTTCCCCAAGATGGAAGACATAAAGGATGCGTTGATCAAAAGCAGGGTCCCGAAGATTTTCACTGGGGCTGTAAACATAAGGAACCCCGGTGAAGGCTCGAACTTCTACAACCTCAGGGAGTACCTCCCAGGGGACCCGATGAAGAAAATCAACTGGAAAGCTACGGCTCGGCAGGATGGGAAGATGATGGTTAACGAGTTCGAGCGAGATGCGGTCAGCGACGTGATTCTCATTGTTGACAGTAGAGAGGTGAGCGAGACCGGCCCAGTCAGCCGAAACTCGCTCGTATCCAGCACCCGGGCCGCAGCTAGTCTCTCTCAGTACTTCCTCTCTCGCCGTGACTCAGTAGGGCTGGTGGTTTACGGGGACGAAATAGTGTCAGTCGACAGGGACACCGGAAAGAAGCAGTTGTACATCCTTCTGACGAAACTCGCCGGCGCCATGGCCAAGGGAAACACTCCGCTCAAGATTGTCACCAATCGAATCATGCCCCACATCCACCGAGGCAGCCCGATCATCATCCTCTCATCCCTCGAGGACGATCCGACTATCGTGGATGCGGTGCGCGACCTAAGGGCCAGAAGTTTTGAGGTCACGATTCTCTCCCCTAGCAGCCTCGAGTTCGAGTTCGACGCTAGGAGGCTCGACAGGACTGGTTACGAGGTCCTCAAGACCGAACGCGACATTCTGATGACCGAGCTTAGAGGCTTGGGGGCGTATGTGATGGATTGGGAGCCGGACATGCTTCTGTACACGGCACTCGCAGGAGCAAGGGGATTCTGAGGTGAGTTGATGGCGGAACAGGATGATGGCAAGGGGCCGGTGGATACCTCGAATCTATACGAGGGAAAGGTGGTCCGATCTTCTGCCCCCAGTCGAAGAAAGGCCGCTGGCACACTGAAGAAGAGCACAGACATACCCGAAGACGCCGTACCCGAAGTGCTCGTACCAAGTTGGGTCGAGACCATCTTCGGTGGACCGGTGGTAGCGAAGAGGGATTTCCTGTCTCCCGACAGGATGGTTGTTTCTCTCCAAGTATGGTCGTCAGCCACCCTTCTGATTCTCTGCTTCCTCACGTTCATGCTTACTCCCGTGTCTGGGACCGCATGGTTCGCTGTCTCGAATATTATAGGAATCGAATCACTGGGCGTGGTGATTCACCTAGGACTAATGCTGATTGGGCTGGTTGGAGGATTCTATGGAGTATTCCAGCGTGATCAGCGTGCGATTCTGGCGTCGTACATCGCACTCATCCTCGTAACTATCAGATTCGCTGGGAGCAAGGTTGAGTTCGGCTTGAGTTTCCTGCCCGAAGGAGAGGTGATTCAGAAGATCCTCCTGATTTTCTACGCCATCTTCCTAGTCATGTACATCGAGATTTCCAGTGGGATCATTCGATTCTCCATTCTGGACACCTCCATCCGGACTGGGGAGGTATACGTGATGAACGTCAACAAGATCTCGGGGAGATACAGTCGAGCTCTGGGCGTCACACCTGCGATTGCTGGATTCGTGGCGATGCTGACCCTCTTCATCAACCTCATCGTTCCGGCCTTCGTGGGCATCTTCGATCAGGTGGCGGCGAACAGACTGAGGGAGAGCGTCGAGCTGACTAGCGTCTATGGGGTCGCTCTGGGAACGATACTGGTCTTCATGATAATCGCATCCATGTTCGCAGTCAATCTTCCACTCAGGATTCAGGAGTACCTCGAACGTCAGTCCTGATTGCCCAAGAATCCGCCCACCATGCCAAGGTCACAAACCACAAGCATGGCTACTGCCTCCACCACTGGAGCGGCCCTTGGTCCGATGACGGGATCGTGCCTGCCACCGACCTTGAGAGCCCGAATCTCATTGCTAGGAAGGTGCAATGTGAATTGCTCTCGTGGAATGCTGCTTGGAGGTTTGAAGTGAACCCTCACACGAATCGGGGCCCCGGTTGAACGCCCTCCGAGTGCCCCATCAGAATCACCATTGTCGGACCCTTCGGGAACGGGCGATTCAACCCCGGGGAGCCATGCGTCATTGTTCTCCGAACCTCGCATCATCGACGATTCAAAACCATGTGAGAACTCTACAGCGCGAGCGCCTGGAATCGCCATCAGACCACGTGCCAATGCTGGCTCGATGCCGTCGAACCAAGGCTCACCGACTCCAATGGGAAGGCCCTCTATCAGGAGTTCGACGACTGAGCCTATGGTGTCACGGTCCCCACGAATTGATTTCAGGTAGTCCGAGATTAGGGAGGAGGCCTCGGGGTCCCTGCAGTTCAGTCTCCCCATGTCGCTATCCATATCCAAGGGAGTGGTTCGATCCAGTTCGAAGAGCGGCCTTGCGGCAATCTCACCTACACTGTGCAAATGCGCGTTGCACGACCATCCGACAGAGTCCAGAATGCCTCGTACTTGACTTCCAGCAGCCACGAGGCCAAGGGTCAGGCGAGCGGATTGTGAACCCCCTCCCCGGGGGTCGTTCGCACCGCCAGAGCGGATGAACTCGCCCATATCGGAATGCCCGGGTCGAGGATGATCCGGGAGGAACTCGTAATCAGAGGAACGGGCGTCCGAGTTTCGTGCCATCATCAGGATTGGCCAGCCAGTTGCCTTCCCCTCAAAAACCCCAGAAAGGATCTCGCAATCGTCCAACTCGGAGCGAGAGGAGAGCCCCTTTCGTCCAGGCTTGCGCGAAGCGAGGTTTCTCGCAAGAGTCACAGGATCGATCGGAGTGCCCGGAGGGACTCCCTCGAAGAGCGCTCCAACACAGGTTCCATGGCTCTCTCCGAATAGTGTCACACGCAGCCGATCGCCTAGAGACATACCCATCACAAAACCTCCTCACTGATTGTCTCGCAGGTGATGAACCTGGTTGAAATAACCTCGAGTCCAGCATCAGAAAGGTTCGAGATTAGTGTCTGTGAATCTTGGGGGTAGCAGACTACAGCAATTGTCGAGCCAGAGCCGCTGATGCCGGCTGCTATCGCCCCAGTGGCGATGCAAAGGTTGCATAATCGAAGGGCTTCGAAGTCTTCGGTAGCTGCCGCCACTGCCATTCCATTGGCAGATAGGGCCTCCAGTGGGAAACCACTGGCAAGCGATGCCAGAGCCCTTTCGAAGAGATGATGGTGCTGGTTGAACGAGTCGAGCTTGATCCTAGACTTCCTCTCTCCGCGAAGCCCGAGTAGGACGATCAGGCCTTGTTCCATGTCGCCCTCGAGCAATACTGACTTGGATGATTTCTGTTCGGGGTCGACTAGTTTCCATCCAGGGCAGAGCGCCGCCCAGACGTCATCCAAGCTACCGGTGAGGGTGCAATTCGCTCTCCTCTGGGCAGAAACGGCTAGATCTGCGATTTCGTGGTCAGATAGGCCAGCCCACGAAGACTCGTTCAGCGCTCGCAGAGCGGCACACGCTAGAGATGAACTGGACTTGAGGCCTTGGCCCACTGGCAGTTCGCTCTCGACGATCCATCCGTACGATTCAGCAGAGGGGAGTCCGGCTAAGCGCCAGCATGCCAGTACGGAGTCAAGCAAACCATGCTCGTCGTCCTCAACTGTACATGGCTCATCTAGTAGTCTTACGGTAGTCTGCAAATCCACACCCACCGAGCATCCCTTGCCCAAGCCCAAGGCGTGGAGAATGGAAATCCCTCCATTGGCGACTCCAAACCCCAGTACGGTCATTTCTCAATCGTGCCCCCTTCAAGTGCGAGTCCCACGTGTCTCATTCTTAGATCTCTAAGAACGGAAATCTCGTCCCCAGAAGCGAGATCGGTGAGTGATATATTTCCGCCACCAGGAGTCACTAGGCGTACTGTCTCGGCCTGTTGGGCGATAATCTGCCCTTCGAATTCTTGCGAGAGGTATCGAACCAGGAGAAATGGTCGCCGCTCGATCTTTAGGCGTCCTATGGTCACCGGCCTCTGCGAGCCATCTGGCAATACGATGGCTACATCATCGCCGGCGCTGAGTTCGCTTAGGTACTTGGTCGAGCCGTCAGCCATGAGGGCATACGAGTGGACAGCCCCCGCATTTACCCTGAACGGCCTAGTGGGGACGTATTCACTGGGGACGGTCTCACCGTGAACCAAGCATAGCAATCCAGAAACAGAGCCGATTGCCATCCCTTCTCCTTCGTCCAGCCTCTGAATCAGATCGATGCAGGCCCTCTCGCCGATTCCCCCATTCTCGATCGAGGTGATAACGGCTGAGGAGGTTTTCGCGGGGGGCGAGGAGGGGGCGTCTTCGGAGGGCACCCGTAATCCCACCACCTCGCTAGCTGCCCCCCATAGGTCATCTGCGACGAGTATCGCATCAACCCCATAATCGAGGGCAAAGGCGGCGCCGGTAAGGTCGGCCTCGTTGATAATCGCGGCAGTAATCCTAGTTCCGCTGCCCCTGGATGCCGCTACGAGATTCTCAAGGGGGATCATCGTCCAATCCGAGCATCTGACCAAAATCCAAGGCACCATACCAATGAGTGAAAGTGCCTCTTCTTGAGACCGGAAATCGTCGAGTTTCACCTCTGCTACGTCGTGAGCCCTTCCCCTCCAGACACGGTTGGCTTCATTCTTCTCCTTCTGACCACCAATTGAAGCATCGTGCCAAAGTTCCACGTATTCACCCCAGATGACTCGCCGCTTCGGACGCACTTTCCCCATTGTGAACTATTGCGCTGAGGGCCCTGACATGGTCTGCAGGGTCCTCGGCTCCGAAAACCTGGCGCCCTATGCACACGCCGGCGCCACCTGCGCCCATCGCCTGCTCGGCGATGCCCAATAGCTCAGTGAAGGATGTACCCCCGGGCCCTCCGGCGATAAGGATCGGAATCGGAGCGGCCGAGGTGACGACGGAGAATGATTCTGGAGAGCCGGTCCACGGGACCTTGGCGATGTGGCACCCCAGTTCCCATGCCAAACGGACAGCATGGGCGATTCCATGGGTGGAGTCGGTCGGGTCGAGCATGAGGTTGGGGCCGCGAGGGTATGCCATCCCCAGAACTGGAAGTCCGAGGGGATGCGCATCAGAGGTCAATGAGCCCATGCGCTCGATCATGTCTGCCTCGGCATCCTCTCCGAGGTTGATTTGGGCTGAGAGGCCGGTGGCTCCGCGCGCGAGACACTCTCCGGCTGTGGCCACGCTGACCTTGTCTTGAGCGCGCGTCCCACCGTGGACGGTGGAGGCCGAGACATGGCATACGAAGCCCCCCCAGCCCGTTCGTTCGACGTGGTGGCTGACAGCCCCCTTCTGGAGGACGACGGCGTCTGCGCCGCCGGCTATGGCAGCGTCAACGGCAGCGTCCGTATCTCCCAAGCCGGCTTCTGGATACCTCGAGGCGCTGTGGTCCATCGGAACCCAGACCCCCCTGCCGCCGGGCAGGAGGCGCTCGAGGCGCTCGGAGAGCGTTTCGACCATGTATCGCCGCCAGCGCTTCACCACTTGAAAGGTGACGCACGATACCCTCCGGCCAGACAGCCGCTCCCACAGGGAGCGGATCAAAGATCGAGATCGATTATCAGAGGAGCGTGGTCAGACACACCAAGGCCGCCTTCTCGTATCACCTCGGCGGATTTGAACAGGGGCCTTGCAGCGGCGTTGGCTAGAACGTAGTCTATCCTCCAACCACGATCCTCCGCCCTCGCCCTGCCGCGAAATGACCACCAAGTGTAGGGGCCCTTTCGTGATCCATAGTGAATCCTATGCAGGTCGTACCAACCGATTGCTAGGAATCGGCTGAACCACTCGCGCTCATGATCGAGGAAGCCCGAGGTAGTTCGATTTCCGCTGGGGTTCCAGATGTCGTCCTCGGTGTGGGCTATGTTGAGGTCACCCACTAGGACCACGGGCTCAGCGGAGTCGAGGAACTGCTTGCTCCATGGCAGGAGATCCTCGAGCCACTCGTCCTTGTAGGCCTGGCGCTCTGGTCCGGAGCCGCCATTGGGCAGGTAGATGTTGATGCACGTCAGTGGGCCGCAGTTGGTAGTCAGAACCCGCCCCTCGGCATCCTCGGGGTCGAGCTTGGTTGCTATTCCACGACCGATTTCCTCCAGCCCAACCCGGGACATCGTAGCAACACCAGAATACCCCTTGCGTTCGGCCGGATGCCAGATAACCTCGTGCCTGTCAGGAAGAGACCAATCGGTTGGAAGTTGCTCAGGAAGAGCACGCACTTCTTGGAGTAACCAAATGTCTGCATCTATCCTCTCAATGAAGTCATCCAAGCCTTTGCGGATGGCGGCACGGATGCCGTTGACGTTCCAAGTCACTATGCGCACGGGCAGTCCTCACTGCGAGAGGTCTTTGACCTTCTCGACCAGTTCCATCCTTTGGATTCTGTTCGCCCCATATGGGGTCAGTAAAACCGAGACGAGCACCACGATTCCAATCAACTCGGCTGCCACGTATGGATCAGCTTGCACAGTAAGGAAGAAGGCCCATTGGACGAATGAGTCAATCAGTGCCTGGGTCCCCACGATAGTGAAGATGAATGCTAGGACGCCCCCAATGAGCCCGATGGCGAGGTGCTCACCGAACATCATCCAGCGAATGCGACTTATCGGGGCGCCCAGTACCCTCAGAGTGGCGATCTCCGAATCACGCTCTGCAAGGTTCAGCAGAAGCGTGTTGAATAGGACCACGGCAGCGATGAGTATGCCCAAAAAGAGGATTGCGCCGAAGGCGGCCTGCTGCTGCTCAAGGAGTGACTCGAATGTTCGTATCAAATCCTTCTTCTGGGTTATTCCCAAGGAGATGTCTCCCAGTTCGCTGTCGACCTCCACCCCCTCGGGAAGGTCGATCAGGATCGAGGTGGCTTCGATTCCGATGACCTGCGCCAGATCCCCCCTGTGAAAGTAGATTGTACGAGAGACCTCTCCTTGCGTTATTCCCGTAATCTCGACCTGTTTGGCGGATGAGCCGAACATCACAGTCTGAGTCTGCCCCACATCCCATTCCAGGAAAACATGCAGGCCCTCGTCGATGAGAATCTGTGTGGTGGCTGAACCGGCTGCTGGGATGCTGCCCTCCTTGAGGTCGAGGACCATCATTGCGTCATCCTCGATAGACAGCGTGTCCAACCCATAGGCGAGCAGGTATCTGGAGTCGCCCTCGGGGTTCCCTGGAAACATCAGCACCGACTCGTGAGCAGCCCCCCTCTCATCGGCCCAGTCAATGACCGCCGCCTCCCCTCCGAATGGGACGACGACCTGAGCGTCCCAGTTCTGTTTCTCCTTTATCCCTCCCACAGTCAAATCCTCCATGGTTTCCATCATCAGGGTCATGCTGCCGAAGAGTAGCATTGAGAGTCCGACAGCGATGAATGTGAAGGCGAGTCGGGTCGGCTTCCTGATACTGGATCTGATGGTTAGGCCGGCTGTGGCAGGGAGTCTGGATGTGAGCTTCTGGATGCGTCTGGACGAGATCCTGACCTCATGCTGCCCTCGCATGACCTCGAGGGGTTGGAGTCTTGATGCCTGAACGGCTGGAAGGATGCCAGAAATCATGACCACGATCATCGAAATCCCTCCAATCTGGATGACGAGGGGAGTCACATCCGCTGGATTCAGAATCGGGACCCCGATTATTTCCTCGTAGAAACCCAGCATCGCCGGGGCTCCCACGAGTACCCCCAGCAGGGCACCGAATGAACTGCCGATGAGCCCGATTACCAAGGGCATGAGGATATAACCCGGCATTATGGCACTTCTGGGAATGCCCAGGGTTCGCAGGATTGCAATCTCCCTCGCCTGCGACTGAACAAGCCTCTGGAGGCTCAGGAAGATGGTGATCCCAGCGATGATGGCTATCATCGCAGTGACTGGGATGTACATCATCATCGCACCCTCGGCGTCAGCTCGTAGGAGCTCTACGGAGCTGACTCCCGAGCGGTCGTAGACCAGCGAGGGGGTGTCGTCGGCCTCGATCAAGATCGATCTGATGCTGTCCACCAGCGCGCTGAGTTCCCCCCCCTCGTTCTCCGTGGTCGACTGCAGATCGTAATCGGGCGTGCCAACGATGTCAATCAGCAGCAGATTGGACGAGCCCGGACTGATATTGGCTAGGCGCTCGAGGCCTGTGGCGGAGAGGTAGCCGGTTGCGAAGGTGCCGGGTTCGGCAGGATAGAGGATTCCCTCCTGGGCAAAGTAGAGGTGGTTGGAGTGAAGGCCTATTCCCACGACCGTGAAGTCCATCCTTCCAGCTCCGGCTCCGATGGATATGGCGTCCCCAATGCCGATGTCCATCCCCTTTGCCACGCGCACGTCAATGACTATCTCGTCGTCTTCGGAAGCGGCTTGTCCGGAGCAGCAGTCGTGGTCGGGGAACCAGACCCTGTCGACGTAGCCCTCGTCGACGCCATGCCATATGGCCGGGACGGGTTTTTCCTCGCCCGCCTCGTCGGTGTGGAACATCAGGCCGTCGAGCCTCATGCGAGGCTCGCACTCGTTCAGAACGAGTTCGGAGTCAGGCCACTGGTTCGCTATGTCCTCGCAGATCGAGTCGGAGTCGTCCTCATCCCAAGTCCCACTCGGATTCTCGACCCAGACATCGGGAAGGTTGACCCCATCATCCGTGTCTGCATAGATGTCCCCGTACATCCCTGAGGCTGTGTGGGCGTAGGAAGCGAAGGAAATCCCCCCCAAAACGCCGACCGTCACCATCAGGACGACAGCGACGAGCATGATCTTCTTGCGCCACAGGCTCCTTGCGAGGCGCTTGGTCAGCAGAGCGAACACGGAGCACCTCACCCAACCGGTTCGTCCGACACTATCACGCCGCTGTCTATCCTGACCACCCTAGTGGAGAACTGGATCAGGGACTCGTCGTGAGTCACGAAGACGCAGGTGATTCCCTCGGCCTCGCAGGCCTTGACGAGGACCTCCATCACCATGGCTGAGGTATTCGAGTCGAGGTTACCGGTCAACTCGTCTCCGAGCAGCAGGCGTGGGCTTTTGGCCAGACTGCGGGCGATAGCGACCCTCTGCTGCTGGCCGCCGCTGATCTCGGCGGGGAATCGGTCAATCTCCTCTTCTAGTCCGACTAGTCTGAGCAGGCTCCTTGCACGTTCCTCGTCACGTCCTCCCGCCAATTCCTGTATCAGTAGGAGGTTCTCCAGTACCGTGAGGTCCTGGAGGAGGTTGAAGAACTGGAAGACGTATCCGATGTTCTCTCTCCTGAATGTGGTCATCTCCTCGCTCGCCTTGGCAATAGGCCTGGAGTGGGTGAAGTACTCCAGTGGGTACATCACCACTGACTCGATTGGTCTTAACCACCAATCAATGATTCTCCGTCCAGTCAATAATCTGATTCGGGGTCTTGAGATAGCGCCCTTGGGCACATCCTTGCCATTGAATGAGTAGGAGCCACTGGTCGGGGTGTCGAGCGCAGAGAGGCAGTTGAGTAGCGTTGTCTTGCCGGATCCGGATGGTCCGAGCAGGATGATGCGGTCTCCATCGAAAACCTCCAGATCCACCCCGTCTAGGGCCTTGACGGTACCTGAAGCCATGTGATAATGCCTTTCCACCCCCCTAATGTCGACTAGTGGTTGCACCATTATTCACCACCCACGTTGCACTCAAGTCGCTTCTTATTCAAACTAATTGCAAACTCTCATGATTCCGAGGCGCCAGCGAAGAATGCCATGGAGTCTCGGAACAGCTCCTCCCTTCGGTACCTCTTGTTATCCCTGATCTTCAGCCATGTGAAGGCGATCGCTAGTAGTATGACGAACGGGATGAAGGCCTCGGCGTGGTAGCGCTCCATGAACTCGATAATCCCCCTCGCGGTATAGGCCCATGTTACCGAGGCCGCGGTGCCTCCGATGAAGCAGGCGGCCAGTACCCTCCGGAAGCGCATGCGGGCTACCAGCCCGAGCATCGCGCCTACGAGAACGCCGCTCGCCATGAAGGGAATCCACACGAAGACGATCAGGCCCCAGAAGCCGTAGCGATCGATTCGGGAGCGGTTCTTGTGAGCGACGTACTCGACCGAGGATAGGATATCGCCCATGAACGGGTTCTGCAGCAGGGCTCCGGGAATGCCTCCGCGCCTCGCCACCATCGCCTCTCCGGTCAGCTCCGCCGTACCCTGCTCGACCCTTCCCGCCACCGCCCTGTCTGCTAGGGTGGACTTCTCGTTCCTAGCGCTGACCACGAGCGCACGACCGTCGATCAGGTCTCCGAGGTCAGACTGTAACTGCTGCCTCAAGTCCCCCTGGAGGTGCTCGTAGGTCGGCTTGAACAGGAAGTATGCGAACCTTGTGACCGGGCGGTAGATAACGCGCGCGAATACGGCGTCCTCGTCGGCCATGATGGCCGCTCCGTAATCTGCCACGTCATGCCTCTTGAACCAGCGAGCCATGCTCTCATGGAATGCCTCCTCTAGGTTCCCAAATCGCCCCATGCGAGCAAAGAAGTCGCTGTAGTCATCAGCCATTGGGACATCTGCAGAGTCGGTGGTAAACTGGTAGACGTTCCAGCCCGGGATCTCAGTCGGCCTGGAATCGGTGCAGACCGCCTTGATTTGCAGCGGGCGCATCTCACCGAAAATGCTGAACTCCGAGAGGATGTCCTTGATAATGGTGGCCTTGACGTCGATTGGGCTTACTATCGTCCTCCTCGTGGTCTTGTAGGTAAGGTAGACATCGACTGAAATCGCCCTGTCCTGAATCATCATCGAATCGTAGTCGGGACGTATGTGAAGCCTCTCGCTCGCCGATGCGATAGTCCTCCCTATCAGGCGTCGCATCTGCTCGCTCGAGAGGAGATCGTCGGCGTCCCTATGGTAGAGTCGATGCATTAGCGGGTACTGAACACATAGGAAGAAGATAGACATCCCCAAGGAGATAGTTGCCATGTACCATGGTGGCACTTCGGCGCTGCCGCCGGTGAGCATCGCAGTTTCCCTGCCACCGACCCATTCGGCACCCATGAGCACCCATCCCCAGCCACCTAACCGCTGAACAGTGAAACAAGCCCTAGGCTCATCATCGAACTTCTCCATGTTCTTGTGTATCTCCGTCGACCCCCACAGCGAGGAGGTCTCCCTGCTCTCCAGAAGAATTACGATCTCCTTCGAGACGTGGATGTCTCTGCTCGCTTCAGATGAGCGAGCGAGCGAGGTCAACTCGTGGATTGTCAAGTTGGAGAGATCAGTAGCATCGTCAGTCCAAACGAATATCTCAATGGTGACGTCATACTCCCCTTCCCCTAGGGAGTCGTAGTCCATAGTCAGCGATAGTTCACCCACTCCACCAATCCCAAGGACAGTTTGCTCGGAGTCGTTGGATAGTGTCAGTAGCATGATAGAAGATGCCGAAGTTGGGGCGTTTTGGCTGAGAACGCGGAGGTTCTGGCTCTGGTCAATCCAAGTCTCGAACCAAATCTCCTCAGTTTTGTCAATGCAGTCGGACGAATCGAGGAAGGTTCCTGAGACCGTGTCGTCAAGCGTGATCGAGTCCCCGAACAAGAGTCCCGACGAGGTTAGGAAGACGGAGCCGAAGAAGACCGCCCCGGTAACCAGGCCGAAAACAAGGGTGTAGTCATCGAAGGTCTGGGGGATGATTGTGTTGACCATGAAGCTGTTGTCGGGATTGGTCCTCCTGTCGCGAATCCTCTTGAGTTCCAAGTCGATTCGGTCTTCCTCGATTTCCCCCTCTGGCACCTCAGTTACCTCTGGACCGGTGCCCTCTCCAACGTCGGTGGGGGGGACTTCGGGGAAACCCGGGGAACCGCCATCGCTCGACATGTGAGGACATAGGATGATGGGGGTATATCTGTTGTTTGCAATGCCTCTCTGGCATCACTTGGGGCATGCGTGGGAACCGCCTCTCCAAATCACAAAGCAATTGCCCCCCCAGCAGGAAATTTCTTCATCTGAATGGCAATTTTAATGTCCTCCTACATAGTAGGAGGAGCATGCCTAGTGGTAACGGGGCGCGGGTCCACCTGTCTCTCCTTCTCACTTCACTGATGGTTTTCCCCACATTGTTGTCTGTCGCCGCACTAACCCTAGAGCCGCAGACAGGTGATCTAGATTCGAAATCTTCAGGAGTCTCAAAGAACGGACCTAGGGCCTACTATAGCGAATTGGGCATCCCTCAAATTAACGATCCTTCACATGGATGGTGGAATTCAGACGGCGTTGGTGAGGCCTTGCTCTACCACCGGAAGGCAACCTACGTCCCCATTGAGGATTGGCAAACCACTACGGGAGAGCGCGTTCTTTCGGGATGGCATGTCCTAGGGCACGAGTACCCCATACCTAGCAATTGGAAGGATGACCTTAGCGAGATGGGGATTGAGTGTCAGACCTTTTACTCGCCCCAAGGATTCCACTGTGATGTTCCCGACCTTTCGGGCGGAGATCTGATGGAAGCCGGAGTCATAGGGGCCTTTCGACTAGATCCAACCGACAAGCTCGCTCCCGATGTGCTACCCCTGATCTGGGGAATGGTGGAATCTAACGCGATTATGGAGGGAGACCTGTTCGTGATCAATGTCCTGCTTTCCGGGGATTTCAATCGGGGCGATATCCTGTCAAGTCCTATCGACTTGAGAGAAATGTACGCAGGTAGGTTGGCCAAGATAGTTGCAGACGAGAAGGGGATGGAGTGGCTTGTGAACCAAGATTTCGTCGAGTGGATCGAACCGGATTATCCCGTACAGTTGTCCAACGACGAAGCTGCAGAAATCATCAATGTTGATTGGGTCGGTGACCCGTCGAATATGGGTGGTCCGCTGAACACCCTTTCGGGTTCGGGAGTTATCGTCGCGGTGGCGGACTCCGGCTTGGATACGGCAGAGTCGTGCGGCAGTACGATTAGTTACGCCGCCAGTTTGTTAGATTGCAACTCGAAAAACGGCGACGTTCTCGATGACTTTGTAGGAAGGATTGCCTCGGTTCAGTCCTTCCATGGTTCTTGCTCGGATGACGGGCCCAGTGACGATCATGGGCATGGCACACACGTCACTGGATCGGTTCTGGGGGATGGTTCCAACTCTCTTCCAGATGGCGAGAACTTCGCTGGAATGGCCCCAGATGCCAACTTATACATGCAAGCGATCAAGTGCGGTGGCTCCCTGTACCCCCCATCCGACTACGAAAACGACCTGTTCCTTCCTGCTTATGAGTTTGGGGCCAGAGTCCATACCAACTCATGGGGCACAGGTCCCTCCGGAAGCACCCCCAACTACTACAGCTCATCCACACTGATGGTCGACGAGGCGGCCTATGAGATGGACGACATGGTCATCCTCTACGCTATGGGGAACGATGGATCAGATGATAACTCGAACGGCGAGATTGACCTGGAATTCATGAACAGGCAAGCGACTGCGAAGAACATACTCTCCATAGGTGCCTCGGAGAACTTCAGACCGACTCTGACTGGAAGCACATGGGGCACCGCGAACAGTGACAACTGGGGGGCTTCGCCAATCAGCAGCGATTACCTTGCAAACAACATTGAGGGTCTGGCTGCATTCTCCAACCGAGGACCGACCGACGATGGCAGGATAAAGCCCGACCTTGTAGCCCCTGGGACATATATCATCTCCACTAGGTCCGCTGAATCCGGCGCCAGCTGTATTGAAACTGGTTACGAAAACTACTGCTACAATCAGGGAACATCCATGGCGACTCCGATTACCGCAGGCTCGACCGCACTGATACTGGAGTACCTCAACAATCAGGGCTACACTGACGATTTCACCAAGTCCAATGACCCAGCATCTGCCATGGTGAAGGCTATGATGGCGTCAGGGGCCCACGATATGGAAGGGCAGTACAGCACCGGCGGTGATGGTAAGAACGGGGCTGCAGACTCCGCGCCAAATCCTCATGAGGGCTGGGGCTTACTTGATCTCCAAGGGACTGTCGGGACATCCTTCATGGATGGAATCAGTATCGCTACTCAGGAGAGTCACTCGATGAGGCTGACCGTTCCGGTCGGTATCCCTGAGTTCCGCGTTGTTCTCTCTTGGAATGACCCTCCTAACTCACCCTCAGCGGGCAAGCAACTTATCAACGACCTAGACATTTTCCTGAAGAACCCCAGCGGTGCCACCTTCAATTACGTTAACGACGATGTAAACAACTTGGTTGGAGTGACTGTAGAAAGCCCAGATGCTGGTGACTGGGAGGTTATTATCAACGGCGCCAACGTTGCCGATGGCCCGCAAATCTACTACGTCGCCGTGAGCAATGGACTCGTTATCACCGACATGAGGCATCCGGTTTCCGATACCCTCAACATCGCTGGTTTCCAATCTGGTTCCATTTTCACCGAGACCACGGTATCTGTTGGCGGGAACCACATATGCGCTATTATCGACGATTCGTCCCTACAGTGCTGGGGTGACAACTCGTTTGGGCAAGTAGGGGATGGGACCACCACAGACAGGTTGACTATGACCTCTGTAGCACTGGACTCCGGCAGAACTGCAGTGTCCGTAAGCACGGGGGAGTCCTACACCTGCGCCACACTCGACGACTCGAGCCTGAGGTGCTGGGGGAGGAACAATAAGGGGCAGTTGGGAGATGGTACCACCACCAACTCCATTTCCCCTGTTTCCGTCGGTCTCGGTGGCTTCCCAGTCCAGGTTTCCTCAGGTCTAAGGCATACCTGCGCTGTTCTGACTGATGCCAGTTTGAAATGTTGGGGGGACAATGCGAACGGCCAGCTAGGTATCGGGTCAAACTCGGATAGCAGCACTCCAGTTACAGTCAGTTTCAGCGGTGGCAAGAAAGTGCTTGCTGTCTCCACTGGGGCTGCTCATACCTGTGCGGTGCTGGATGACAGGAGCCTGCAATGCTGGGGCGAGAACGGGGATGGCCAACTTGGAATTGGGACTAATTCCGATAGCGATTCTCCGTCTGAAGTAACTGTAGGGGGCTATGTTGTTGCTGTCTCGGCAGGGGGGTCACATACCTGTGCTCTGATGGTAAACCAGGATCTCAAGTGCTGGGGCAGCAATAGCCAGGGCCAACTCGGGAGCGGGGACCAAGTTTCCCAGAACTCGCCAACAACAGCAGTTCTTTCAGAAGTAATTTCTATTGATGTTGGGGGCGAACACTCGTGTGCGGTCAACCTCACCCAAACGTTGTACTGCTGGGGTGCGAATTCGGGCGGTCAGGTCGGGGATGGAACAACCAGTACCGCTACCTCGCCAACTATGATTAGCGTGGGTTCCTCATTGGGTGCAATATCAGTTTCCGCGGGTGGCTCTTTCTCTTGTGTCACGGCTAGCAACGACCTTCTAAGCTGCTGGGGCGGAGCGAGTTCGGATTCGATTTCAATAGGATCTTCGCCTAGCGAGATCGAGTTATCACGCTGGACATACATCAATTCCGCGGAGAGAGATTTGGACGATGATGGGTCGCTGAACCTTTTCGACACTCATGGACCGGGGGACAATGATGGTGATGGCTTCCCATCAGGGTCAAATGATGTGGATGACAGCAACCCCGCAAGAGCCGCTGACTGTAGTCCCGGCTCCTATGGCAGGTACATCTGCAAGGTGGCAACTGTCGGATTCTTCGTCAGCGACCCGGGTAGCCTTGTGATGACGCCGGCCAGTTCTGGGCACTACGTCGATACTGACGGGGCTTCAATCGACACGCCCTGCGCGGTTGGAACATACCAAGAACGAACTGGTCAGACCTCATGCGACCCGTCGCGAGCTGGATACTACGTCGATCTGGAGGGGCAATCATCCGATACCCCCTGTCCGGGAGGTAAGTTCAACCCAAATACTGGTTCCATGTCTGAAGAAGACTGCACGGGGTCGGAACCGGGCTACAACGTGCCCATCCTAACCCAAATAAGTTCTGGCTCTTTCCATACATGCGCTATCCTCGACGACGGTTCGGTGAGTTGCTGGGGAGACAACGCGAATGGGCAACTGGGTGACGGCACTAGATCTGGGCACACCTCTCCGGAAACTGTCCTGCTACCTTTGGGCAAGTCCGCAGTAGCTATTTCCTCTGGATCATACCACACTTGCGCCGTCTTGGATGACGGTTCTCTACGGTGTTGGGGTAACAATGAATTCGGCCAACTCGGTGATGAAACTACAATCGAGAGGATTAGCCCAGTAAGTGTTGACCTCGGCTCGGGGAGGACTGCTGCGAGCGTGTCAGCTGGCGAGTCACATACCTGTGCTGTGCTCGATGATTCAAGCGTGAAGTGCTGGGGGGAGAATAGCAACGGGCAGCTGGGAGATGGAACTAGTACGAACCGCTTCAGCCCTGTTTCGATAGGGCTGGGTGACGGCAATACGGCCGTATCGGTGTCTTCGGGCTCTTACCATACCTGCGCCATTACGGACGAAAGGATGGTGAAGTGCTGGGGCGACAACTGGCATGGGCAATTGGGAGACGGCAGTACTGGAGACCGGTTTTCCCCTACGAAAATCGATTTGCCGATTAATAGCAGCGCTGTGACCCTGTCATCTGGCTCTTTCCACACCTGCGTGGGCCTCAATGATGGATCCATGTTCTGTTGGGGATACAATGCATATGGGCAACTTGGTAACGGGAACATGTCGAATAGCCACTCACCCTCTGCAGTGGGATTGATCGAGTCAGAATCCCCCACTCAAGTCTCTATTGGAATGTATCACAGCTGTGCACTTTTCGACAGCGGCAGCGTATCCTGCTGGGGCGGGAACTCAGAGGGACAGCTCGGGGATGGAGGTCAGATTGAAAGTTTGATTCCCCAAACCGTCGCCCTTCCCGCAGGAAAGGACGCGCTTTCAATCTCGATAGGGCAACGGCACTCCTGCGCTATTCTGAACGATGCGACTCTCTATTGTTGGGGCTACAATGCCAACGGGCAACTCGGGGATGGAGGGACGACGAATCGCCTTTTGCCATCCAACATTGACTTGCGACATGGGTCAAGCGCCCAGATAGCATGCTCCCCGGGGACATTCCAGCCTAATGCGTCACAGACTTCTTGCATTCTCGCTGACAGGGGGTATAGCGTCCCCCTACAGGCTTCGCTCAATCAGACTGGCTGTACCAAGGGATACTATTCGAGTCTGAGGGGTCAGGAGTCATGCATTATGGCCTCGATTGGTTATTACGTGGACGAGAACCTAGCTGACTCACAAACTGCCTGTCCTCCGTTCAACTCCACTGTACAACGAGGTTCGAACAACTTCGATCTATGCAAGCCCGACTTCGACGGTGACATGTCTCCAGATGTGATTGATCTGGATGACGATGCCGACGGCGTGGAGGATCGCTACGACTTCGATCCACTCGACCCTGAGGTCTCTATTGACTCCGACGGGGACTCGATTCCCGATAGCCTGGATAGCGATGACGACAACGACGGCGTGAACGACACCACTGACAAATTTCCATACAACCAAGACGAATGGGAGGACAAGGACGAGGATGGAGTGGGGGACAACAGCGACAACGATGACGATAACGACGGACGAGAAGACTCATTCGACGTGTTCCCCAACGATCCCGCGGAATGGTCGGATTTCGACGGGGACGGCATTGGCGACAATGCCGATGAGGACGACGACAACGACGGCGTCAACGATGTTGACAACGACCCCTATGCCGATTTGGATGACGCGTTCCCGCTCGACAGTACGGAATGGATAGATACCGATGACGACAGCATCGGCAACAACGCCGACACCGATGATGACGGGGACGGTTTCGATGATGAATTGGATGCGTTCCCTCTCGACCCAACGGAGTGGCTCGACAGTGATGGTGACACTTTCGGTGACAATTTCGACTGGGACGACAACAATCCATTCGAGTGGATGGATTCGGATGGAGATCAGATTGGTGATAACTCGGACGAATGCCCTGATGAACAAGGATTGAACTCTAGCTTCGAGAACTTCGCTCACAAGTTGGCGTTGCCCGGAAACAAACTCGGATGCCCTCTTTTCGAAGGAGAGGTCGTGGTTGAGGAAGAAGAGATTGGTTTCACACTCTCAGACGTCGATGTCACGGATACCGACGGTGACGGTACAGTGGACCTCTTCGATCCCGACGATGATAATGACGGGATTCCTGATGAGGAGGATGGTAAGTTGGATCGGCGGACTGGCGAAGGGAAGTTCTCGAAGGACCCAACTAGGCCATTCGGACAGAATACTTGGATTGTTATCTTGTTGAGCTTCGTATTCATCTCCATGATGGGACTCCGGTTATTCAGTTGGAAGAAAAGGAAGTTTGCTACGCTGAAGTCAAAGAGAATCAGGCTAGGATAAACAGTGCGCCACAGTGGTGCAGGGGGCAGGATTCGAACCTGCGAAGCACTACGCACAGCGACCTGAACGCTGCCCCTTTGACCACTCGGGTACCCCTGCTTGAACTGGCGCTGTAACTTTGAGACTTCAATGCAACGCAACGGGAAATGATTGGGAATGGTGCAGGGGACAGGATTCGAACCTGCGAAGCACTACGCACTGGGACCTAAACCCAGCCCCTTTGACCACTCGGGTACCCCTGCTTGGTACCGTCCGAATAATTCCTCACCAAGAAGGCAACGGATGCGCGATAGTCAGCCCCATAGTGTCATAACCGGACTGCTTCGCCTCAAAGATGGCTCGAATGGCACGAATAGGCATACTCGGTCTAGGTAACTGGGGTACGGCCCTAGCTCATGTCTGGTGCAAGGATGGTCACAATGTTCTAGGCTGGACCATAGAGCAAGAAGTCTACGAGTCCCTCATGACGAAGAGTGAGAACGAGAAGTACCTGCCTGGTTATGAGATTCCCCATCTACAATCCACAATGAATATCGCCGACGTCACGGAGACTTGCGAAATCATAGTCCTAGCACTGCCCAGCGGTGCCATACTGGAGGTTATCGACGATTTGATTCCCCATCTTCGTCCATCGCACCTTCTAATCGATCTAGCGAAAGGGCTTGCCCCGAGGGAAGGGGGTGGTTCGGGAATGATCTCAGACGCGATAGAGAAGAGGCTTGCAACGGCCGAAATGTCTAATCCGGTTGTGGTGATGACAGGGCCCACCATCGCAACGGAAGTGGCTCGTGGCGTCATGACCAACGCGCTGGTGGCGTGTCATGACAGGAGCGTGGCAGAGCGCGTAGCGGAGCGCCTCTCTACTGATTCACTGATCCTGACACCGGCAGAGGATCCGTTGGGTGCCGAACTGTGGGGGGCGTACAAGAATGCTGTGGCGCTTGCCTGTGGACTAGTGGATGGGCTCAAGGAATCCATAGGCGGTGATAATCTGAAAGCCGCGCTCGTTCTCTCTGGATACAGCGAGGGCATAGGGCTGCTGGGCGCCATGGGGGCTGATCCCGAGACTGCATTTGGACCGGCTGGAATAGGGGACCTGTACGTGACTGCAACCAGCCCTCGCAGCCGGAACCGGACGCTCGGGGAGAAGCTGGGCTCGGGGAAGAGCCTAGAGCAGGCTCTGAAAGAGATGCACATGGTGGCAGAAGGGGTGCGCGCAACACGGATGTTCCTCAGGAGGTCGGAGGATTTGGGTCATCAAACCCCGTTCCTCCAATCTCTAGGAAGCCTGCTGGACGGAGAGATTGGCGTCGAGAAGGCAATCAGACTGATGGTAGAGGCCTACGGCAACCAATGAGGGGGCAGGGTTGATTGCCTGTACTCCATACGAGAGACAGAATGGCAATAGAGGACCTCACAGACTTCGAGCTCCGGCTACTGAAGTGGATCTCGGCATCAGACTTCGTGGAGGTTCCATGGTCCACTAAGCGTGCGGCTGAAGCTTTCAAGGTCGAAGAGAAGGAGGTTTACGAGGCACTAGCCGCACTGACCTTCAAGGTCCGCGACAACATCCAAATTTTCTACGATGACGGGGCGATCAGAATGGTCGGAGATGACGTCTCCTAGTCCTCCTTTCCCGCTGAGAAGGGGAGGAAAACCTCTCTCCACCTCGGTCTTTGGACGCGCTCATCCTCCTCGATAAACCCCCTTCTAATTCGTAGTGATAACTGGTCGATCATTATCACAGAGACATACATCACCAGTATGAGTGCGAGCACCCTATCGTACAGCTTGAAGGGCTCTAGGTAGTACAGCATATACCAGCCAATTCCACCGGCCCCTACTAGCCCAACTACTGAACCATGGCGGACATTGTACTCAAACATGAACAACATCTGGCTAATCAGGGAGTTGCTGGCCTCAGGGATTGCGAAGTAACGAATAGTCTGCCACCGGGGTAGTCCCATGGCTCGGGCGACCTCCAGAGGTTCCCGGCTAACACCCTCTAGAGCCTCGTACTGAAGCTTTCCAAGATAGCCCACGGTGTATATGGTCATTGCAAGGACACCCGCAAGGGGACCTATGCCAACTAGAATTACGAAAATTAGGGCCCATATCAGAGAAGGGACCACACGGAGGGCAGCAAGGACCTGCCTAATCATCTGGGCGAGCCATTTTGGGGATAGGTTTGTCGCCGACATGGCGGCTAACGGAAGCGAAAGGGCCATTCCAAAAACTGTGGCTAGGAAGGCTATCTCGATAGTCTGTACCATCCCAACGATGGCTGGGCTACAAACCCAATCGATACTTGATTCACAGGGAGGATAAGCCCATGACGCCCTGTTGGTGAGGACTGAGAAATCGGGTGGCCATGCCTCGCCCCATATTACAAGAAGATTGGATGCTGCCTCACCAATCCTCGAAATGGAGATCCGTAGGTGTACGATTGCGAGAATGGAGAGGAGCGTGAAAACCAAAGTGACCTTGAGAAGAGTTCGCTTGGCGATTGCCTGAAGGGTGCGTTTGAAAACACTCAATTTACTTCCCCCCCAATTGAGGAAGACTGTGCTGGTCTGAAATCTCATCATCACTCATTGGCAGTAACTTCTTGCCCTTTAGTTCCAATAGACGGTCACAGAAAGTACGTGCCCTAACTGGATTATGGTCCACAATCAAGATGGCGGACCTTTGGACCTTAGCCAGCCCCTTCAGTAGATCAATAATCTCACGGGCAGTGTCAGCATCGAGTTCGCCTAGGCACTCGTCGGCTAGGAGCAGCTTAGGAGACTGGACCATGGAGCGAGCAATGGCCACACGACGCTGCTGTCCCCCAGAGAGTTTATTCACGGACTCTAACGATTTGTCGTGAAGGCCCACGGCATGGATAGCCGCCCTAGTCGCGTCACGCATCTCTCTGGAGGGTATCGAAAATAGCGTCTGAGCGAAGGTCGCCCCCGGAAGGGCCCCCATTAGGACGTTGTAGCCCACTGACTGGTGACGCACTAGTCCAAGCCTCTGTGGAATCAACCCTATTGAGCCACGATTAATCGATGATAAGGGAATTCCGTCAAAGAGGATGCTGCCGGATAGGTAGGGGACCAGACCTGCTATAGTCCTGATTAGGGTCGTCTTTCCTATTCCAGAGCGGCCGATGACACCTACGATTTCACCCGGACTGATTTGAAGATTAAGGTCCTCAATTAGTGGCTGGGATTCGACGAACCCTAGGTCAACACCCGAGACGTCAAGGACGTTTCGAGCCACAGATTCCCCATCACCCGCCGTACTTATCCTCGAAGTATGCCTCAATTCCAGGTATGCTACTGATGGCTGTACTGTATGATCCCAAATGGCTCTCGGTATCCACGGCCGCGAGGCCGTCAGAATTGAGAACTGAGTGGATTATGGATTGGCCTTCAGTGCCCGTATTCAATGCTAGCAAGGCAGCAGTGATCACTGCTGCCTTTTCAGGGCTAACCTGTTCCGGATTCAGCATCACTGGGTGGCTAGGAACCTGTCCGAAGTATGGTTCTAGCATTCGGTACTCGGATCTATCGAGGCACCAATCGTTACCCTCACAGTAATCCTCGAAAGAGCTTGTCTTAGCAAAGGCGATGTCTCCCTGCCCCTCCGTCATACACCTGAATGCCCCGCCATATCCATAGTAGGTGTCGCCACTGGATGGAATGGTGGCATTACCGAAGTGGTTCTCAATTGTGGTCCTAAGGCTGTCGATGTCCTCTTTATCGCCTGAAATCTCAACAATTCCATTATCTATCATGTAGCCCATAGGCATGAGCATACCTGCAGACTTCAGCCACCCAGTATGGCATGAGTCCTTACCTTCCAAATCATCCAGAGACTGGATATCACTATCGGCTAGAACCCAAGCAGCGGCGACATAGAATGTTGATCCGTCTGATTTCTTGTCAGCTAGAATGGCGTCGAAGCCATGCTGCTGCCAAGACAGCCAGGCGGAACCACCGTCGAGGAATGCGATGTCTGCATGACCGAATCTCAATGCCTCAATCGCGGCAATGTCACTGGAAATCGGATAGATTTCCACATCCCATCCTGATTGCTGCGCGACGAAGTCTGCCAAGGCCTGAGGATTGGCTTCAACGTCTTCGTAGTCATCTTGAGTCTTGAAGGCGATTCTAATGATTTCATCCTCATCCGAACCTAGACAACCAGAATTCATTGATAGAAGAATCAAGAAAGTAAGTATCACCGAAATCGATCTTTTCATTTTTGGGTACCCTAAATTTTCTAATAATACAATTACTTTTGAATTTTGGGTATCCTAAATCTCAATATTTCCTGCGATAGAATCATGACCTTGCTAATTACCAGTGGTTCATTGAACAGAGTTCGGACTGCCTCGGCACTTGCCCTCACCCTGACGTTCATCATGATAATCTCGCTCTTTCCTCTACAATCGCATAGCCCATCGCTGGACGAGGTTGAGCAGCGACGTGAGCAGTTCGGAGGGGGGGGGTCGATAGAGGAGCAGTGCAGCTCCATTACCTTCGAGGACATGTTCATCTACGACAAGGCATTGTTCGATATCCAAGTCGACGAGGATTGGCAGACGGCCCAAGTCGCTGCTATGGCTTGGATCAACTGGACTCTGGCCGACGACATCAGAGACGACCTCGATGAGTATCTGGAGGGAATCGTTCCCTCTGGAGGCGATGACTGGCTGTCGACTGACGAAGTTGGGGCAGTGATATTGATTGCAGCAGACTGCCTTCAATACAGCATAACCAGAATTGGCATCCGCGATGGGGCTGCTCACCGAGGGGGGGTGAGCGTGGACTGGAAGAACACCACTTGGCAGGATGATGGGATGGTTATCTCGGAGTACAATGGCGTCCCTTCAAGGCATGCTGAAGGTAGGGAATGCCAGGGATTCAACCAGGGGGACTGCTACGAGATTCCGGTTCGACCTTCTGTGGAACGAGACTGTGACACAGAAATCAACGGGTCCGAGGGGGCAGACGAGTGCAGAGTGATTCTATGGCTGAATGCGACGCTGCAGATTGACGGGGTATCCGATCCGAATGACTTCACCATTGCCTTCAACTCCTCGAACATGAGTAATGCGAGGCTCGACTTCACATTTCCCCACATCCCAGACTTGAGGCTCGATCTCTGGGAGGAGTGCGAAGGAAGGTACGTCGGTCCTGACGAAGACAACCCCAGTGGCGGTGCCACACCCATGAGGGGGAGTTGCATCGGTGATGGCTCATCCACTCACGAGCTGCGCCCGAATGAGGATGGCAGCCTGACATACACCCTGTTCCCTAGCCTTGAAAGGGAAACTTGGCCTTACGGCGAGGATCTCTACGCCGACTTCACTACTTCTCCCGTGCCCGTCGACAATCCCCCTACTTGGACGGATGCGGCTCCAGAGGACGGTTCTTGGTTCCCCGCGGCTGAAGAGGGGCAAACGAAATGGGTCTCGTGGCATACCCTATCGACGTGGTTCACCGACGAGTCTGGCGTCTCACAACTGGAAATCGCCTGCAGAACCGGAGGCTCTGGAGGCATCAGCCAGAGCATCGACCGATCTCTCTGGGTGACCATCGAAGGGATAGTCGAGGTCACTTGCGAATCGACCGACGGGGCCGGGCAGTCATCCGGTAACAGAACATGGAATTTTGGCGTTCCTTTCACTCTCTCCACCTCTGATTCGGTTCTCATTGACCCCCATCCAATCACCATCTCCACCTCCTCTGGATGGCCGGCAATAACAGTCGAAATTGGCTTGGTTCAGGAGGGTCAGCCCCAATATCTGGTGATGGAATCTATCGACTCCCATACAGACATAGACGTCCCCTCGACGAATATCCTGCCAGGAATTGCGTTCGTTTGGGTTCGGGCTTATCACGTGGAGGGCTATCCGATGGAACACATCTACGACCTGGGTATCGTGAAAGAGGGTTCACCCCCTTTGGTAACCGTCACTTCCACTGATTGGGATGGCACCCTATGGAAAATCACGGGCCAGTATAGTGATCCCGATGGCGAATCGGTTTACTTCTCCATAGACATCGATGGAAAGGAAGCGGGGGCGGCGGGGATTAGTGGAAACACGTGGGAAAGCGATTGGTTCGATATGGGGGTCAAAGAATCTGGCACTATATCAGTGGGCATTACCGGCTGTGATGAGTCGGGCCAATGCACGACGATTTCGCAAAACGTTGACAACTCCTTCCTGTTTGTCGAGGGAGCACCTGACTGCGTCGACCCCTACGTAGCCTGTGAACCCGCTCCGCCCCCCATAGATGGGGAGGGGGGCTTGCTTCCTGCTGCTGGTATGCCAGCACTTCTACTAGCTGCGGTCGCTGCACTCATGTACGCGCGTCGTCGGGATTGATTGCATGAGTTTCTCTGGAAGGGTCACTCGGGCCTCTCACGAAGGCGGCCTACTCGCGTCTTTCGAGGGGAGGGTGCCTCGATTGGGCACGAGCATCAGAATCACGGGGGGGAAGATCCTAGGGAGGGTAGAGACGGTTTTGGGGGCAATCGAGGAACCCCTGATTCATATCCACCCCCTGCAAAGAGGTATTGATGCAAAGGCAGCGGTTGGTTCACCGATCGAGATCGCCCCGCGGGTCAGGTCGGGACAGGGTCGTGTAAGGGGCAGCAGGTCTAGCAGTAAACGAAGAGGGCAGCATAAGGGTCGTGGGGAAGCCAGAGGGAGCAGGCACGTGTCCAAGCACCATGGCAGGGGGAGAGGAGGTAAGAGAGTCCCTAACAAGCGACGGGGGTCCCCAAAGAAGGGAGGGGGTCGCAGAAACCCGAAGGGGAGGGGTCCGAGCAGGGGCCGGCGCTGATTGGCAGAGCACACCCCAGCATTCTTCATCGGATTGTCACTGCAGCGATTATGTCAAAGAGTGCAGAGATGCTATGGCTCGATGCAATGGAAGCCGAGCAGAGCGGGGACAGGGATTCGGCTGTCTCAATGGCTAAGGATGTCGTCCATATCGACGACTCGCATGCAGATGCATGGATGGCCATAGCACAGTGGAGCCTTCCCCTTACGCCGCGAGGAAGGCAGGAAATGCCCGATCTTGCCCAAGCTGCGAAGGCGATGTCTGCACTGCGAAAGGTGGTCGATCTGAACCCCGACAACGCTCGTGCGTGGGAATTGGGTGGGACCATCCTAGTTGATCATCTGGGGATGCTAGAGCATGGTCTGGAGTGGTGGGAGAACAGGAGGGATGGAGCCCCCGGAGACATCATTCCACTCATTGAGCAATTGGCTATCCTAGTGAGGCTGGGCTACTTTGATGAGTGCGCGGACAGGCTGGAGATTCTTTACGGCGATGGCATTGACATCCCTCCAAATAGACGTCTCGAGGCGCGGATGGAAGGAGTCAGGAGAATGGTCGAAAGGGCAACGAGGCAGGAGGAAGACGGTGCCTTCGCTCCTCAGGACCAGAAGGACCAGAGATGGGACATAATTAGGAGAATGAGGAAGAAGAAGCCGATCTCGCAGACCTTCTTCCTGCTGACCTTCGTAGCACCGATCGTATTCCTCCTTGGCTCTGCAGCCATGTTCGCCTTTGGATCTACCAACCTTGGCTCGGCCCTAGTCTTCATCCTGATTCTTGCATCTTACTTTGGAATCAGCAGGCTCTCAATGGGGCTGCTTCACAAACTGAATCGTCACGCTCTCGACCTAGATAGGGCCCTGGACTGCGAGACCACCGTCGGCAAGGTCTGCATCCCCGAAGAAATCAGGGGCTCGAAGCTTTACAACTCGATTCTGGGCAATAGGATGCCTGCATTCAAGGAGAGGATTGCGCTGATACAGGAGTCAGGTGAGAGGATGCCGAGTAAGTGGGAACTGCACGTCCCTTTCTGATGGGTCAGCCCCCTCCGCCCTTCTGCTGGGTGTAGTACTGGGAGTAGTACTGTTGAGCGTACTGGCGTGCCGTCTGCTCGTCATATCCCTGGGTAATTAGCTGCTGGACGTATGTCTCGATATGGGCGTACTGGCGTGCCGTCTGCTCGTCATATCCCTGGGCTAGGAGTTGCTGGACGTAAGCCTCGACCGGGTCCATTTGCTCCACCCCTCCGAAGGACTCGATCGAGTCTTCGTCTGGGGCTCGACCACGGCTAAGGACCAATAGCGTAACGAGGACGACTAGGATGAGGATTGTTGCGGCGATGCCGGCCATCACGACCATTGCCATCACGTCGCCGCTGTCCTCGGCGCAGGAATCTGGGTCCGCAACGCAGGGATCTATCGGCCTAGGCAGGGTGTAGAGCTGGATTTGGTCATTGACCACATAGGAGCCTTCAGTAATCCTGATGTAGATCAATCCTGCGTTTCCGTCTTCCTCCATGTACAGGTGGGAGATATTCAGCGAGAGAGTGTAGGAATCACCGTCACACAGGCCCGTCTGCCTGTCGTATCGGCCGAGTTGCTTCTGAGTGGTCTTGGTAGCCTCCCCCTTGTCGAAGATCGAGGTGTCATCGAGCACTACCTCTACAGTGACATCGCACTCGCTTCCCTCGTCGTTGTCGACGATAACTCCGGTGATATTGATTATGTCAACGGCTTCAAGGGCGTCGAATCGATGGCCTTCAGGAGTGGAGATGGTGTCCATCTCGTTCTCCGGTTCATCGTCCCCGAAGAGCTCTCCGACCACTTCGAAGAATATCCTGAAGGGAGGGGTTGAGTCGAGGTTTCTTTGATCGGTAACAACGAGCTCGAGCATGATTGGGTTATTGTTCGGGGTGATGTTGCTGAAGGTGTAATGCCAGTCGAATTGACTCTTTGGCAGGATAACCTGGTGATCTTGATTGCCATCGCCGCTGACCGACCAAGTGTAGGTCTTGATGCCGGTCCCGATATCGCTGCTGTTAGCGGCTGAGAACTTGATGTCGGTGGTACCGGTATCGGTGAGTCTGACCCTGTACTTGGGGGAGTCGACCATTATCCAGTTCCCGTCGCTGTCCTGTTCGCCGGTGGGCGTCGGTTGGTATCCTATGAACTCAAGGAACTCGATGCTGATGTTGTCCTGCACGATATCGATTTGAGCCACGGGGGCTGAGTCGTCGGCAGCGATATCATTGGTGTAGACGGAGACGTTGGTAATCCTAGTGTGGCCTGCGGCATCATGCAAGTACAACCAGATCTTCCACTCCGCATCGATCTTGCAACCGAGGTCGGCGCCGTCGTCTTGGACGCAGAACGTGGCGTTAATCGAGTTCGTGGCGTCGTCTTGGTGCACGTGCCAGTTGTCATCACCCAGAATCTTGCCATCCCATCCGGTGACTGTCTCACCGTTCGCCGACTCTATGGTCCAGTCTGCGAAGATGCCATCCACGTTGGTCTCGTAGCCGAACTGTAGAGATGCGCCGCTCTCTATCGCTTTCCTCTGATAGGCCGCGGTGAGGACGTCGATGTTCTGGATCTTCCCGTCGATGGTGATGTCGAAACCCTCGCCCGCGATCTCGAAACCGTCCGGATAGGGAGTTAGGTGGAAATCCAGCATGTTTGACAACAGTGGGAAGTTAGAGTCGCCGTAAGACTGCGAAACAGTGGGGTTCTCGACATCTATGGTGGTGACGATAAGCCCGCCTTGGTAGTAATTGCACACAGAGAGCAGGGACTGGCTGGGGTTCGCACTGTCTCTGATCAGAGTATGGAAGGTCCCGCCATCACTTACCCTCCCACCTTCGCTCTCCCCTGCGGGGGCGTCGCTGCAGGCGAGTGGCAGGTTGTCCGCGTTGACCTGGTTGGTGTCCAGACCGGAAAGCGCGACGTGGGATCCGCCGTTTACGCCTGCGAAGGCAGAAGTGTTGACGCCGGACATAATCGGGTGGAAACGATCCACGAAGGTGAGGTTGTTCGAGTGGATTCTGCGGTCGACTGTCTGGTTGACGTGGTCCCTCATCACTATGTCCATGTCAAAGGGAAGCCTCTCACTATCGGTCCCAAGACTCAGATACTCGCTTCGATAGGGGCCGAGGTGGATTTGTACGGTGCCGCCATCATGCATGAAGTCAACTAGGGTCTCGGTTAGAGTGATGTCCGAGTTCTGAGGGTTGGGTGCACCCAACAGTTCGTAGTAGTCACCGTACTCGACATTGTAGTCCGTTTGCCAAGGAAGCAGGATCTTGGAGTAGTGCTCGAGCCAATCCTCGGTTCCGTAGGCATTCCAGTCATTCACTTCGAGCTGGGTGTAGGTCTTGCCCATGGCCTGCAAGTCAGTCTTGACGCGTTGGAGCCTGCTCTGGTCCGTTGGGTCGGAGAAGATTGCGACGTCAACGTGATCATGGAACGCGATCTCGAAGAAGCGTTCGTTGCCCGATTCCTCGCCGTCCTCAACAAATGTGGCGTAGAAGCTGATGTTGTAGTTATGGCCGTCGAACCATTGGTTGTAGGGGGAAGTCCAATTGGCCTGCCCCCGTTGGTGTGGGTCGAGCACGAAGGGTCCGTTATCGGCCTGCTGCTCGTAAACCGTCTGGCCGGTATCCTCATCAATGATTTTCATCGTCAGAGCGTAGGTGCCCTCAATCACCCCATTCAAGAGTGGGACTGAGAAACTGTGAGATGCCTGGCCTGAGGGATTTGACGCGTAAACGCACTCGTAGATGATGTCAGTGACGCAGTCCATCACATCGGGCTGCAGGAGGGTTATGTCGGCGTTGGCGATGCCAAAGAGGATGGTGGAAACGTTGTTCGCGATGCTCATCTCGGGCTTGCCGAACCATTTCGAGGTGTTGTCGGTGTTGTCATAGAGCGTCATCAGGTCGATTCTGTACAGGCCGTTCTCGAAGTCATGCGTCCCCATCTTGATGGTTCGCCTCTGTGCGGCGTCCATTCCCGTAACGTTCTCCAGGTATTTTCCGTCATCGGTGAAGGTGTAGTCATCGACGCGGATATTGTCGATTGCGAAGCCAGCGTATCCCGCATTGCCGTTGACGCCGTCGTCGTTTGAGTAGAAGCGCCATGTGAAGGTCACATCGGAGCCAGCGAGAGTAGTGCACTCTTCGGTCCAAGCGAATGAATCCGGACTTGTGGTGTTGATGAGGTGGACGTGGGTCAGGTCGATTCGGGCAGTTCCCACCATGTCCTCGGAGTCGAACCACTGCACCCATCCGTCCTGGCCAATCCCGCCCGAGTGGTCGCCGGCATATTCCACCTCCTCGTAGAGTCCGTTCTGATCGAAGTCCTCGCAGTAGTGGAAGTACGTATCGGTGACGCCGTTGTATCCCGGGCGTAATCCGTTGGCGTTCAAGTCAGTCCAACTCCCATAGATCACGCCCTGGTAGACCTCCCCATCTCTGACCCAAGACGCCTCTAGGTAGGAGAAGTCACGAACTGACTGAACATTGCCGTTCCTGTCTGCTATGTGGTCTCCCTCAGCGAAGTAGTCAAAGGTCAGGAAGGTGAAGTCTGCGCCGCTGTCTGAGATCTCGATTGGCTCCAATGTAATCGTCTCGTTCCAGTTGTCGCCGTAGCCCTCCGAGGGGTGGCCGAGCCAGTAGGCCTGGTTCTTGAACACGCCTTGGTTCTGTGGGAGCATCTCGTTGGAGCTCGAAGTGTCGTCTAGCCTGCTGCCGTTTTCGTTGCCGTCGTCCTCCCAGATAGGCTCGAAGCCGGAGAAGTCCTCGGCGGCTATCAGCTCAGGCAGGGCGTTGAACACCTGGGCCTCAACCTGGAAGTCGACTACGGTATTGCCCCAGTTCTGGACGCCGATGGTGATGTCCCTATCGCCCGAGGCGTACAGCTCACCATTCTCGAGGTCGAGCCACGGCTCCTCGATTAGGCCGGGGTCATACAGGTTCCTGACGGTTAGTTGGAATCGGCTCTGGTCGTTGGTGTCGTCTTGATCGGTGTAGCCAACTGGATTCGAGAGGGTGACGGAGACATAGTAGGTCGTGTTGTCGACGAAGTCAGCGGTTAGCTGAACGGTCTGGGATTCGCCTGCAGCCGCGTTACTCAGCGTCAGCGTCTGGCTCTCCAATGTCGAATCTCCAAACGCGACGTTCCTCTTCCTGATGGTTATGTTATCGAAGGCGAAGCCGTCCAGCCCGGAGTAGTCGGCCGCGCCGACGGGTCCGACAGACCCCTCAAGGCCGCTGCGGAAGCGGAACCTGATGTCGATGATCTCCCCCGCATAGGGAGTTAGGTCGATCGTGTTGGCCTTTTGATCCAACTCCCCGTCGTCCCAGCAAAAGGCATAGGGGTAGCCGAAGTTCAGGTAGGGCATGGAGCACGAGTCCCGCACCCCCCCACTCTCAGTGTAGTTGTTCCACAACGAGGATTGCCAGTCGCCGTAGAAGTCATCGTTGTAGTCGTTGTACTCCGGGTCGGGGCTGCTAGAGACGCGTTCCTCGATGCGGTACTTCCGCTCGTTGTCCCAGCCACCGTACCTCCAGACAGGCTCCCAACCGGAGCCTTCGCTCCAAATCTCGATGCTGCATGAGTCCTCGTACAGCCACCGTTCGATCACATCGTAGGGCTCGGCTAGGAATAGTTGGAAGAAGCCGGCGCTGCATATCGCATCGAGGTCAAGGAAGGCGGCGTTCGCCCCGGTAAGATCGACGTCCTCGAGGATAAGGGCCTCGTCCATGTGGTTGTAGTAGCCGGTGCTGTTATTGCCGTCGGCCTCGGGGTGCTCCACGCCCGCCCAGAAGAAGTTGGTCGGGTTCTCCCTGGCCTCCCAAGGATAGAAGGCCACCTCATCCCAGGACTCGTTGTCCTCGTCTGGAACGGTGCTGCACGAGGGCGTGCCATTGTGCCCGCACTGGTAGTCGCTGTTGTTGAAGTGTACGACGTCCCCCTCGTAGTAGGTGGTGCCATTAATCCAGAATCTGTCCCCGTCGATGTGCCACGAAGAGTTCCCCTGCGAGTACTCGCCGGTGTAGGAGTACTTCTCGAAATGGGCGCCGTCTAGGTTGACGTTTGCAGATTCAGATTCGAAGTCGTTGTGGTAGACGACCGTGTCCGAGCCACCAAGGACCTCTCTGACTTCGAGGTCGACGTCCACGCTACCGCTGGCGATGGGCATCAGACCGGTGTTCTTTACGGTGACATTTACCCATCGATTGCCCTCGCCGACAATGCTCTGGAAGGATGCAGGGTCCATCACTGAGGGCTCTATGGTGACCCGAGTTATTCCTTGGTCGAAGTTGTCTAGAGCGAGTACGGATAGGTAGTCGCCCTGTCCGGCGTAACCCATAGTATCGAGCCACATCGCATTGTTGGAGAACCTGTAGGTGTAGTCCGCCTGTCCGATGACCACCTCCAGTGCGCTGTTCTCGCCACCCTGCAGCTGGCCGGGCACGGCCATGGTCGGGCGTCGCCCGACATCGAACGAGAGCGGGGGCAGGTAACCCTCGCTATTCGGGTCAGCGAGAAGTATCTGGACGGTATTGAGGGCTCTGAGATTGGGTCGGAGCAAGTAAGTCTGGTTTTGAACGGTCGACTCCTGAGTGCCTAGGAGAGTAAGCGACGTGGGTACGAAGAAATCGACCTCGCCATCACGATTGACATCCGAGATGGTTACAGAGGCACCCATGTAGTTGCCGTACGGGACGTAATTCTGGGTGTCCCAGTTGGCGCCGCTCTTGGTTGCATAAGTCAGATTGCCTGTGATGCCATCGACAGCGACTATCAAGTCAATCTCGTCCGTATCGTCATCAGGAGTGGTGTCCGCGATGTCTATTCCGAACAACTCGTAGTCGTGCTCGACATCGAGCGAGAAGTCGTGCATATTTCCGGTGGAGGTCGGATCCATCGGGTTGGGGTATGTTCCAGTGAGGCAGTCGTACTCTAGGACGGTCATGTTGTCGAAGGTCCCCCTCGAGTAGCCCACGCCCGTGTTGTAGGGCGGGGTTCTGAGAAGCCAGATGTCTTGGTCGACGCACTCCCCGGGAAGAGGGTCCCCCGTCAGGGGGTTGGTCTGTAGGTCCTCGTTCCAGTTCCCAAGCATTATTGCCGTGTAGTACCCATTGGTGAGAGGAACTGAAATGGGAGAATGCTGATTGGACGGAAGGGTATAGTCGGGTCCCTTGTAAATCTGGATGAACTGGTTAGCGAAAGTTGAGTCTGTCGATACGAAGACCACGTCAGCGTATCCATCACCGGTGATGTCGCCGACATCGAAGTCGGAAAGGTAGGGATTGATTATGGTAATCGTCTCGAACATCTCCTCCCACTCGTTCACCCTTTTGTCACACTCCCCCTTGAGCACAGTGAGGTTGGCGGGCCTGACGAAGGACTCGTCGGTGAACCTAGCGTTCTGCTGGTAGTAGATCACGTCGTTGACCTCGTCACCGTCCACGTCGGCTATCTCAACCCGGTTGCCATCAGCAACGTCCCTGAATCCAGCTCTGAAGGAGTCGTTATTCGAGATTAGCACGTCTTGGCGGTCTCCGAACCCGCCCGAGCCGTCATTGTAGAGGAAACTGATGAAGTGACCCATGCCGCTGCCGGAAGCGATGTCATTGTGATCATCGCAATTCAAGTCGCCTATCGAGATGTGCAATGGGTCGCGCTGCACACCGTACTGGGTGGTGTGCGATGCTGAGGCCAAGGGAGCCATTGCAACGAACAGGGAAGCCAGCATGAGGGAGACTAGGGTCACGGCCCTCCTACACTCGCGAAGACGACTGTGTGAAGGCCCTGAGCATTGAACCATGCCGACTCGGACTTTCGTGCCTCTCTTATGTATTGCCTAGTGGTGACTTTTCACCGCATCGGAATGATGTCCCGCCAATCCCATTCACAAACGTGAATTATTGTAACTCGAGCCAACTCGGATTGGGGGAGTAACTTACCTCGGCTCCGCCGTAGACCTTCTCTAGGCGCCCCATCATCCATAGGCGATCCAAGAAAATCTCCAAATCGATTCCCTCACGATTAATCCTCTCCCCAATCACGAGTTCGATGGTTCCAATGGGAAGCGATGACTGTCCGTGCTCCCTGACAACTAGACCGAGTAGGATCTGTAGCCAAGCCTCCGCGAGTGGGTCGCCAGAGAGGTTGTTGTCCAGTGGCTCAGGAGGCTCTATCTCATCGAAGAACTCGATGATGCCCCTGATGTCGGGCTCTGAGGGCTTGGTTATTCCATTCTCTTCTGCCTTAGCCTCGACATCCAAATCCCCTATGGCCCTGACGACAGAGGGGATGCTGGACGGGTCAGGAGGTGGTCCGGGAAGCCCCTCTTCCACTTCTGATTCGTGTTCCTCCACCCCATCACCGACTGGGATTGTGGGGGCTTGTGCGTTCAACCTTTTGCTAGGTTGCGAAGCACGGTATGCAAGATTCCCCCATTCCTGTAATAATCGACCTCCACCGGAGTCTCGAGTCTTACAACGGCATCGAAGGAGAACCCTGTTCCGTCCTCCCTCTTAGCAGTGATGTTGATTTCGGAGAAAGGAGTGAGTTCTTCGCTAGCTGGAATGTCGAAGGACTCCGACCCGTCAAGACCCAGGCTCTCGGCGTTCTGGCCCTCCTTGAAAGCAAGAGGGAGGATGCCCATGCCAACCAAGTTGGATCGATGTATTCGTTCATAGGAGGTCGCGATGACGGCCCTGATGCCGAGTAGGAGGGTTCCCTTTGCTGCCCAGTCCCTGCTGCTACCAGTCCCATACTGCGAGCCAGCGAGTACGATCAAGGGGGTTGCATCGTCACGGTACCTGTTACTTGCCTCGAAGATCGTGGTAACCTCCCCTGTAGGGAAGTGGGTGGAGAATCCGCCCTCCGTTCCAAGAGCAATCTGATTTCTCATCCTGATGTTGGCGAAGGTACCGCGAACCATCACCTCGTGGTTGCCTCTGCGGCTCCCGAACGAGTTGAAGTCTCGCGGCTGGACCCCTTTGTCCAACAGATACTTTCCCGCTGGCCCGTGATGGGGGAACGCTCCAGCGGGGCTGATGTGGTCGGTGGTGATTGAGTCGCCCACCATTACGATGACGCGGGCACCTTGAATCGGCTCGATGGGTGCGGGTTCTGATTCTATCCCCTGCAGGAAGGACGGGAGGCGGACGTAGGTGGACGTGTCGTCCCAGTTGAAGAGGGCGCTTGGTTCGCTGGGGATGGCATCCCAGCGTGGCTCGCGCAGGATGTCCGCGTAACGAACCTTGAACATCTCCGGGTCGATCACGCTCTCGATGGTAGATCGGATCTCGTCGTCACTGGGCCAGATGTCAGCGAGCATGATCGGTTCGCCGGAGTCAGTGTGACCGAGAGGCTCACTCGAGAAGTCGATGTCTAGCGTGCCCGCCAGTGCATAGGCCACGACAAGGGGCGGGCTTGCGAGGTAGTTCGCTTTCACCTTCTGATGGATTCTGCCCTCGAAGTTTCGGTTGCCCGAGCAGACACTGCCGACCACCAAGTCAGCACCATCGATTGCAGCCACGATTCCCTCGTCGAGGGGGCCCGAGTTGCCGATGCAAGTAGTGCAACCGTATCCGACGACACTGAAGCCTAGGGCCGAGAGATCCCCAGTGAGGTCTGCGGCGTCGTAGTACTCGGTCACCACGCGGCTTCCGGGAGCGAGGCTCGGCTTGACCCAAGGCTTGATCGAGAGTCCGCTGGAGAGTGCATTTCGAGCGACCAATCCGGCAGCTATCATCACGCTCGGGTTGCTGGTATTGGTGCAACTCGTGATGGCGGCGATAACTACGTCCCCATGGCCCAACTTAGAGTCGTGCCCGGCAATGGGGGAGGTGGCATCGTTACGAGAAGGGTCCACTCCGTGTCCCTTGTATCCGATAGGCGTATTCAGACTGGCTCTCCAGTGGGACTTCATTTCGTGTAGCGTGACCCTGTCTTGAGGTCTCTTGGGTCCAGCTAGAGAGGGTTCGACGGTGCTGAGGTCGAGAGAAAGATTCGAAGTGAACTCCGGTGTGGGGGTCGAATCGTAGTAGAACAGTCCTTGAGCGATCAGATAGCGTTTGACGTCCTCGACTTGGGACGGCTCGCGACCGGAGAGCAGCATGTAGTCCAGGGTGACTTGGTCGACGGGGAAGTAGCCGCAGGTGGCGCCGTACTCCGGTGACATATTGGCTATAGTCGCGCGGTCAGGAAGGCTCAGACTCGCAAGACCCGCGCCGTGGAACTCGACGAACTTGCTAACGCAGCCGTGCTCCCTGAGCATCTGCACGATTCGCAGAGTCATGTCAGTGGCTGTGATTCCGGGCTGCATGGCTCCCGTGAGCTCGAATCCGACGACCTCGGGCAGTAGCATGTAGATCGGCTGTCCGAGCATCACAGCCTCGGCCTCGATCCCCCCAACACCCCACCCGAGGACGCCGAGGCAGTTGACCATGGTAGTGTGGGAGTCCGTACCGACAAGGGTGTCGGGAATCCATATTCCGCCTTCCTCTCGAGCGATGCTCGCTATCCACTCTAGGTTGATCTGGTGAACTATGCCGCGGCCAGGTGGGACGACGCGGAAGTTGTCAAGGCTCTGCTGACCCCATTTGAGGAATTTGTAGCGCTCCAGGTTGCGCTCGTACTCGATCTCGAGGTTGCGCTCCTGCGCATTCGGAAAGAGGCCAGAGACATCGACCTGCACCGAGTGGTCAATCACCAGATCAACGGGGACCTGTGGGTTCACCCTCTCAGGATCGCCGCCCAATGCCACCATCGCATCTCGCAGGGCAGCGATATCGACCACGGCGGGAACTCCGGTGAAATCCTGCAGAAGCACCCTGCTGGGGCTGAATGGGATCTCTGTCGGAGTCATGGTCGGCGACCATGCAGCGATGCGTCGGACATCGTCCTCGGACACGAGGAAGCCGTCACAGTTCCTCAGAGCAGATTCAAGAAGTATTCGTATCGATACAGGGAGTTTTTTCAAGTTGCAGGCTGCCTCCCTCTCAAGAGCATTTAGATTCGCGAAGGAAGCAGTGGAGCCGTCGGATTTTTCAAAGGTAGAGAGTGCGCCGAACGGGTCTATGGTGGACATCTAGTCACCTGTTTACAACCCTCCGGGCGTGGTACATGAAGTTGCCCGTTCGACCAATTATGGCAGGGAACTATGCCTTGAGCTGGACAGTCAATAGATGGACGGTTTCAATTGGGGCGTTATTGGCATCGGTGGATACCTCGCTCATTGCATTGACGTGCTCCATACCCGAAATCACGTATCCAAAAACCGTATGGCAGGACTCCTGGGAGCAATCCTTGCCCTCTTCCCAGTCTAAGTGGGTTGCCTGACCATCGTCTGGAACGATGTAGAACTGACTGCCGTCGGTATTGAGGCCTGCATGAGCAGCGGCGATTGCGCCGGCTGTGTGCTTGAGTCCGTTCTCGTGCTCGTAGGGTATCGACCAGTCCTCCAAGGAGCACTGTTCGAGGGGTAGTTCCTGACCATTGCACCAGCCGTAGTAGTGAGCGGAATAACCCCCTCTGCCCTGTTCTCGCTCGATATCCCCGCCTTGAACCATGAAATTGTCAATAATCCTGTGGAACTCGGTGAAGTCGTACCGGAAGTCCCCTACGTGAGAGAGGAAGCTCTCCACATGCATCGGGGCATCGTCCTGATAGAGCTCTATCTCAATCTCACCCTTTACCTCTTGTCCGTCGACGGAGTATGTCACCTCAAAGACAACGATCGGGTTGGACTCGTCCTCGGAGAGGAAGTCTGCGACTATCTTGAACGAAACCAATACCAGAGCGAGGGCTGCCATCATGGCAAGGAGTCCCAACGGAGTGGGGTTGCCCTCATCGAACATCTGTATTCCGAGGCCGAGGGAGATGGCCCTCTCATCCATCATCGATGCAAGCTTGTTCATCTTCCTGCGAGTCTCCTTGTTCTTGGAATCGAGGGCCAATGCCTTGGAGTAGTTCTTGTATGCTTTCTGCCAGTGGCGCCTCTGGTTGGGCTCGTCGATTAATCCCAATTCCGTGCCGGCGTCCGCAGCGAGCCTCAATGTCCTCGATCTCTGAGCCTCGTTCTCAGTGAGTTCCCATGCCGATCTCAGTAAATCCAGAGCTTTTTCTGGCTCGTCATTCTCGGTCAGTTCGGCGGCCTCTTCCCACGCGTTCTGCAACCCCTCGGGCACCGGCATCGGCCGGCCGACCGCGCCATCATTGAAAATTCCAACGTACGAATAGTGGGATGGGAGAGGGGGGTTTTCACATGGTAACCCATAAGACCCACGCTCAATGCCATGTCCCCTGCGAACGGACCGATGGAGGGTAATTCGGCGCTGGGGAAACGAAAGCAATGGGAAAGACCGTCAACGATTTCGTCATTAATATCGCAACAGCAAATGGTACTGGGTCTCAATCTTCAAATCTCATTCTGATGCATTCAATGTTTGAGATGGGGGTGCCAGTAAGTGGCAAGAACCTCTTCCCGAGCAACATCTCGGGGCTGCCCACTTGGTTCATCATCAGGGCCAGCGATGAGGGTTACCAGGCTCCCGGCGACAAGACCGACATCCAAGTTATCATGAACAAGGACACCTGGCTGAAGGACTTGGAGAAGGTCGAGCCTGGAACAATAATTGTCTACAACGAGGACGTCAAGCTCCCTTTGGAACGCGACGACTGCACCCTTCTGGGCATACCTATGACCACGATGGCAAGAGGAATCAACCCTAAACTGGCACGGCTTATGGCCAATATGTACTACGTCGGAGCTCTCGCCCACCTCCTCGACATTGAAGAAGGCGCGATTGCGGGGGCTGTGTCTAGCCAGTTCAAGGGGAAGGAGAAGGCGATCGAGTTCAACATGCGCGCCATATCTGAGGGCAGGGCCTATGCCGATGAGAACTGGGACTTCGAGTGCTCCCTATCCGTCGAGGCACGGGACAAGGACCCATCCACATTCCTAATCGATGGCAACGATGCAACAGCCCTAGGTGCAATATATGGGGGGATCAACTTGCTCTCGTGGTACCCAATAACGCCTTCGTCATCCCTCGCCGAGTCTGTCATCGACTGGCTTCCGGAGCTCCGGACCGACGGTGCCGGAGGCTCGACCTGCGCGGTCATCCAAGCTGAGGACGAGCTCGCTGCAGCGGGGATGGTGGTAGGAGCCGGGTGGGCCGGCGGAAGAGGCATGACATGCACCAGTGGGCCGGGGATATCGCTGATGTCGGAGTTCATCGGGCTTTCCTACTTCTCCGAGGTGCCGGGCGTAATCTGGGACATCAACCGCGTGGGGCCATCGACAGGCTTGCCCACAAGGACCCAGCAGGGTGATCTATCGATGCTCTACGAGGCGAGCCACGGAGATACCCAACACATCGTTCTCATCCCTGGTACGGTAGACGAGTGCTTCGAATACGGCTGGCGAGCCTTCGACTACGCCGAGAGGTACCAGACCGTGGTCTTCGGCTTCGGCGACCTCGACCTAGGGATGAACCGTTGGGCGACCTCCGGTTTCCAATACCCCGACGAGGCGATGGATCGCGGGAAGGTCATCCGCACCCAAGAGGAGATGGACTCCATACCGAACTACGGCCGTTACAGGGACGTCGACGGCGATGGCATCCCGTACAGGACCCTTCCCGGAAGCGGCCTCGACCCGATTCTTTACCGGGGCACTGGGCATGACGAGGACGGAGTCTATTCGGAGGACCCACAGGTGTATAGGGACACGATGGTACGCCTGCGGAAAAAGATCGACGGGGCGCGTCAGCACCTTCCGGCACCAGTCATCCGTGAGGAGGAGAAGAAGGAGGTCGGCATAGTCTTCTACGGCTCGATGGAAAACACGATTATTGAGATCGATGACTTGTTGGAGGCCACCGGCCTCTCAGTCAGTACCTGCCGTGTGAGGGCCCTCCCTGTCCACCCCGAGGTCGAGGCCTTCATCGATCGGCACGAAACCAACATCATCCTCGAGATAAACCGGGACGGGCAGCTCTATGGCATCCTGCGCAGGGAGATTCCGATCAGGCTGGTGCCTAAGCTACACAGCGTCGCCTACAGCGACGGGCTGCCGCCGAGGGCGCGCGTGTACGCGGACAGGATCCTCGAGACGCTGCGGGACGTGGGAGCATGACAGCGATGAAGCTGAACGTAATCGAACTCGAGAAGACCGAGTACGCCGGAGGCAGGTCCTCGCTATGCCCGGGGTGCGGACACGATCAGATCTCGAATGTGATCATCCAAGCCGCGTGGGAGAACGGTATCGAGCCCCAGGGAATAGCGAAGATGAGCGGAATCGGGTGCTCCTCGAAGACGCCTGCCTACTTCCTCGGCAACAGCCACGGCTTCAACACCGTTCACGGCCGGATGCCCTCGGTGACCACCGGCGCCAACATGGTCAACAAGGACCTGTCATTCATCGCAGTCTCAGGGGACGGCGACACCGCCAGCATCGGCATGGGGCAGTTCGTACACGCCATCCGCAGGAACGTGGACATGGTATACATCATCGAGAACAACGGTGTCTACGGACTGACCAAGGGACAGTATAGTGCCACTGTGGAGAAAGGCTCCAAGAAGAAGAAAGGGGCTATGAACGAGCAGCCCCCAATCGACCTTTGCGCCATGGCCATCAACCTCGGGTGCAGCTTCGTCGCGCGCTCCTTCTCGGGCAGCAAGAAGCAGCTCACCGCACTGATAAGGGCGGCCATGAGCCACAGGGGGATGGCGGTGATCGACATCATCTCCCCCTGCGTAACCTTCGCCAACAACGACGAGTCCTATCGATCCTACAACTACGTCAAGGAGAACGACGAGGTACTCCACATCCTCGACTACATCCCGCACTTCTCCCCCATAGAGGAAGTCGACGTCCCCGAGGGCGAGTACCGGGAAATCCAGCTCTTCGACGGCTCCACCCTCAGGCTCGAGGCCGTGGGCTCGGACCACGACACGGGCGACGTGGTCTCCGCTCTGCGCGCGATCCACGAGGCAGAGCGGGCGGACCGCCATGTCACCGGACTGCTATACTATGACCCAGACGTGCCAACTGCCACCGACTCTCTCGACCTTACCGACACGCCGCTGATGGCCCTGCCTGAGGAGCGTATGCGCCCCAGCAGAGAGAGTCTGGACCGCGTGAATGCTGGCTTCAGATTCATTTGAGTGGTCACATAGGTTGCTCGGGTTTCTTGAAATATCCAGCCCGTCTCCGTGCGCTGCCAGTCCCTTGGTGTAGCGGTCCATCATACGAGACTCTGGATCTCGTGACCCTGGTTCGAATCCGGGAGGGACTACCAATCGCCTCGTTCCCCGATGAGTTGAGTTCGTGGACCAACGGGTCCTCGTCGTCGATCCAGCAGGACGGGTAGATGCCACCTCCCTGTCCGTCGGACCAGAACCCGACCCGCTCCAGCTGGTCGGACAGCTCGCTAATCCTTGCATCCAAGTCGTCGCGCTCCTCCAGCAGCGCCTCCAGTTGCGCGAGCCCCCTCTCCCGGCCGGTCTTCCGGAGCTCCGACTTGTGGTCGTCTGCGAAGTAGGCCCTGTACGTGACCTCCGTGGAGGAGTGGGTCAGGAACGCGGACACTTCCTCTATCGAGCCGCCGTTCTGGTTTATCCACCTCGCCCAGACCTTCCTGAGGTCGTGGACCCGGTAGTAGCGCCCTGGTGTCGTCGGCCCCAGGTCGGCGAGCATCATGGAGCCCTTGACGAGCTTGTTGAGGGTCGACGCGGAGATAGTTCCGCGTCCCGTCCTGTCCTCGCTCTCGGAGAACAGGAAGACCGCATCGGGGCGCTTCGCCCTGCAGTGCTGGACGTAGGGGTCGACCTTGGCCATCACCCACCGGGGAAGGCTCGTCCTGATTGGCTGGGTGTAGGTCCTCATCTTCGTGATCTCGCGGATCACGCTGTTCGACTCGATTTGAGATATCCTGGTCCTGCGGATCTCATTGGCACGCCCTCCCTGCGAGAGGGCTAGCCAGACGTAGGCCCTGAGGGCGAGGAGAGACACCCGGCTCGTCCTCTGCGACTTGGCCATGGAGCATCCCGGGCTTGACTCAGCGACTATGTTCGGGGCGGATTCCGGCTCGCTGCACCAGCCCTCGATCAGGTTTAGCCAGACGACGAGTTCCTCGTCCGTAATCGCTCGGTGTGGGTGCTCGGGGATCTTGAGCTTCTTCCTGTATCGCCTGATGTCCTTCTTCACGTCGATCACGATCCTCTCCTCGACGCCAGCGTAGGGGAGTATGGCTGAACAGAGCTGGCGGAAGTAGGTGTCCAAGGTGCTCTTCGCTAGTTCGGTGCTCTCGAGGAAATCCTCGAACCACCGGATGAAGTCGGGATACACGGAGTCTACTCTCAGGTCGTCGGGAGTGTATCTGCTCAATGCTGGTCTGAACTTGTTCAGTGCCCTCTGGATGTTCTGGGGCTGGCTGTCGTTCTTCCTGTGGGCTCTCCGGGGGTTGTCTAGCCAGGCTTGGGCCAGTTCTAGAATGGTGGCCGTTCCCTGGTCCATGTCCCCCTGTATCCACTCGCTTCTGGCGGTCGGGCTGCTGGTGTACGCTTCGGATGCGCTTCTCATGTTCCGAGATAATCGACGTATGTCGTTTCAACTTTGAGGTAGGATTGCCGATTCGGTGAAAGTGAATCTAGGGTTCGAATCCACGAGGATTCTGATTCCTTATCCCCCTTAGCTACGATGTTGGAGCCAGTTGTATGGTGTGTGAAAGTTGTGGAAGAGACCCTTCGGGAGAAGTTGT
>JASLNR010000032.1 GCA_030745885.1 Candidatus Thalassarchaeaceae archaeon
ATGCTGTGCGGGGAAGCCGACCTGCATGCCGAGGTTGTAGTCCTCCTCGCCGTACATCACCGCGGTGTGGACGACCCCGGTGCCGTCTGTGGTGGTGACGAAGTCCGCTTCGACGATTGTCCAGGCGCTTTTCGAGTCGCCCCTGTCCACGGCGTCTGGGAACAGGGGATAGTAGGCCCTGCCCAGCAAGGCCGAGCCGGGAAACTCGTCCACGACCTCGATCTGATGCCGCAGGACGTCGGTTAGCAGGTCCTTGGCCAGAATTATCTCCTCGCCCACCTCGGCCCCACCTCGCCCCTCCCAAGTTCCGGAGGGCGGCTCGGTGATTCGGATTCGACAGTAGGTGACATCAGGACCGACGGCAAGACCGACGTTGCCCGGCAGAGTCCACGGCGTGGTCGTCCAGGCGAGCACGGAGGCATCATCGTCCACAAGTCGGAACTTGATGTAAACCGCTGGCTCGGAGACCTCTTTGTAACCCAGCGAGACTTCGTGAGTGGAGTAGCTGGTCCCGGTCTGTGGGCAGTAGGGTAGGACCTTGTGGCCGCGGAACAGCAGCCCCTTCTCGAACATCTGCTTGAGCGACCACCATGCCGACTCAATGTATTCATCGTGCAGGGTCACGTACGGGTCATCCATGTTCACCCAGAACCCCATTCTCTCGGTCATCTCGCGCCAAGCCTCCTCGTAGGTCCAAACGCTCTCCTTGCATCTCTCGTTGAAGGCCTCCATGCCGTACTCCTCAATCGCCTCGTTCGACATCAGGTCGAGTTTCTTCTGAACCTCTATCTCGACCGGGAGCCCATGGGTGTCCCAACCTCCTTTGCGCTCTACGACGTGTCCCTCCATGGTCTTCCAGCGGCATACCATGTCCTTGAACAGCCTCGAGATGACGTGGTGGATCCCAGGTCGTCCGTTAGCCGTTGGCGGACCTTCGAGGAACGTGAATGGGCTGGCGCCGCCTCGGCGCGCCTCGATAGTCGCCTCAAAAGTCCCCTCTTTGCTCCAAGTTTCCATCAAGGCACTCTCTAGGGCGACCGGGTCGAGGTCGCCGGCAGGTTTGGGTACGCCCATCGGCCCGGCGACCTGCGGCGCTGTATTGAAGATGCCCCGGTCGCCCATAGGGCGAATTCGTCATTTAGCAGACTTATTAGTGACCGCCGGGACGCCTTGAACGTGTCTGAGACATCCACTATCGTAGTCGGTGGGATGACCTGCACGGGCTGCTCTGGCCGCGTGAGAGACTCCTTGGAGGCTCTGGATGGAGTTCTGAGCGCTGAGGTATCTCACGAGACCGGGCAGGCTGTGGTTTCGCACTCGGGGACGGGGCGCGAAGCAATGCTCGCGGCAATTACCGGCGCGGGCTACATCGCAGACGGGGCCAGTGCCGACTTCAACTGGGGGGATGGAGAAGTCTGGAGGAAGTCCGCGAACAATACGAAGTGGTGCTTGATTGGTTGCAGCATCGGCGACTTCGGAACCATTGCTGCATTCCAATTTATTCCTTATCTTGATGCTCTTGGCTGGTCTACAATGTCGATTATGCTGCTTGCGATGTTCAATGGAATCATGACTTCAATCGCTCTTGAGACTGCCATCTTGTCCGCCCAGATGGCACTGAACGAGGCATTCCGGGTGGCAATCGGGATGTCATTAATCTCCATGCTCTCGATGGAAGCGGCGATGAACATCGTCGACCTCGTATTGACAGGGGGGGCCAAACTGACTTTGTGGGTCATCGTCCCGATGCTTGTCGCAGGCTTCCTAACGCCTTGGCCCTACAACTACTGGAGACTCAAGAAGTATGGAGTCGCATGCCACTGAACGGAGGATAGCGAAATGGCGGATTGGCACGAGTTGGGCAACGGGATAGCCGATTGGATTAGAGACTACGCTGACGGCAATGGGATTACGACGCTGGTGGTAGGAGTATCGGGCGGCATCGACTCCGCCGTGACCTCCACCTTGTGTGCAAAGACTGGATTGGACACTATTGCTCTGAACATGCCCATACACCAGGATGCCTCGCAGTACGGACTTTCCAATCTGCACATTGGGTGGCTGAGGTCGAACTGGGAGAACGTCGAAAGCCTCACGATTGACCTCTCACGCACTTACGACCAGTTCGTCGATGGGCTGCGCGACCACGGCCTTTCCGACATGGCATCGGCCAACTCGAGGGCTAGGCTGAGGATGACGACTCTTTACGCCATAGCCGGCACGAACAATGGCATTGTGGTCGGGACTGGCAACAAGGTTGAGGACTTTGGAGTTGGCTTCTTCACCAAGTACGGTGATGGCGGGGTCGACATCTCCCCCCTCGCTGATTTGTACAAGTCCGAGGTGTATGCGCTAGCCGATGCATTGGGGGTGGTCAAGGAGATACAGGACGCTGCACCGACGGATGGGCTCTGGGATGACGGCAGGACCGATGAGGACCAGATGGGCGCGACCTACGAAGAACTGGAATGGGCCATGCAGGAGGCAGACAATCCCTCTAGCGGTAGCATGACTGACAGGCAGAAGGAAGTAGTGGCAATCTACGAGGGTCTGCACAATGCCAATTCACACAAGATGAATCCCATTCCCGTGTTCAGTAGGTCGAACATCACCAAGGGAACTTGATGGACCAGATTACTAGGTCGTTGACGATGCACTGCACAGCCAGCATCGCAGCCCCCAGTATCATCAATCCGGATCCATTTACCCCGTCTTGGTATGCCCCGTAAGCCAGCAGCCCCATCATCACGTTCCCAACCGATACTAGGAACAGTATGCCAATCACCAATATAGGCGTCCAGGAATAGTCGTTGGCTAGGTGGAATATCGTGCTCTCAATCCATAGGGCAGAGGGAATCAGCACGAGCAGAAACGCCAGAAGGAGCCTGTTCATTCCAGACCCGTCGGACTCGCCCCAAGGCCACCTGAGGGCATCTAGGACGGAGACTTCCATTTGGAACAGGGCAATCCACCAGAACATCAGGTATCCCGCGGCAGCTACGAACATGAACGGG
>JASLNR010000033.1 GCA_030745885.1 Candidatus Thalassarchaeaceae archaeon
TCGGAGTTGTCGCCGATGCCGTCGCCGTCCGTGTCGGTGGTCTCGTTGGCGTCGTTCGGGAAGGCGTCGCCGTTATCGCCCACGCCGTCGCCGTCGGAGTCGTACTGCTCCGAGGCGTCTTCGGGGAACTCGTCCGCGTTATCGCCCACGCCATCTGCATCCGAATCTATCAGAGAATCACAATCGTCTGGAATCGAGTCGCCATCAATGTCAACATTGTCGTCAAATCCACTGCAGAGATCTGCATTGTCTTTGACACCATCCCCATCAGAATCATCGATGCACCCATCCCCATCAGAATCCCATGGTATGGACTCTTCATTGCTGCAATAATCCGTCCAAGATTCAACATAATCATCTGGCGTCAGATCTTTGCCAGCGAATCCCGAGAATGAACTGTTGTAGCGATGAGTCTTGAACACCTTATTCTCGTCCCAGTTCGCATTCTGACCTTGAGCATTCTGACCTTGAGGGATGTCGTCACCCTGATTCAGGGGCCCGGTACCAATCACTGGATTGATGTATTTCCAGACGACTTCGCCTTCCGGATTGACCTCAATGAACGTGCCACGGACACCCCAAGTCACCAATGTGTTACCATTCTCCAATCGCTCTACCCCTCCCAAGGAGGTCGCAAATATACTCGTACCTTGATTCCAAGACCAACTCGGTGCAGCAGGCGCCCAAGGACTGCCGGATTGCAAGACATATTCGCCATTGACCAGAGGTGGGGAAATGACATCGGCTGAAGAGTAATTTGTGCTGCGGCCAACACCATTGTTGAAGACAATCAAATCACCAGCACCGAGGCGTCCTTCATTGATCCACTGAATGTCATGTTGGCCGAACAGTTTCTGGTCATCAGCTGTTCCCGCGCGATAGGCTTCGGGGTTGCCCCAGCGATAGAGAATGTCTCCACCCTTCTCTGAGTTGCCTCCGGTATGTCCAGAAGCTTCCTCTGTTGTCGTGCTATGATCAATGATGTAAATCTCGTTCATATTCCTGCAAGACAATGCAATTTGGTCCAAGATTGGGTTGTAATCGATGCCATTGCAATGCATCCAGTCGGTCTTGTACTTGTCCGGGCCCGGAGCATCCGCGAAGTTGATGTCGATGAGTTCGGGATGGTCTGCGACTACGCCATAGTTGTCCTTGGTGGAGTCATAATCCTGAATCAGATGATCCCAGATGTGCCACTCCCAGACGATATTGGCTTGGTCGGTTCCGAGAGGTTGAACCTCTACGATGTGGTCGGGCCAGAGCTCTGATGAATGCTTGGTGTGATGAGTCATCTTGTTGGGGTCGCGTCCTGCTTGGAGGAATTCTGATTCGTTCTTGAACTCCCATGCGATCATCAGGAAATTCCCATTGGATAACGGCTCGATATCGTGGTGGCTACGCTTGGTATCCCCGGGGAAATACCATTCCCATTCCATTTGGCTGTCCCAAGACAGGCGCTCAATCTTACCGGCAACCCCGTTGCCATCAGGATCAAAATCGGTACCAAGGTTGGTCGTTCGCAGCAAATCTCCATCCTCGAGCATGTAGACCGCCATACCCGGGGGCAATCCACTGGGAGATGTCCACGAGTGAACCATTCGCCCAAATGCGTCAATGAGGTATGTGCTCTCGGATGTCATCGGGGCGAAGAGTGTGTAATCCTCATTCACTCGGTTATCGCAATAGATGAGTCCAACTGTCCATGTGGCATTTCGATTGGCATTACAAATGGGTTCAACCGGCGAGTCAGAAGTTTCCTGTGCCTCAGTGGGGGAGATAATGCCAAACGGCAGTAGTAGTGAAAATAAGAGAATTGATATTGGGAGGACTCTCTTTCTCATACCTTGTCATTGTGGGAAATTACTCTTCACATTTCCTCTGTTCTGTGAGAGCCCTATGACTACAATGCGAATCAAGGATGGTAGAGGAACGCGATACCTAGAACGGCATAGGCACCGAGCAGCATGGCGCCCTCTAGCCAATTGCTCTTGCCGTCGGCTGCGATAGCATTGACGATTAACACCGCGAGGAAGGTGGCGACCGTCTCCAGGGTTCCGAATTCGAAAGTCAGTGGCACGCCCAGTGACCATGCGAGCACTACCATCAGCGGGGCGACGAAGACCGCTATCTGCGTGCTTGAGCCGACGGAGATCGCGAACGAAAGGTCCATCTTGTCCTTGGCAGCCACCGTGACGGCGGTGAAGTGCTCTGCTGCGTTGCCGAACAGCGGCAGCAGTATGATACCGATGAAGAGATGCGGCAGGCCGACGTCCTCGGCTGCCGTCTCGAGAGATTTCACGAGGATCTCTGCCATCCAAGAGACGAGTACGGTGGCGATCACGAGCAGTATCGCTGCGTCCCGCATGGTCATCTCGGGATCCTCGTGATGAGAGCCGTCTGTCGCGAACATGTCAGCATGGGTCTTGAGCTGGAACAGTAAGAAGAGGGCGTACATGGCTAGGAGGATTATTGCTGCAGCGTGGGAGAGGCTCTCGACGCCGGACGCGCCCTCCTCCCCTCCTACGGTTGCATGGAAGACCGTTGGAATGACCAGTGTGATTACCGATAGGAGCAAGAGAGAACCGTTGGAGCTTACCTGAGCCTCGCTGAAGGACTGCTCCTTGTGGTGGATTCCCCCCCAAACGAATGACAGGCCCATGACCAGCAGGAGGTTGCCGAGGATGCTGCCAATCAGGCTCGCCTGTACGATATGGACCATTGTCGACTCGGTCGTAGTGCCTGCACCAGCCTGAAAGGCCGTCATAATGGCGAAGAAAGCGATGATTAGTTCTGCGGCATTTCCAAAGGTCGCGTTGAGTAGGCCGCCGATTGATTCCGAGGTCCTTAGGGCGATCTCCTCGGTCGCACGACCCATCAGAAAGGCGAGCGGCATGATGGCGACCATCGATGCGAAGAAGGCTATCGTTTCGTCATTAGAGACGTAAGCGAAGTAGAGAGTTAGGGGGATGGAGAACAGCAGCAGGTTCAGCTTTGTTTCCCCAGGATTGAAGGCTCGCATCCAAGTGATATCGCCCTCGCTCATAGCCTCGCCCTTTGCATCCCGGCGGCCGGGGTGTGGTCAATGTTGCGCCTCCCTCGCGGAGCGTTCTTGACATCGCGAGGTGGCGGGGGTCTCGTGGAGCGTGCGCGCAGGCTGGCTCTGACCGGAACCCCCGGTACAGGCAAGACGACAGTAGCTGCTCAGCTCGCAGCCACTGGGTTGGTCATGGAAACAGTCGAGCAACTGGCCGAGCGCCACGGTTGCATAGGGGACGTCGATCCGGTGGATGGCGCCCGACCAGTCGATCTTGGGGCACTATCCGCATCCTTGGAGGAGAAGTGGGGTGCCCCTCCCGAAAAGATAACCGTAATAGAGGGTCATCTCTCACACCACCTCCCTGTCGATGCAGTTATCGTGCTGCGATGCTCTCCCGAAGTGCTCGAAGATCGATTGAGAGCTAGGGGATACTCAGAGGCGAAGACCTCGCAAAATTGCGAATGGGAACTCCTTGGGGGCGCTTGGAACGAGTCTAGAGATGATGTTCCTTGGATAGAGCTCGACTCCTCGGTCGGCTCCGCCAATCAGATTGTCGCGGCCTTGGGTGATTGGATAGCAGATGGCTTCAAGACGACGGGCCACGACTCGATAATCGACTGGGTAGCGGTTCAGGAGGGATAGCATGCTAGAGAAGATGAGGGAGAGTTGGACAAAGGCGAGCGAGCCCTTGGTCCACAGCATGGGCGACCTCAATCCCAACGTGCTGACTTGGACCAGTCTGGGGTTTGCCCTCGCTGCCTTCTATCTGCTTGCTGGCGCGGGACTCGACAGTGGGGGCGCGATGGCTATCACCGTAGGAGTGGTGCTGGGCATGATTGCGGGTGTCCTTGACGCGCTCGATGGTGCTCTGGCGAGGCATCAGGGCGTCGACGGAGCGTACGGCGACTTTCTCGACCACACAATTGACCGCGTAGTCGATGTTGGGTTGCTGGTGGCTCTGGGAATGAACGCAGCCTTTGTTGACGAATTTAGCAGCGGCTTGCTCGCAGGCCTTCTGACCCTGTTCGGATCCTATATGGGAACGCAGGCCCAGTCGGTCGGGCTCAACAGGATTTACGGTGGATTCTCCCGTTCCGATCGCGGAGTTCTCACGATGATTGGATTGCTAGCCGCTGCTTGGCAAGCGCAGGTTGGCGGCACGGGGATTGATATCTCTGAGGTTCACGAGCAAGCACATTGGTTGCTGCTGGGCAACAGCGAGCTCAATGGAATGACCTTCGCATTAGCCATCTCTGCGTGGGGCGGCGTCTACACATTCGTTGTCCGTTTCATCAAAACCCGCAACGGGCTACTTGGCTGAATGGCCGGTCTGAGTGTCCTTGAAAACACGCCTTGGGGATGTCGCGTCGGGGGCAACGGTTATCCTCTATTCAACGCGCCTGAGCGCTGTGAAGCATCTTATCGAAAGGGTTCTCGAGCTTCAAAGGGATGACGATGACGTCCATCCCCCTACCAACCCCGAAGTCGATGACGACCCGGACCTAGAGGGCCTTTTGAGATCGCTGCAGCCGAAGATTCGCGTCTTCGGTTGTGGTGGGTGTGGATCCAACACAGTCGCCCGACTTGAACAGGAGGGCTTGTTCGATGGTGATTATGTCAAGGGGATGGCCGTCAACACAGACGCGCAGCACCTTCTGAGGGTCAGCGTCGAGAACAAGGTCTTGATTGGTCGCTCCGCCCGTGGCAGGGGGGCGGGGGGCGACCCGGAGAAGGGTGAGCAGGCGGCTTACGAATCTGAGCGCGTGTTGAAATCAGAGGTGGATGAGTGTGATCTCGCGTTCATCACCGCGGGCCTCGGCGGCGGCACCGGCACTGGGAGTGCCCACGTCGTCGCCAGGCTCGCAAAATCCTCGGAGGCACTGACAATCGCAGTAGTCAGTTACCCATTCCTCTCAGAGGGAGCAGTCCGTCGCCAGAATGCAGAATGGGGGCTTGAGCGTCTCAGGGAGGTTTGCGACACTGTGATCGTCCTGCCAAACGAGAGGCTTCTGGAAGTCGAGGGGGTTCGTGATCTACCCCTCGACGCTGCCTTCAGAGTGGCCGACGAACTACTGATGAGAAGCATCTCAGGGGTTTCCGAGATGATTGCCAAGGAAGGCGTGGTGAATCTCGACTTCCAGGACCTCCGATCAGTCATGGAGAATGGCGGAGGCGTTGCGATGATCGGACTTGGCGAAGCAACCGTCGAAGAAGGTGCTGAGAAGGCGACCAGGGAGGCGCTTGAATCGCCGTTGCTCGAGATCGACATCTCCGATGCTCGTGGAGCCTTGGTGAATGTGGTTGGTGGCCCCGGACTGACCCTGGGGGAGGCCGAGCAGTGCGCCAAAATTATCCGCGATAGCATCAATCCTTACGCGAGAATGATTTGGGGTGTCACGACCGACAATTCAATGGGCAACGAAATCAGGGTACTGCTAGTGCTTACCGGTGTCAAGAGCGAGCAGATTCACGGGGCTTCCCTGCATACCCAGATGAGGAACCTACGCAGCAGAACTGTCGAATTCGTCAGTTAGGGCTTGGATGTTCCGATTGAAGGACTTAACCTGTCTCCCCCGTCGTCCTTAAATGGGGTCTGTAGGTCGCCGAGATGCTTCAAGGTGTAGCAATGGCTGTAGAGAGGTCCAACGTAGGTCCGATTGAGGAACTGGCCCAGTCCTGGCAGGACGAGATAGAGGCTCGGGTGAAGGGCCTCCAGACCGGCTCCTACGCTAGAATCCTCAAGATGGCGAAGAAGCCGTCCAAGCAGGAGTTCCGCCAGACCATCATCGTCTGCGGCATAGGGATGTTCGTGCTCGGTGCTATCGGTTTCGTTATCCTCGCATTGATGGTAAACGTCTTTCCTCCGTTCTTCGGCTGGCTCACGGGGTGAGGTATCGGATGTCCGAGGCTTTCACCGTCTATCTACGTAATGCAGAGGACGTGCTGCTCATGCAAAGAGCCGAGGAGGTCGGGGACTTCCCTGGTGCCTGGGACGGCATCTACGGAATTGGTGACCCAAGCGATACTGACGCCATAGTCGCTAGGGTTACTGAGTGCACCGGAATCCCTGCTGAGAGCCTAGAGTTCGTCCGCTCGGGGATGGCACGCGGACTGGAGTTCGGCAATCGCCTAAATGACGTGACTCCGGTCCTCTTCGTCACTAGCGAATCCGAGATTAGGCCCGGTACCCTGTACAAGAACCACGAGTGGGTCGACCCGGGTGCCATAAAGGAGAAGGAATACGCGACGCCACAACTACGAGACATGTACGGTGATGTTGCCTCCTACCTGTATATCCTCAAGACCTCAATAGGGCAAGAACAGAACGTGGCCGGCGAAATTAGAGCAAGACTTTCCGGCACTGGCTCCCTCAAGGATATCCAGGACAGAATCTTCGGCGTATTGAGCCCCCATTTCATGAAGGGGTACATCTTCGTCGAGGCTGCTGCCCTACACCACGTCCAGAAGTTGATTGGCAGGGTCGGAGTAGGCGTGACCCCACTGAAGAACTGCAGCAAGGTGCTCGATGGAGAGTCCCCCCTACAGGACGTCCTTCCATACTTGGAGCCCAAAGCAGCGACCTCGGGAATCGAAGAGGGTTGCATCGTCGAAATATCCGGTGGCGCCTTCCGAGGCCAATCCGCTCGAGTGACCCGTGTAACCGAGTCCAAGGAAGAAGTTACCGTGGAGCTCTTCGAAGCGGCTGTCCCGGTCGCCCTGACAGTGCGCGCTGACCAAGTCAGAGTGACGCGGCGCGTCGAGTGACTGCAGAACTGCTCCCTGGGCTCGGTGCATTATCGTCAAATAGGGAGAGCAGGTCGGCGAGTCGCGCAATCGGGAGACTATGTCATGTCGGCACGTAACGAGACGCCACACAAGGTGCTGCAGGAACTAGGACAGAAGAAGTGCAACGGCTCTTGGGATGCCTCGACTGAGAACCTGTCTATGGATCAGATCAAGAGTGTCGCTGAGACCCAAAGGGACCGTTTGACAGGCAAGACTCTGTACGCTCGCTGCCGCGAGGTCATGGGGACTTGCGTGGCGATGCGCGTGCGAGTAGAGGGCATGGAACCAAAGGCTGCACTCAATGCAATGACCGAGGGGGAGTTCAACGAGCATTTCAGTTAGAATTCACGAGTTGCGGGAGAGGGTGACCTCGTGGACCGCAGAGGTGGAAAAATATGAGAGGAAATATTCAATCAGCAATCCAACAGGCCATTGATGGAGCCCCAGAGAGGGGCTTCGTTGAGTCCGTAGAGATGGCTTTCACCATTAGGGACGTCGATCTCAAGGTTCCGACGAACAGAATTCAGGAGGAAATCAGGCTCCCATCTGGCAGGGGAAAGCCGATACGGATTGCCATGTTTGCAGGCGGCGAGATGGCCACCAAGGCTAGGGCGGCCGGAATTGACGTTATTGACCCGACGATCATCGAGGACTTGGGTGGCAATCGCCAGAAGGCCAGAAAGATGGCCAAGCAATACGACTTCTTCCTTTCCGAGATTCCCCACATGGGGACAGTCGGGCGACACTTGGGCGCCGTTCTCGGCCCTAGGGGCAAGATGCCTCGACCAGTCCCGCCCACTCTCGAGCCAGGGGTTCTAGCGAATGGACTGAAGGACACCGCAATCGTCCGGTCCAGAGACCGAGTGACCTTCCACACTGCCGTCGGCTCGAGGGAGCAGGGGATTGACGATCTTACTTCCAACGCCGTCGCTGTATGGGAAAGGGTGACTGGCAAGCTCGAGCGTGGGGCGGGAAATATCCGCTCCTGCTACGTCAAGACCTCAATGGGCCCCTCCGTCAAAGTGGAGGTGATAGGTTGATTCCCAAAGTCGCTGGTTGGAAGAAAGACCGCGTCTCGGAACTGGCCGAGATCTTCGGTAGAGAGGGCTCGATAGCAATAATCGACGTTTCGGGGGTCCCAGCAAGCAACATGATCGACATGCGCAACACATTGCGCGACCGAATGAGCATCATGATGGCGAAGAAGTCGCTCATGCGAATCGCATGGTTGGAAGCTGGGCACTCCGCAGATGAGTTGGAGGCCCTCCTCGAAGGAGCTGATCAGCCGTGCGTTGTGCACAGTGAGGCGATGAACGCATTCGAGATCTTCAGCGAACTCGAGAAGACTCGGCAGGGTAGGGCTGCAAAGGAGGGGGATATGGCTCCGGCGGACATCGTCGTTGAGGAGGGGCCTACAGAATTCGGACCGGGGCCCATCGTTGGTGAATTCAACGCGGTAGGAATCCCTGCGAAGATTGACAGGGGTAAGGTAGCAATCCAAAGGACCACCACTGTCGTGAAGGAGGGTGAGGAAATCTCAGCCGACCTCGGCATCATGCTCTCGAAACTAAACATCAACCCCATTGAGATCGGCATGATTCTCACTGGCGTCATAGAGAACGGGTTCATGTTCCCTGCTTCGGATCTTGATCTGGATCTAGACGAGTTCCGAAGCGACGTTATCAACGCTACCTCAGGTGCCTTCAATCTCGCCTGCGAGATTAGATGGTTCTCCAGTGCGACGACAGCAACTCTGATTTCAAAGGCATCAAGCGATGCAATAGCAGTCGCTATCGAGGCCAGCATAGTCAACGACGACACATCCGTGTTCCTCTTGACGCAGGCTCGCTTGCGTGCACTGTCCCTAGCGGGACAATTAGATTCCTCAGCTCTCGATGACGAGTTGCTCGCTGCTTTGGGAGCGGCGTCCCAGAGCGCTGAAGTTGCCTCCTCCGAGGCAACTAGCCCGGAAGAGGCCACTGAGGCCCCTGCCGAAGAGGAAGAGGAGGAAGAGGGGGGAGCGGGGTTCGAAGGACTCGGTGACCTCTTCGGGTAAAAAAAGGTGAAAGAAATGGAATATGTGTATGCTGCAATGTTGTTGCATTCTGCAGGAAAGGGCATCGATGACAAGGCGGTCAGCTCAGTGCTGAAAGCCGCTGGAGTCGAGGCAGACGGGTCGAGAGTTAAGGCCCTAGTCGCCTCGCTAGGCTCCGTCGACATCGATGAGGCCATGGCGACCGCGGTCGCCGCCCCAGTGGCCTCGGCTGCTCCCTCTGCGGCTTCCAGCGGAGCGACCTCTGAGGCCGCTCCCGCTGAGGAAGAAGCCGCTGAGGAAGCCGAGGAAGAGGGCGGCGGCTTCGAAGGTCTAGGCTCCCTGTTCGGCTGAAGTGACGATTAGAATAACTGACGCGAAGCCGCTATGGGCGAGAGCCTAGAGGAAGTCCCGAGTCACATGGAGCGGCGGATCGAGATCCCAGTCAGCATCACGCCCACTGATGCCATCCGCGCGATGCGGGTCATCGGCGAGCTTCGCAACTGGCGAATGCATAGAATCGAAGAGGCGACAATGGTTCACAGATGGGCCATAATTGTCCCATTGGCCAAGCGCGCTAGGGTTCTGGGTCTGGTGGTTGATGAGGGTGATGCGGAAGGACTAACTCTGCGATCTTGGAGCTACGTGCCAGGTTCCGCAGGCAGGATGTCTTTCGTTTCCTTCAATATTCCAGAATGGTTCGATGGTCCGAAATGGGTCTCCTTCCTTCGAGAGTGGGCGTCGCTACTGCCCCGGTGCCCTTGGAAGTGGGGCTTCTGGGAGCGCTCCATCATAGGTTACCTCCTCCCAGAGTTTCGCCGCTCCAGAAGGCAATTCTCCAATGAGGGGATCGACATCAGAAACTGGCAAGGTTCAGATTAGCACTGAAATATCGAGTGCGAATGCCTCTAGGGAGAGGATTTGATAGGGAGGTGGGTGACCGACCTTCGACGCAGACATGGACTTTCAGGATCTAGTCGACACCCCGCAGAAGGTCAAGACCCTCGCCGGAACCGTCGCCTTTCTGGTCTTGTTTCCAGTATATTTCGCCGCGATGCCCTCCTTGATTAACGAAGACTTAGTTGGAGGGGGCTCTTCAGGATTAGTCGGCACGCTCAATGTGAGTTTTGAAGAAAGTGAGATTTCGTTGACTGAGACGGTAGTGCTGGGTGACGGAGAGAGCCATGACTCATTTTTCGATCTAATGGCAGATACGGAGGTAGTAGTGGGATACGTAGAGCTGGCTGTCTCCTGCTTCGACAACGACGATCCAGGACCTGGGTTCACTGATAGCGTCGAGGGTTCTAGTGACCTCAGCGACCTTGACGGGCTGGAGGACCAAACGGCAGAGGGTCAGTGCTCTGGAGGCGAGGGCGGGTTCACGATCAGATGGGACCTCACAGAGAACTACACTGGTGAGGAGTATACTGAGGAGAATGAGAGCGAGAGCGAGATTCTTGAACGATGGAAAGATGGTGGTCTGGGGCGAGGCACTTGGGCGGCCACGATAACCGCAGACATCAGTTCAGCCCCGGTTGTCGGGCAGATAATAGACTCCGACGAGGAATTCGACATCACGTGGACTGCGGTGACATTCACAGTCGTAATCAATTCCACGTAATGGGTAGGTTCGCGACTCAAGCCTTAGCCTGGATGCTAATTACATCGCCATCAGAAAGTTCGTGATTTGCACCAATGACCCTCCCTGAGCGTGCATCGACTGCCCGAATGAAGCCATCTCCCAAGTCAGAATGGACAGAATACGCCAAACCCTTGGCAGTGGTTCCACGAGGGACTAGTATTACATCCGGCAGTGCATTACCCTCTCCATCCACCCAATGCGTCTCGTCCTGAACGGGATATGCTGCGATTCGAGAGAGTTGGTCGAAGACGACCTCGCTCAGCAGACCGACCAAACCACCCCCATCCCAGGAACCTATCGAGTCGGCAATTGACAGCAAAGCACTCCGCTGGACATCGGAAAGATTCCCATGGCCGTTCTCGGTAATCTCGAATGACTTATCCCCTGGTTGGTATTCAATCAGTCCGGCGGAAGAGGCCCTGCGCAATGCTAGCTCGGCCTCTGCGCTGGTAAGTACCAAGCGGCCTCCTTCGGCTTCCACGACAGAAGACAAGTCAGAGAAAGAGGTCTCGGAGGATTTGTCGGCTTTGTTAGCAGCGACCGAGATTGGGAACATGGCAGTGCGTATTGCTGATGCCATGGAGGAGAGTTCCTCAACACCCCACTGGAGGGGGTCGCCAGCCGTTGGGTGGTCTCGGTTAACCGCATTCGTACCTGCCGAAGCGTGTGCCTCGGTTGCACCAATGCCAGTGAGTCGGTCTAGGAGATGGTCTTTGATGGCGCGCTCACCCTCCGCTTGTGCCCGACGAGAAGCACGATCCCAGCCCGAACTGATGATGCCCAACAGCCACGCATCCAACTCCTCGAGCAGGAAGCGATGTTCCTCGATGGGTTCAGAGCCACCTGAGCCTACTGGGTTACCCTCGATGTCGGTGGTTCCCGAGACATCGACGATCTGCAAGAGGGCGTCACATCGTGCGAGATCCGAGAGGAACTGGTTACCCCTCCCCCGGCCCTCGTTTGCGCCTGGGACGAGGCCGGCTACATCGACGAGGGTGACCGGTGCCAATCTACGATATCCATTGCATGAACCGGAGTTGGGATTGCAGATGCTACCTCTTCTAGGGTCCTCCGGGGAAGTCGGCTCCAAGCGACCGTTTGCCTCCTTCCGTAAGCGCATCTCGGCACAAGCGCATGGAAGTGGTAGAGGAAGCCATGTCACACCTACGTTCGGGTCGATGGTGGTGAAGGGATAGTTTGCAATCTCGACGGGGGTCTCAGTCAATGCCGAAAAGGCAGTTGACTTTCCAACGTTAGGTTTGCCCACGAGGCCGATTCGCATGCTCGTCTCCCCACTGCCCAGTCTGCGGTCCCCAATGAGGAGGTGGTTCGCACATTACAGTTCGGTTGGGCTTCCAGAGGCATCTGTCTGGGAGATTGGGACGACCTCGGTGTCCAAGTTGGCTCCACTGGCTAGGATCTTCCTCACAGTAGCTCCGGCTGTTAAATTGTAAGAAGTCTGCTCTATTGAACTCGACGAAGGGGTCGCTCGGGCATCCGCTAAGGAACCCCTGAAGATGCCTTTGATCATATTCATGCAATGAAGAATCGAGCCGATCACCGTTCCATAGAAGAGCACCGAACCGATCGCCCTGAGCTCATTTGAAATCGTACTCTCGTCTTCCACCGCAGCTTCGGCGAGAGCCATGTCGGAGAAGTCGGCCATCAATGTGATAATGAGGCCGGATAACGCCCCTCCGGCCATCATCCAGAAAGCCCATCGAGAGCGATTTATGGACATCAGGTTCCTACCCGTCACCGCGGGGAAGATGCAGAGGGCCGATCCGAGGGAGAGGGGTACGAGTAACAGCCACACCACTAGCAAGGTGAGTGAGGATGAGATTCCGCTCAGCTCGTTGCCGCCAGTCAAAGCATCCGTCTGGACGAATAGAGCTCCGATTCCAAGTGGGATGAGCATCAAGGCGCCTAGATTCACCTCAGGCATTCCTGGCGAATCGGGATTCTCCATGAATGCATCATCACCCCTCATCGTGACGAGGATGTTTGAGGCTAGGGCGATAATGGGGATCGAGGCGAGAGCCATGAGGAAGGATCCCGCGATAACTTCCTTGCTGCTCGGCTCAAAGGCCCCGACCTCAAAGCCGAGCATATCGGCGGCGAGCGTTCCGGTGGTTTGCCCCAGCGGATTTAGAGTCAGCAAGGCACCTAGCAGCGTGACAGCGGCCAAGGATCTAGACCAAAGCGGGTTTCCTGTGCCTCGCGAGGCGGCGTAAAGGCTGACTCCAGCTACTTGCAGAAAGAAGAATCCCCCGGAGACCAGCCTTACGAGCAGCCATTGTCCCAAACCCGTCTCCAGTCCACCGGTAAGGACGACAATTGCGGTGGATATTGGGTCCGAGAGAAGGCCGATGATGATTAGCCATGCCGGGAATGCCATCCTCTTGGTGCGAGAGGCCGCCGTAAGGAGTTGGTTGACAATCACACCGATTAGAGCGAGGACTTGGATGGCTGTGCCCCAGAAAAGAACCTTCAGACCTAGGAGCACCGGGTTGTGGGCTCCGATTGCTATTACCAAGACTGAGGCTGTCCAGACCAGGGACATCAGAGTAGCGTTGCGTTCGCTGGCGAGATTGGTTTCCCCTAGCGAAGGGACGATGTGTAGTCCGGCACCGATTAGAATCATCCCAACGGCTCCGAAGAGGGCGACGAGGTTGCCAGCTAGGAGGAGAGTATCCGAAGATGGAGAGTAACCCCACGACCCTAGGCTGTGAAGGGCCGTCGAATCGTGACCGAGCCAGAGGCCGCAGAAGGTGAAGGTCGATGCGAGGATGAGCCAGAACATCCCTTGAATAATCCATGCCCGAGCGCCTGAACCCGGTCTACCCTCCGCGAAATCAATTGCCGGGCCGAGGGCCTTTTCGAGCATAAATAGGCTCATGCTCTTGCTGACATCGGTGAAAATCCAGATTCCGCGGTTTAGCATCACATAAACAGCAAAAATAGCGATCCAGTAGATGAACATCGTTGTAATCAGGTCCATGGCATCCCCTCACTCACTGGTAGCCTCGGTCAGCATGGTTCCGAGGATGGCGAAAACTCCTATCATCACACCGAAGATGAAGAACCAAATCCCCGAGTCGAAGACCCCTTCGAAGACAGGTAGCATTGAGGAGATTACGGGAAGGTCACTGCCGGGATAGAGGATACTGAACAGGACAAGGAATATCAGAGTCGTGACAAATCCGAGGACGAGGAAGAGCCAGGACGAAGCGGGCTCACGCTCACCTTGCAGGAACTCTCCAATTTCCACTGCGTCGTCGTTGGTCATACTCGCACCCCAAATTCCGTCACGTTGTCCGCTCCGACCACCGAAGATTCGCCCTTAAGCATTGGGCGGACGGTGGTTTCTCAATGTCTCAAGGAGCGCGTGCCAAATCGATTGGGCTGCCCCTTCTGAAGGTGCCACTGCCCAATGGTGTTGGCAGACTCGAGTCGTTGTCCAATTCTGCCCTCCAAACAGCCTTGCAAGAGCAGTCCAGATCTATGAATTCCCCAATATCCCCAGAGACCGAGTAGCGTTCGATGGCGACGACGACGTCTCCATCACAAATCTTGCAGTTGTGGGCTCCGCGGACCTTGCCACCTGCAGTTGGATGGATGATGAGTCGGCATTCGAACTGCGAAATATCCTCATGCGACCTCTGAATCATCTCGATCAGGGACCACAACCAAGGTGGACGATACTCGCGGTTCCCGTATAGTCGATCCACCAGTGTCTTCCTCTGGATGTTCATCGGATTGACAGAGACCTCGTCAGAGTGGGGAGCCACCTGACGCAGCCACGATATCGTGTGATTGAGAGCGTCTACCTCAGACATGAACGGGGGCTTGAACAGTAGGTAGGTCTTGACTCTGAGGCCGTTGTCCCTGAGTATGTCGACGGCTCTGTGCCACTGCTTGGTCGAGAATCCTTTGTTGACGTGGAATCTCAGAACCTTGTCGTCATATGCCTCCAATCCGATGGCAACCGTGCATCCGGGATGGTGCTTGGCTACCCAGGCCAATTTCTCAGGAGTGCACATCTGGGCCTGTGCTTCGACAACCAGATGCAATTCCCTTTCTGACGTCTCACGTAGCACGGCCTCCTGCCACTCGGGAGGGTTCTCGCGGTCCTCGAAGAAGGTTCCAGAGGTGTACACTTTGACCATATCACAGCCCTCGAAGTCGTTGGTTCTACGCTTGGCTTCCTGCCACTGAGAAAACATGTCATCGGAAGTGACGTCGTCACGAACATCGTTGAAATATCCGCAGAATGTGCACCCGGACTTCCACCACCAAGCACATCCCTTGGTTCTGAGAATCACGGTCACAGAGGTGCATGGGGTCCCGTCAGGAAGCGTCTCTGGGGTCTTGAAAACGGAAACAGGCTTGCTTGCATCCCAAGATTCGCGGTAGGATTTCGATTCGGGAGTGTTCTCTGGGGCCTTGATCAAGTGATGGATCTTTGTCGGCTTTGAGTTGCCCCCGAGAAGGCTCTTGGCCCTAGCCATGCTACTGCCTTTCTGGTTTCGCACTTCATTCTGCCGAGAGTGCTTCTTGCACCAAGAACACCAAGTGTCGTAGGCGACACTAAAACATCATATCGCATCCGTTCTGCTGTGCTCACTGAAAGCGAATCTGATTTGGAGCATTATCAACTGGTCAGGAAAATTATCGACGAGATGGATCCCGATTCGAAGAAAGCGCTGAACAGCTGGTATTGGTACGACTGGGCGAACCAGGCATTTGCGTTGACGGTCATCACGGTAGTAGTTCCCGCGCTGCTTTCCAACATGTTCGAGCTAGCCACCGGAGGTGGTGTAGATTACGGGAGCTTGAAAATCACCGGGGACACCTTCTATGCCGTTGTTCTAGCGTTCTCGAGCATCTTCGTCGCAATCATCAGCCCGTTTCTAGGGGCTATTGCCGACCGGGTGCCAATCAAGAAGAAGATACTCTGGATCTACACAGTGATTGGAGTGATCTTCACTGCTCTGATGGGGGTGGCCCCCCATATAGAGGGTGAATCGAGCTACAAGTTCCTAGCTGTCTGTCTGGTGATTGGGAACATCGGCTTCGCCGGTGGCAATGTGATCTACTACGCTTTCATGCCCTATCTGGCTGACCGCAAGGTGATGGATCACGTCTCGAGCTGGGGGTTCGCCTACGGTTATGCAGGGGGGTCACTGATTATGGTCGTCCACCTCATAGTCGGTGAGACCGGCTTCTTCGGGATGACTGCCAGTTGGAGTCCATGGATTCTGACCTTCGTATTCGTCACAAGCGCCTTGTGGTGGCTGGGATTCGGGTTACCACTGTTCCGAAATACTCCCGAGCCGCAGATTCCCAAGCCCACTCAGTACCATTCGATGAGCGAGGCCGCTCTGGATGGAATCATGGAGGTGAGGAAGACCTTCGGCGAAATCAGGAAATTCAAGGTCTTGGCTATTTTCTTGGCCTCGTACCTCCTATTCTATGACGGAATCAACACCATCAACAGCATGGCCACTGCCTTCGGCGACTCGGTGCTCAGGCTCAACCCAACCATGAATTTCGTACTGCTGCTGACCGTTGAGATCACAGCCATCCCAATGACCGTGGTTGGTGGCAAGTTGGCGGGCCGATACGGCACCAAGGAAGTGCTTGGTTGGGCTCTTGGTGTCTATTCGGTTGTCGCCTTGCTGGCGGTCGGCTTCGCCCCACTCGAACTGGCCGACGACCACGGGCGCTACGACTTCCAGTACCACTACGACGAGGAAACCGAGGAATACGAACTCACGACTCTATATGACAAGGGAGTCAAGGGTTGGATCAGCAAGGCTGGCAGCGGTGATGAAGCGTTCAGAGATGCTTTCTTCACCTACATGTTCGACTCGTTTTCCGAGGGAGGCCGTTGGAGCGAAGATGACGTAGTCAAGCAGTCCATTCCCGTCGAAGAGGCCGTCTCTTTGTCAGAGGCTATGATCGGAATGACCGATCACAGGTTCTCTTTCTCATTCAGGGGCGGGGATTTGGATGGCATTAGTTCAGTCGGACAAGATCACCCGACCATTATCGAGGGTGGTTTGGTCGACTGGTGGCCGAACCTCCTCAGAGACAAAGTCTGGCAGCCCCTCAACTTCGGGGTCAGCCTACAGTGGATTCTGCTTGGAATGATGGTCGGCGTTGTCATGGGCACTGCGGGAGCTCAGGCCAGAAGCATGTTCAGCATGCTAATCCCTGCCTCTAGGACCACTGAGTTCTTCGGTTTCTTCGGCTTCATCGGCAAGGCTGCGGCGGTCTTCGGGCCGATAGTCTACGCGATATTCGCAGCAACGATGGGAAGCAGGATGGCTGTCGTAAGCGTCGTCGTAGTAATCCTATTGGGGTGGTCACTATTCTTCCTCATTGACCTAGAGGAGGGAATCGAGGTAGCTAGACAGGCCGATCTAGAAGCAGGGCACGTCTTGTGATGTGTTGTCAGCCTTCGTCCTCTTCGGCGGCTTCTTCCTCATCGGCCTTCTCTTCTTCCTTCTCCTTGATGGCCTCGATGACCGACTCCCTCATCCCTCGGAAGGTGTCAGTCTGGGCTGTCAACTCCTTAGCGGCTTCTACGGCGCGGTCGATCATGTCGTATCTGGTTTGAATGGCCTTGTTGAGGTCCTCGAATACATGCATGTGCTGAACATACCAGTCGTCGCGCGCGGACAACTCGGCCACCGCGGTTTCTCGCTCTTCGTGGATTTCCTCCGCCACGTCCATGATTCGCCCGGTCCGGGCCTCCTCAACACGCAGCATCTCCTCAGTCTTCTGCAGCTTATTCTCGAGAAATGGGATCTTCGCATCAGCTTTGGCCAATCGGACTTCCATCTCGTCCTTCTCACTGCGCAAGTTGCCAAGAAGGGTGTCGAGTCCCGCTTTGGTGGTCACCATCTCGACTATTTCTTCTTCTCGAGCCGCGATTTCGATTTTCAACGCATCAAGATCCTCCTCGACGCCCTTGTAGGCCGTTAGCATCTTCTGGAGGGCCTCCTCGTCCTTCTTGGCCTGCTGTTCCAACTGACGGATGCGGTCTTCCGGCGAGACGCTGGGTTGATCTCCTTCGCCCATCATCTCTCATCATCCACAAGTGCCCCCGATATAACCCCGGCGGCAAAATAAACAGATTCAAACCAGTTATCAGGAGTCCTCGGAAACCGCTGCGACAGTAGCAGAGAGGACCGCAGTAAGCCTCTTCGACGATGGGATGTGCATCTTCTCGTCTGGACCGTGGGCATTGTTTCCCGGTCCGGAGGCACCCGTGCACAGGAACTTGGCTTCAGGGTACTTGCCCTGCATCATTGCCATGAACGGAATCGTGCCACCCGTCCAAGACGCTAGGGGTGGCAAGCCAGTAAGTTGCAACGAGGCTTCGTGTATGGCTTCGCTGACCTTTCCCTCAAGGGGAGGGGCATGGAAGCCATCGGCGCAGGAGTCCGGGGCGAAGGTAATCTCCGCTCCATAGGGGGGATTGGTCTCGAGGACCTCCTTGGCCTTGGCCAACACCGATTCGGATTCGACGCCCGGGGGGATTCGAAAACTGAGTTTCAGGTCGGTATTGGTGCGCAAGACATTGCCAGCAACCTGGACTGGAGGCATGCCATCGGCGCCGATTATCGACAGAGTGGGCTGCCAATTCATCGCGATTATCATGTCCTCTGTCGAGTCGGCTACACGGACTAGGGAATCCACAGTGGGAAGTTGGCTCCACACGCTATCTCCGACGACCTCGGCCAATGCCGCCGCCTTGTCACGAATATCAGAGTCGATCTCGACGTGCATTTCTGGAATCAGGACCTTGCCCGAAGTGGAGTCCTCGACTCTGTCGAGCAGCATCCTCTGAATCCTGAAAGAGGAGGGAATCGAGCCGCCTGAAGTGCCGGAGTGAATACCCTCGTGCGAAACGCGAACCGATAGCGTGCCAGAGACTAAGCCCCTGAGGGCTTCCGTCATCCAGATGTGCTCATAGTCAGGGCCCCCGCTATCTAGGACCACGATCATGTTCGGGTCGCCTAGTTGTTCGGAGAGGGCATCTAAATACGGAGGTAGGTCGAAGGAACCCGATTCCTCGCAAGTCTCGATGAGGAAAACGCATCGCGGATGAGGGATTCCTGCTTCCTGAAGCAGGCGGATCGAAGTCACGCAAAGATAACCTCCGTACCCGTCGTCTATTGATCCCCTGCCGTAAAGCCAGGGATCCCTTCGTACAGCCTTCAGTGGGTGGAGGCCTTCGGACCAAAGCTCGGGCTTGGAGGGCTGCTTGTCGAGGTGCGAATAGAAGATGACCTCCCCCGGACCTGTGCCTTCGATTATAACCAGCAGAACGGGTGATTTGTCCTCGATGCGGTGAGTTTCGTAACTCATCCCCGATATGGGCTGTTCGTCGAGCCAACCACAAAACAGGTCGATGGTGGCTTTCAATTCGCCAAGTTCGTCCCAATTTGGCTCGAAGAGCGGTGAGAGTGCCTTAATCTCAATGAAATCGGAAAGACTGGGCAGAATAGACTCCTCCCAGAGTTCGTCGCTTCTTTGCATCATCGATTCTAGGTTCAACGCCATGCTGCCTTGTCAAGGGCCTCTCTCATGGAGTCTTCGACTCAAAATCATCAATTTGAGGTCCGCAGATAGGAAGTTGTCCCTTGTGGAAGGGGCACTCCTCGCAGATTGACGAGGATTCTCCCGAGAGTCTGGGGAATTCCGAAAGAGGTACGTTGGTGGACATAGCGATGCGCGCCGTGCGGGCTAGTAGCTCTTCGAGTTCTACTAAGGCCTCTTTCAGGGAATCCTCTGCATACTCTACCATCCTGCCTGTGACGCCAACCAGTATGGCCGGTGGGAGGACCTCCCTGCGAGGAATGTTCGCTGTGTCTCTGGCCTTCTCGATGTCAACCAAGGCAAGGTAGTACAGGGCCATCTGCATTCTGTGCTTCCTCAGAATCTCCTCCTCGGCCTCGCATTTCGGACCGAGCTCCTCGGAACCCAACGCAGCCAGAAGTCCCGTTAGTTGGGAATCGGTCATCTTGTCGGCGTCTTCGGTCTTCAGGTCAACCGGCCGTATTGTCGAGGAGCCCCTAGATGTCCTTGTGCAGAGGACAAGGTCGATGATTCCGCTAATCTCAATGGTGGATGAATCCATGCTAACCATTGGTTCAGGGCCTTCGGGTCTCCATCTTTCTCGGACAATCGTATCCAGATTCGTTGGCAGAGCGAGGTGGAATGGCATCTCCGTCCTCAGGCCCTCGAGTCTGTGTCCCCCCACATCAGCCCCGGAGACCAAGGAACCCACGCGGCCGTTTCGCACTCGTTCGGCCATGGTCCTCACGAGACGGGCAGCGTGCTCCTCATCCGCTCCAGGAGGCAGAAGTTCGCGGAAAACAGTCTGGTGGATGCCCGAATCGGCCATCTGATCCTCCCTGAAAGTGGTCCATGATTCGAGGAGCGGGGTGCTGGGTCCGCCCTCTCCCGGGCCGGGATTCCCAATCCCAATCTCCATGACTCTGTGGAAAATCGTGCCGAAGGTAGCGCGATCGACATTCTTGGGCATCCCATCGATGGATGATGGGGGATCTGTCGGCATGACTGGTTCCGGTTCCATGCCACCGCGAGTCTCGAACCAATGGCGACGGGCGCAGTTCTGGAAAACCGGGAGTTTGCTGGGAGTGATTCTGACTCTGGGAGCCTGCTCCTTCCGGGGCTCGGGGAGTTCGGGTGTCACCGCTTTGAAGGAGGAACGGGCGGTTTCGTCAAGCCTTTCGATGCGCTGCAGAGGGGTGAGAACGTCGCTCGGATGGGAATCTTGTGTGTCGAAGCAATCAGGGTGGTGGATCAGGAGCATCCCTGCGAGTGCGGAAGACCCTCCCAATGAGGCTTCGTCGAGCATCTTCGCTGGGTCAAAGATGCGTTGGCCATGAGACTTGATCTCCGGCTCGTTCTCGCCGTCGTTCTCATCGAGCCACGGTGAGTCGGGCTCGCATCGTCGCCAAGAGCCCTGCCGCAGTGACTCGATCCACATCTGGCCTAGTTGCGGCATCGACCGGTCGTAGGTCCATGGAACCCTGAGGCCCACTCCCTCGCACCATTCCGTCCCTTTGGGAGAGCCGGCGATTATCAGTCGCTCTTTGGCCCTAGTTGCTCCGACGTAGAGGAGCCTGCGGGCCTCAGCGCTCTTGCGAGCCTGATGCAGCCTCTTGACATGCGACCATAGTGCGGACCAGGGGGGGTCCTCGGTCGGCCATGGCTTCGGGTTGCCGGCGAAGAACTCTGGGCTAACGATGAGTCGGCCGATGTTCTCGCTCCTAAGATTAGTCTGTCTATCAGAGAATATGTCGGCAAGAATGACGACTTTAGCCTCTAGTCCCTTTGCGCTGTGGATGGTCATCACCCTAACCGCATCACGGGGGGGCACGGAATCTGCCCTCAATGCGCCTGAACTGCGCTCGCGTAAGTCGCGGACCCTATCTGCCAGCACAATCGGGTCACCCCCGACCTCGATGGATAAAGCACGGATGACCTCGACGAGCTGCTCTACGTCCTGTCGTGATACCGGGTCGGGAAATGCGGTGAGGATGTCCGACCTGTCAATGGTCTCCTCGAGCAAGTCGGTGAGGCGTGCAGATTTGGAGAGTTCGCACCATCTGGCTACCAATGCTCTCTGACGATCGTTGACAGTATGCTCTACGAGTCTGGTCAATAGGTTCTCGCCCCATCTCGAGTCCCCTATGAAAGACTGCAACTGCGCGTCATCCAGCCCAATCAAGACGGAACGGGCGACCCAAGTGGCGTGATGACGAGAGCGGGGTCTGGCCACAAACTGCAGAAGGCCTTCAAGAGCGTGGACAGCAGGCCTGTCGAGCAAGCTACCCTCGCGGTCAACCTGAGAGGGTATTCCAAGATCATGGAGGTGTCGAATCATGATGTCCCGAATCTTTGGCCTGCTGGGTAGCAGAATCATGATGTCGCCCGGCAAGACCGCCACAGAGTCAACTTGGTGCCACCCCCCCTCCGCTGAACGGATTCTTACAGGCGTGGCCTCAATCAGACTCCTCACACGTCGGGCGATCAGCATCGCCTGCCTCTCTAGAGAATTGGGCTTGCCCGGACCGAACGGATTCAACGGTATTGTCAAATCAGTGGTCGGATTTGTTTCACCGCCGGTGCTCAACGGGCACAGCCATTCGATCGAACCTGAGTTTTCCTGCTTCTCAATACTCGGGTACAGGGTCTGGGGAACTGCATAGAAGTCCCCATTGGGGAAGTGCCGGTGCCTGTGATTGAATACATCGTCCCACCACTCGTTCATCGCCCTCAGCATTCCGCCTTCGGTTCGGTAGTTCACCTGAAGTGGTACCATTCCCTCAATGCGGGCCTGAACCTCCGCATCGCTGAGAGCGGGGAGGTTTCTGTCGGTCGCATCGAAGGGAATCCAAGCGACCAAGTCGCGACCTGATTTCTCCATGTACTCAGCAGCGGTCGCGATGGTGAACGTGTGGGCGTTTCTCGGATCACGGCTGTGGGAGTCTCTCCTAAGTGCGGGTTCGCGGGTTAGTTCGGGTAAGGTGCTGAACTCGTGGCCGTTGATCGTCCTGAGCCTCCTAGCGAATTCCAAGAAACCTCTGACTTCGGCCTGCCTGAATGCGTATATGCTCTGTTTTACATCTCCTACGTAGCAGACGGTTGGTTGCCATGGGGTGTCTGGGGTCGGTGGATCGCCCTCCTCGCGCTCGCGCTCGCCCCACAACCTAGACAGGAGCCTCCACTGTAGAGGGGAGTTGTCTTGGGCCTCGTCTATAATGAAAGCCCGATACCTCCTTCTGATTCTCTTCAGCAATCCGTATCTGCTCTCCAAGTCTGTGCGGATAGCCCCCAGATTGGCTGTGGAGGCACCCGCCTCGGTCGGATTTGCTTCTAGTATTGAGAGCGCGCTGAAGGCCGCTTCAATGTGATCATCGCGCCATGGGCTGTCGTCCAGTGAGTCCAACGCTCTCTGGATTGAGGGATGGTAGAAGGTTCTGCATACCGATGGGCAGTTGGCGAGTAGCAAATCTCCCGCCAGTCTCTTGATGTCATCGAAGTCGTGTACCTCTTCTCTATCCTTGAGTTTCTGGATGATACCTTGGAATCCCTGATGGACCAGATAGAGATCCTGCAGGTTGCGTACCTCTGCCTCGAGAGTGAAGTAGTGCTGCTTTGGTTTGGAGTCATGGAGGCGTTCGGGGAGGGGAATGGGCAATGGAATGAGGGGTGGCTCCCAGCTGACGGGGCTCCCTGGAGGGGTGGAGCCGTCAAGCATAAGTGCGATTCGAGAGAAGTGCAGTAGGGCTTTGCCATGGTCGCTCGACCATGTCTCTTTGAGGGTGGAAATGATATCCCTCATGCTGTCTCGGACTTCCTCCTTCGTACTCTTGTCTCGAATTTCTGAGTACTTCCCGATTCCGGGGGGCCAATTGTCTGCTGGGAACTGCAAGTGAGGGAAGAAGGTGGGCTTCGGACCCATCAGGCTGACCGGACTGACGGTACAGACCAACACGTGGCTCAGCCAGACCAGTTGTCCCCACGCATCTTCGGGGGGGCCATCCCTCCCTAGAGTGTCCAAGCAAGCCATCCGAGACTCAGTTGGCCATCCCCCAACGGCTAGAACAGCGATGTTCTCCCTGATTAGTTCGCAGAAGGAGGAGATTGTCTCATGGACCTGATTCGCATGATCGGAGATACCGTCTGGGTCGATTGATGCTATAATCTGCTGGAAGAGGAGATTGGGAGTGATTGTGCCACTCTCGTCCATGATTCTGCGTGCGGTCTCGTCGATGAACACAGATCGTTTGACAAGGCTTCGAAGAACGCTGGAAGCAGTCCTACGGCCCGAGTAATGATGAGCGATCCTGTCTCGGGCGGCAAGAACCTCGGAGGCGATGTGGGCTGGGATTCCAGCATCGACGGCATCGCCGACAAACGATATTGCGCTAGGTAGCCTCCACAAAGTGTTGTGTGCCGACTCGGTTAGCAGATTCCTTCTCGCATCAGAGATGTTCTCGCGGCTGAGGGCGTCACCCAGTCTTCCGCGGTAAGGGGCCACCAGTTGAAGGAGAAACGAGTCGATGGTCCCTATCGGGGCATCCTCTAGCAAGGTCAGCAGCTGTTCTCCGAAGCCTTCGTGCCTGATTCGTGGATCTGTGCGATGAATCCCATCGTCACCCCTTGGACCGGGTCTCAGCCTAGAGATACTTCGCCGCAGGCGGTCCCTCATCTCGTCGGCCGCCCGGTTAGTGAATGTCAGCAGAACGACCTCCCCCGGAAGCAGGCCGCCCCACTCGCGCAGGTCCATGCGTTCGGAGGCGGGTGCTGCGATTACCCCACCTTCGAGCGTCGATGGTCGTTCGGGCTGAGGGAAGAGCCGGGTGGCTCTTTGATCCTCGGTGAGATAGTGCTCGATGACGCGATCGACGATGGTGCTGGTCTTCCCTGTGCCCGCTCCAGCATCAATTACGATATGAGCATCCAGATTCAATGCCAGCCTCTGTGCTGTGTTCAGGCGCATCAGAAATCATCCTCCATCCTGACTTGGCAGGCATTGCTGACCGAGCAATACCTGCACACCCCCTTCGAAGGAGTCGGGTGCACCTTGCCAGAAGCCGCCCCAGCCGCAACCCCCAGAGCGACGGACAGACGCTGGGCCAGCCATGCTCTTAGATGGTCACTGTCTGGAGAGGGGGGCTCGTCGGAGAACCTGTGCAGACTCGCAGTGTGATCTGTGCGTGTTCCCACATTCAAACCTGAATGGGAGGCGGAGTACCACGAAGAGACCTCGAGCCTGTGCTCGGTGTTGTGACCGAACAGGGATATCCCAGTTGCCACAACCAAATCACCAGGATGAGCTATCTCCCACGCTCTGGCATAGAGTGCCAGTTGTAACTCATCCAACAGACCGTCCGAGTGGCGATCCTTGGGAACCCTCGACTCCGAGGTCTTCAGGTCCCTGATTGCTACGAGCCTCCGAGGCCTCCATCCGGAATTGTGGACTCTTATTGGGGCGATGCTCTTGTCTCCATCGGAATCGACCCAAACGTCTCCATCATAATCGAAAGGAAGCAAGTCAACCCGATCGATGTAGCCTCGCACCCGGATTGGTGGGAGTTCCCCCTTGCCGGTCATTTCTGCAGGTAGGGTAATCTCGATGCCGTTCTCCTCGTGGTTCGACATACTCCACTCCAGTGACACGGGGGATGCATCACCGAGCCTGCCCTCGGCACGAACTATGGTCCCTATCCGGCCCGTAGGAGGAACCGGTCTGGGATCGGCCAGCCAACTATTCCAGGAATCGCGGTCCATTCCGGTAAGTATCCTCAGCCGGTGTGTTGACACAGCATCGGTCCTATCGAGCCACGGAGCTCTTGAGTCGAGGGCCTCAAGGGCTATTCGCATCACCTCATTCTCACTGATGCTAGATCGCGCGACACTCATGATTGCCCCATTCCCCGAGAGTTCTCGCTCTTCACCGATGGCGAAGCCCAAGATTTCGCACAGCATGTCGTGATGGACTAGGTGCAGTAGATCGCCATGCGTTCGGGGATCGAGGTCTTCGGCCTGCAACTCCTCCTGCTCCGCCTTGAGCGCCTTCGAAAGCCACCCCATCCTAGGGCACTTGAGCCAGTCATGGAGTCTGCTGGCCGACCAGATTTCAATCCTCTGCTCCGCTCCATTGGAGTGGCCATGCCTCGCGTCGCTGACTGCCGAGCCCGAAGCAGGGGGGGAGAAAGGCCGAGGGTCGATGGTAGGCGTCCTCTTGCCTTCTGCGGTGTGGGCCCCAATCACAGGCCATCTTGTATTATCGCGGGGGGAGTCGGTTCCTTTAGGGGTCCTGCGAGCGAGGTCGGGTCTTTCGAAAGAAAATAGGTGCGATACAGCATTTGCAGGCAGGTATCCGTCGGCCCCAGATCGACTGGGCTGTCTCCTTTCGCGGTCACGCTGCAACTGCAGGTCCATCGAAACAGAGACCGAACTCGGATTGATGGGTGGTTTAGAGGGTTTCATCATCCATCTCAGCAGGTTACCATCAGACTGTCGTAAGTCGCGCGGACTGACTGGGCCAGAGGGGAGTGTTGCAAGTACCTCCGCCTCGTCATTGGGATCGTTGGCGCTAGTCCACTCCCTGATTGGCGCAGCGGCTGGGGATGCGTCATCGAAGCTTGGATCGAGCAGTATGACTTGGGAGCCCGCTGCTAGTAGATGCTCGAAATGGTGTCGGGCGTCGCGCACTGGTCCATCGGGTCTGAGCAAGTTCATCGAGTGTCGCTCCTCCTCACCAAGGAAGGGGACTTTCTGGACTCTGAGGTCCCACGAAGAACTAGACAGGTTCGCAAGGATGACCAAATCCGCAGTACACCCCAAGGCATCATGAGGACTCAGGACTCTGACTCTACTGCTTGCGCTTGGGCCGCCTTGTCGGATGCTCGACAACCGAATCAAAGACGTTATCTCGTCGACCCATTTTGGGCCCAATTTGGGGGGATTTTGACCGATGCTGCCCTGCTTCTCCCTCAAGGCTCGATGGTCCCTGACAATAGCCTGAACGACCGCTGCCGGTGAGGTACCCTCACCGTCACACATCTCCATTGCCGATTTGAGGTTAATTAGCCCTAGCGTTTCGGCGAGCCACTCGTCCCCGGTCAATGCCGGCTTGCGCAGTGGAAGAATTTCTCCTGTGTGACATCCTACTCTGAAATGCTCGTCATCCAGAGCCTCGCGATCCTCGCCTCTTAGCAATGGCCTGAGTGAGTTTGTAACACAGAGGAGCCACCACTGGGTTGACTCCTTTCCGATTCCTTCTAGTTCTGAGAGCGGGGTCCTCGCCGTGGTCCGCAGCCATCTACTGAGTGCGCCGGGCCCCCCCAATACATGTTCACCACGTGCGAGCTCAGTGAGCAGATCTAGGTGCGCATGCGGCCGGATTTCGTAATTGGAGGGATGCTTCCCGGGGTCGTCAAAGATTCTGATGGATGACTGCAGAGCGAGCGAGCGCAGGCCCTCAAGGCCGAATGCGTCGGAACCATGGGGCAAGTTTGCCAGAGAGGCGAGCCAATGTCCCAGTGAGTGGGAGGTGACGGGGGCCTGAGACGGGGGCATCGGTATTCCGAGGTCTCGCAGAGCGCGTTCCCAACGAGGGATATTGGACTCCAAGGCCGGATCAACGATGATGACTTGGTCGTTCTCGCTAGCCTCTAGTCGCTCGCGCACTAGACCGCTCGCCGCATCGAAGGAATGGTTCTCCCTCTTCAGGAGAAGGCGTCTGACACTGCCGGAGTTGTCTGATGTGTCAGGCTCGTGAGGGGGGACCCATCTAGGAATCTCTGAAGGGCTCTTGATTGGGTACTCGTCGACAAGAAGATGGCCGTGGTGGCCGAGCCTGAAGCTGCCTGGGTACGTCAATTGATGAACGGGCCGATGCCTCGAAAGGGCCAGCATTATTTCCGTGTGGGATTGGGCAATCCCGGGAGGGTGGTCCAGCATGATTATGCCATCGACGTCCGCGAGGGTGAACGGTTCTGATCCGTCACTCAGGCCTTCGACAATTTTCGAAGAGACCATGTCGGGGTGGGTCCCGCGAAGCTTCTTCTCGAGCCTCTTGAGTATCTTTCTGAAGGACGTGATTCCGGGACCGTCCCAACTCTCGGCTGCAGATTCTCTGGACAGTAGCGAGTGCAGGCCAGCCAGAGCCTCTGTCTTGCCTCTGCCCCAGTTCATGTCCGGAAGTGGATTGATGATTGGAAACGCCAGTTTTGCCGCCTCCCGGCGGCATTCCTCGTGCAGAATCAGATTGAAGGTCCCCTCCTTGGATAGTACTCTGGGAAGGCGCAGATCTGCGACCAAGGAAGACTTCAGCGAGTCGATGGTATGGTGAAGGGTTCGGTCGATGGCTCCCTTTTCGTCAATCATGGACAGGGTCTGCTTGAGGGATTCCTCGGTTGGATATACCACCAGAATCCGACCACGGGACCCTGATTCGATATTGGTCGAACCCAGTGATTGTTGTGCCATGTGCTGTAGAAGCCACTGTGGAATTGGTCCCCGGGAGACCTCTTCGCTAGTCACGCATTCTTTCCCTGACGCCATCGTGCCATCACCGAGCATATGCCATGCTCGGCCGGGGTTATTCAACCCAACTGAAAACACCTCGGTCTCAACGATGTATGGGCATTCTTCGCCGGGGTACCAGTGCGGCGAGCATGCATATCAGGATTGCCACGCTCGGTGCCGGAATTGTCTTCTCAACTATCCCTGGCTCGGTGGGAGGGTTTTCTATCGACCAGTCAACAATTAGGACTGCTGACATATCGTCGCCGTCCCATGCTGGGGGAACGTCGATTGCAGATGATCCAATCAGTCCATCGAGCTGGACTGCTTCATGCAGAACGTGGACGTAGTCCCCGACTCCGTTCGAACCGTTCGGGAAGCTGGCACTGCCCTCGACGAATAGCAGCCATGCAATACGAGTCTCTGTTGGGCAGCCTTCTTCACACTTGTAGTCCAAGGTGGTGATGTCCCATGAGAATTCGGTAACGCCCTCTGACGTGCTCGCAGACAAGGACATCGTTCCGCTGTACTCGTGGGTAGGGCCGATAGCCAAAGATGCAGAGAAGTCGCTTTGCAGGCTGTTTGACTTTGAAGCGGTGCCCAAATGGAGCCTCTCTCCATCGAAAACGGTTGTCGGAGCGAGTCGTGGAGCCCCCCCAATGGATGTGGAAGCAGTCCCATAAATCGATTCCCAGCGCTCATCGGTACCGTTACTGCCAAACGGGTCCTCGACCTCGAACTTGTGCCTATGATAGTGGATTCGGGTGGTGTCCGCATCACCTATCGCCTCATCGAGAGTATTCTCGGTAGCCACACAGCTGAAGCACCATGTTGCGGTGTAGACCTCGATTACAGTGGGTAGGTCGGTCACATCCATGGAGACCGAACTATCAGGCGATGTCGCCGATATGGATAGTGACAGACCCCCCAATGTTCCCCCAAGTATGCCCTCGCGTGCATCGTCCCACAGGCCCCCATTCGTCGCCGAGGCTTGTATTGGGACGATGATGAGGGAAACCATCAGCAGGGCTGCAAGCGTTCTCATGGGGCCCTCGAAGTGAGCGTGTTATTGAATGCTTCCGGGTTACTGGGACTCATCGAAAGCTGCAATCGCCCTGCCGATATCCTCGTCGGTTATGTGCAAATGGGTGACAGCGCGAATGGTAGAGTCGTCAATGGTCAAGGTGTCCACGCCGCATTGCGAGAGGCTGCCTACAAGCCCATCCGCCCCGCCCTCCTTGCAACCGATGTAGACCATATTGGTCTGAACCTGCTCCAGCTCCACCGAGTAGGCGGGCATGGCGCCTAACGCCTCGGCAAGCCTTCTGGCGCGGGCGTGGTCCTCTGCCAATCGGTCGATATTGTTCTCTAGGGCAAAGATTCCTGCAGCAGCGACAACGCCCACCTGTCGCATTCCCCCTCCGAACATCTTGCGCCATCGGTAAGCGCGAGCTATCATCTCGGAGGAGCCGACCAAGACGCTGCCGACAGGCGCTCCCAATCCCTTGCTCAGACAGATTGACACCGAGTCGTATTCCCTAGCGAGTCGCGCCGCATCGTGACCCGTGGCCACTGATGCGTTGAAGATTCTCGCTCCATCGATGTGGGCCCTGCAGTCATGGTCCCGGGCGACGGCTGCAATCGAGTCCATGGTTTGAAGAGGGTAGCAAGTTCCACCGCCTCTGTTTGAGGTATTCTCGACACAGACAAGAGAGCCGTTCGGATAGTGGCCGAGGCTGCCGTCCCCCTTACGGATTGCATACGCTACGTCAATTGGGTCCATTATTCCCATATTCCCGGGAACTAGGGCGACTGAAACACCAGAAAGAGCGGCGAAACCCCCGCCTTCGTAGATGTATATGTGACTGTATTTCTCGGTGACGATCTCGTCCCCCGGTTCCGTCTGGGCTCTGATGGCGGTGGCGTTGCACATCGTCCCTGATGGTACGAACAGTCCTTCCTCCTTGCCGAGCATATCGGCCATGCGATTCTGTAGATCCATGACAGTGGGGTCGTCGCCGAGAACGTCGTCGCCAACGATGGCGGTGGCCATGGCCTCCCTCATGGCTGGCGTTGGCTGTGTGACCGTGTCGCTGCGTAGATCGACGCGGTCGCTCTGGTAGTCTCGCATGGATGGCCTAATGCTCTGGTTCACATAACTCGTGCGCTTCCGCAATCAGCGCTTAGATCTCATGTCCTCGGCATATAGGTAGGACTTCTTGCGAGACTTCTGTTCCTCCTTCTTCCTATTGGCTATGTACATGATTGCCAAGGAGCCCCCAAGCACGGCGGGAACGGCGAACATCAGGAAAGTTAGCCAAAGTGGCCTCTTCGGCTTTTTGCAGGCAGTTTGCCCTTCGAGTTCTTGGATCTCACCTGAAGGGCACTTAAGCTGCTCAATGGCCCCGGACTCGGGCACGTAGTGACCGGGCCCGGCATTCTTGCAATGATTCGTCCCCGAGTCCCCCTGATACCTTCCTGGCTGGCACGGCGTCTGGGAAATCGAACCTGTGCTGTTCACGAAGTTTCCAGGCGACGCGTCGAGGCATTCGTCTTGGCCAGCCCCCGGCTGGTAGCTTCCCTGAGTGCAGGTACTCTGCGATACGGCGCCTTCCTCGGGGACATGGTGCCCGGGCATAGCCTCAGTGCAACTTTCCTGTTCCCCTGCCTCCTGGAAGGTCCCGGCGGCGCATGGCGTTTGAGCAGTAGAGCCCTGGCCAGAGGCGTAGTTTCCCGGGCTCGAGGGGATGCACTCGGACTGGCCCGGTTCCGATTGGAACGAACCCGGCTGACACGGAATTTGCTCGGAGGCCCCGGATTCGTTGACGAAGTGCCCGGGAGAGGCCTGCATGCACATCGATTGACCCTGTTCGGGTTGGTACTTCCCAGGAGGGCATGGCGCGGGCGCGGAGGTGCCATCGGCGCTCACTACCTGCCCCGGAGGCGCCTGTTCGCACCCCGAGCCACCGGATTCCGACTGGTACTCCCCGGAGGAGCAGGGAGTCTGGGTCGTTGCACCGTCTAGGCTCACGTAGTTTCCAGGTTCGGCCTGGGTGCACTCTGACTGGCCCGATTCGGATGTGAACGTGCCTGCCGAGCAGGGGATTTGGGAGGCCCCCCCACCGGGGGAGTAGCTGCCTGGATCCGCCTGAAGGCAGGAAGTCTGACCTGCCTCGGATTGGTACGTTCCGGGTCCGCAAGGAATCTGGTCCGCTGTTCCTTCGGCGTCCGTGTAGTTGCCCGGGTCCGTCTGAAGGCATGAGGTCTGACCAGAACCTGGCTGGAATTGGCCCGGCTGGCACGGCGATTGGGATGTCTGCTGTGAGCCTGATGCGAAGTAGCCGGGATATGCTTCTGTACACTGTGCTTGGCCTGAATCGGCCGAGAAGGTGCCGGATTCACATGCCACCTGAGCAGTTGCACCAGCAGATGGGACATGGAATCCCCGAGTGGCTTCGAAGCAATAGGTCGTTCCCGACAACAACTGATAGGTTCCAGCGGGGCATGGGGTCTGGTTGTGGGCCCCCCCACCCAGAACGTAGTGCCCGGCAGCGGCTTGTAGGCATCCAGATGCACCATAGTTGGGTTGATAGTTTCCCTGTTGGCACTGGTACTGTTGGGTAGACGCGGTTTCGGAACTGTAGTTTCCTGGATCCGCCTGGAGGCAGGAGGTCTGGCTGCCCAGCGGTTGGTAGTTGCCGGGTTGGCATTGGGTTTGGCTAGAAGCCGCGGTTGTGTTGACGAAATGGCCGGGGGTCGCTGTAATGCATACTCCCTGCCCCGAATACGGCTGGAAAGAGCCCATGTCACAGGGGAATTGCTCGTATCCATCGGCGTACCAACCCGGGGACGTCTCCAGACAGGTAATACCGGATTCATACCAGCCCACCGAGCACCCATCAGGGAATGGATCGAAGAGGTTGACTATCCCATCGTCGTCATTATCTCTCTCGCTCATCAGTGCGTGCCTACCGTACTCGGCCCCGAGATCGACGAACGCTGGGATATCACTGTCAACGTCTTCGCCGAGCCCGAGGGCCCCTTGTCCGTGCCCCCCCCAGCAGTAGACGGATCCGTTGGTCGCCACCGCGCAGGTGTGGAAGTTGCCTGCCGTTATCTCGGCTACCCCGAGTCCAGATGGCATCGAGACGCTGACGGGGGTTGAACTGTTGTCAGTGGTGCCGTCACCAATCTGCCCCTCCGTGTTCCTCCCCCAGCAATAAGCGCTACTGTCATCGAGGATCGCGCAGGTGTGCTCCCTGCCCGCGTCTATCGAGATCGCCATCCTTCCGGGGGGCAGAGACGCGGCCCTTGCGTAAGCCGAGGTGATGTTGGTGCCGTCACCGAGTTGCCCGTGAGAATTGTTCCCCCAGCAATACACCGAACCGTCGTCGAGGATGCCACAGGTGTGCATGAAGCCGACATCGAGTGCAACCAACGAGCGGTTCTCGGGGAGTACCGAAATAGGCGTGGGGATGTCGCTGCTGTCGTTGGTGCCGTCACCGAGGTGGCCGTACTGGTTCGAGCCCCAGCACATCCCGCTACCGTTGTCGAGGATGACGCAGGTCGCGTCCATGCCAGCGTTGATCGATACGGCGGTCCGTCCGAGAGGGAGTCCGATTTCTTGTGGAGCAAGTACATCTGTGACGCCTTCTCCATTGCCCACTTGTCCTTTGATGTCCTGCCCCCAGCAGTAGAGGGTCAGGTCGACTGCTATGGCGCAAGTGTGGTGGAGACCGGTGACAATAGTGAGGGCGGCCTGCCCGCCCAATGTGCTTGGCCCGTGGGGTTCCCAGCAGGCCCCCCAACAGGAGTAATGGCCGTGCCCGATCTGGCCGCTGCCATCCTCCCCCCAGCAGTAGAAGGAGCCGTTTGACGCTATCAGGCAGCTGTGATGGCCGTCGCCGCCACTCATCTCCACGGCGTTCGGTGGATGAGTTGGCATATTGACGTTCACAGGGGTATGTATGTCGTAATTATTCCCGTTTCCGAGGTATCCATCAGCCCCCCTCCCCCAGCACTTCATCCCATTGTTGTCCATCACCACGCAGGTGTAGTTGAATCCTGCTCCGATTGCAGTCAGAGAATGTATTGATCCAACGGTTGAGCCGGGGAAGTTCAGGCCCGAGTGGGTATTGAGGGCACTTTCCTCATCGGCCAATTCGGCCCTATCATCAGAGTAGAGTGTCGATGATGCTGACATGCCAAGAAGCAGGATAGCGAGGGTGATTGGAAGGGTGATTTGGTGTCCGTCTCGTGCGCTCATGGGGTCTGACGCTCGCTGGGAGTATTAACGGTTATTCGAAAATCCCATTGGGCATTTGTGTGGAGGGGATGGTCAAACTCATTTGTATGCAGCCTCACGGCGAAGCATGGCAGAGAAAAATGCCGAACGGGCGGAGTCCTTCCTATCCGATAACTGCCCTCCGATGGGAATCTACGAGACTCTGTACGCGTTCAGGGACTCGTTTGGTAGCTTCATGGGCACGGAAGGCACGCACCCATGGTCTCAGGGATTCCCCCTTACAACACCGCTAGAGAAGTTTGGGGGCCCTTCGCTTCCAGAGAGCATCGACGTGACGTGGGAGGATCGCTTCTACCCCAAAGCCTGGGGGCATCCGGAGTTGCGCGAGACCATCGCAGATTACTACAACTCACAATACGGATCCGACATCACACCCGAGAACGTCATGGTATTCGCAGGAGGGCGGCCCGGAATCTACACCGTGATGGCCTTCCTCAAGGAGCACATCGAGGTGAGATTAGGGAACATCGAGTGGCCCGCTTATCTGGACATAATGGAGCAGACAAAAACCTACTTCGAGGTAGTCCCCTTCACCAAGGAGAACAACTTCCACCCAAGCAATGCGTCCTACTTCGATCGAACCAACCTCGATGCCAAGACTCTCCTGATGCCAGTCATATCCAATCCCCAGAATCCTTCCGGCCAGACACGTTCAGGAGAGGAACTCAAGGAGTTGATTCAGATGGCCGAGCAGCCTAGGAACGGCATACTTCTGGATGAAGCATACGAGATGTTCCATTCCCCCTCCGTAAGTGGCATCGAGTACGTTGAGGATCTGGATAACAGCAACGTGTTCATCTCGGGCGCCTGCACGAAGGGCCTACAGTCACCAGGGATTCGCATAGGTTGGATGGTCTCCAGCAAAACGAACATCGAGACGATGGCCAACTACTCTAGCTTCGGGATGGGTGGCGTGAGCCATCCCTCTCAGCACTACGCACTCAAGCTCCTCGAGCCTAGTCGCGTCAAGAAGGCACGCAAGGCGGTTGAGAAGCACTACAACTGGCAGCGTGAGCGGTACGGTAAGGCGTTCGAGGAGATGGGTCTCGGAGTTTACACTGGAAACGGTGGATTCTACCACTGGCTCGAGCTACCGGAGGGAATGACCAGTTCCGAACTCAACAATCGGCTCTTCAAGCGTGGTGCCGCAATCCTATGCGCCTTTGATTGCGACATGTCCCGCCCACATTCGAAAGACCCCGGCTATCAGACCCCATATGCTAGATTCTTCCGCTTTTCTTTCGGACCGTTGTTGCCAGAGACATTTGAATCCGATATACAGATTTTCAGTGAAGTGCTTGAAGAGTACCGTCTTGATGCGATAAAGGGCCATTACTGAATTTGGTCAAATCCTTAAGTGATGGTTTGACTCCATGCGCCCGTGGCGAAGGGACCGACAGCAGAGCAGGCTGCTAAAATTATCGAGGCTACCTACAATGAGTTCCTAGAGGAGCCCGAGCGTTCCAAGCAGATTGCTAACATCCCGAAGCTCCTCGAAAAGTTCGAAGGGAACTACGCTGCGATGATCAAGAAGCTGCAATCCAAGTACGGAAAGGTATCTCCCAAGGCAAAGGAGGCCGAGCCGGAAGAGATTGAGGAGGCTGCTCCGAAGAAGAAGGCTGCGGCCAAGGAGGCTGCTCCGAAGAAGAAGGTTGCGGCCAAGGAGAAGCCGGATCCCGCCGAAGCGAAGGCTGCTGCGAAGACTAAGGTCGCTGAGGCTAAGGTCGCTGCCAAGGCTAAGGCAGCCGCTGCGAAGGCGAAAGCCGCCGAAGATGCGCAGGCGGCAAAGGAGGCCAAGGCTGAGGCCAAGGACGTGGCGAAGGCTCAGATTCAGGCGAAGAAAGAGATGGCGAAGGAGGCTAAGGCCGTGGCGAAGGCTGAGATCGAGGCCAAGAAGGCTGAGGCGGGGCGGAAGGCCGCCGAGAAGCAAGCCAAGGCTGCAAAAAAGGCACTCAAGGAGGCTCAGGAAGGCCCGAAGTTGTCCCCTGAAGAACTGCGAGAGAAGGAAATGAAGCTCAAGGCTAAGGCGAAGATGGAGGAAGAGGCCGCCAAGGCTGCTGGGCAGGAGGCTAAGGCTGCTATGGCCGAAACCAAGGCGGTTACCAAGGACCTCGCTCACGAGGCCAGAGCTGCGGCCAAGGCCGAAGCCGAGCTCAAGAAGGCCAAGGTGGAGCGCAAGGTCGCTGAGCAGAAGATCAAGGCCTCCGGGAAGGCCAAGTCGAAGGCTGCGGAGGAGCTTGAGGCATTCCAGAAGAAGCGTGAGAAGGCCGAGGAGAAGCTCGAGACTGAGATGGCCAATAAGCAAGAGGCCCTGGAAGCATCAAAGGAGGATGCGAGCGAGGCGAAGGAGGCCATGATGGAAGTGAAGGCCCAAATGAAGGACGAGATCAAGGCCGCCAAGTCTCTGAAGAAGGATGTCGTTGCCAAGCAGAAGGAGATTGCGAAAGTCAAAGCGGAGGCCGATAAGGCCGTGGCTGAGAAGGAGAGGGTAGAGAAGGAGATTGAGGACAGTCACAAGTTCAAGGACCAGGCCGCAATAGAGGCCGAGCAGGTGAAGGCTGACATCGATCGCATTCAGAGCGAGATGAAGGCCAAAGAGGATGCGTTGGTCGGCGTTGAGACCGAAGCTCAGAAGGTAGAGAGGGAGGCGCACGAGGCTGATCTAAAACTCAGGGCAGATAAGCTCGAGAGAGAGGAGTTGATCCTAGAGCGGGTCGGCCTCAAAGCGGTACAGGTAAACTGGGCTCAGATAGGGGAAGCCGAGGACGAGGAGCCTGACGATCTGACCAAGATAGAGGGTTTGGACGAGTTCGCACAGAAGAAGCTCAACGTGCTAGGGATTCACACCTACGAACAGATATCTCGGCTGGATCCACTCACGGCAGAGGTGGTGAATGATGCCTTGGAATTCATGCCTGGGAGGGTAACGAAGATGATGTGGCCGCAGCAGGCAATGCAATTGATGGTGGTTGAGCAATAATCTTCTCTGCCGGGCTAATTGACCAGTGAGAGGTCCCCGGTAATCTTGTCTATTGCCTCCCGGGGACCGGGGCCAATCCCTACCACAGTAACAGTACCGGGGGGAATCTCAGTGTGCCCAGCATCTGTGACCAAGTGACAGAGCAAGCCGGATTTTTTTGCCTTGCTGTGGACTTTTTTCAGGGAGACTAGGTCAGGGACCTTACAGACTATCTTCCTCGCTCCTATCTTGATGTAGCGATCGAGGGCACGAGGGTTCTTTCGCTTGGCTGCGAGGACGCATTCGGCTGCGGCATGTGCGCATTGCGCTGCGAGCTTTCCCTTCGACAACTCAAGGTCCTGTCGGGTCACGAGGACCATTGTTAGTTCCTCATCTCGTGGCAAGGTCGCTCAACGCCGATGGGGATGGGGACTGCGCGTGTCTGGACATCAGGTCAGTCAGCGGAACTGCGAGCCAAGCGACGAATGCGATATTGCCGGCAGCGTGCAGCAGGTCGAATGGGATCCCGGAGACGAAGTACGCCGGTAGGAGTTCGGGGGAGAGCGTATGCAGGGCGCTGAGGGATACGACCCAATCGAATACTATTGCTGCAACGACCGATGTCACTGCCAACTTGGTCGTTGCAATGGTTCCATTCGGGTACAACCTGCTGGAGAACAATGCGCCCGCGATGCCGACAGCAGACCACCCCACTGCTTGGTAGAAGGTCCAGAGGCCATGGCCGAGAATCATGTTCGATGCGAGGGCTACCGACGCAGCTAGGGCGACCGAGCGAGAAGCGCCAAAGTGGACGCCGGCAAGAAGAACGATAACTGTCACAGGCTGGACGTTTGGAATCGGGTCTAACAGAACACGTCCCGAAACTGCGAAGACCCCGATGAGCGCAAGGGCTAACCAGTCACTGTGAGGGGTCAGATTTTGACTGGCACGCCAGAGCGCCCAGCCAATCATCGCCAGCAGCGAGACGTTGAGGGCAAGCATCGCAATGGGACTAAGCGTAACCACATGTGCGTCAATCATCAGAACCCCTCGTCACATTGGGCGCTTCTCCCCACTTGATGATTGTGCCTCTCGGGCCATCACCAGGTGTCGATACGCCAGGTCAGCACGCTGTCTTCGACCAATGCTAGATCGGATATTCCCACCATCGCCACTACTCCGTTGTGGTATAGCGACCAGGAGGCCCCTGAGGTCCCGTCCTCCGAACAGATCTCGGCGTCACAAGCATTGATGCCACCGAAGGAATCGATCATGATGCCGAAGGAGAATTCCGTGTATCTCATTGCAAATGAGTCGCCCGTAGCATCGATTGCGGCTCCGAGTAGATCCAATCCTGTCTCGTATCCCTCGAATCCGCCGACGCAGGTGCCGGTCTCGTTCCATAGCGGGTCTACGAACAGCTCTCTGCCGGAGGTGTCCAGATGGTGTCTGCCGTCTTCAAACCCCTCCGGAGCATGCCCTTCGGGGAAGTGGAAGCACACTGCCTGCCTGCTATCCCACTCCTTGGGCAGACCATTGTGCGAATCGTCGTCGTCCAGCACCAGATTGGTCATTCTAGACCATTCAGTGGCGATTGTGGATGAAGTCAGCAAGAGCATCACGAGCCAAAACACGGATAGCACCCTGAGGCGCCAATCAGGGGGTGACATCCCGTAGATTGCGCCGGTAGTGGCTAGGATGAAGGCGATGATGGGAAGCAGAACCGACACGGGGGTGCCAATGTTCGGAACAAGTAGTTGAACTATTCACTCACTCGGTTTCCGTAATCTCCCGGATCTTCTTCCGAAGGACCTCGCTGACTATCTTCCCATCGGCTGAGCCGCCCAGCTTCTGCATAACGATGCCCATCAGTGGCCCGACGGCTCCCATTCCACGCTCTATGACCAAATCCGTGCTCTCATCTATCGCAGCCTCAACTGCAGCCTCGACCGCCCCAGAATCAGCAGGGGCGAAGCCGCGCGAGATTGCCTCCTCCGACATCCATTCCATCAGGGAGTGGGGATCTTCTGTTTCAGCGGCCTCGACCAATATTTCGATCCCCTCTCGAGTCATTGCGCCAATCTCTCGTAGGTGAATGGCTACGGCGAGGGCGCTCACCTTCCGCGTCCCGTATTCCAGTAGTGCGCTTGCCCACGCCTTTCCAGGGAGGCTTAGTTCACCCCCCATGCCTTCGAGGAGCAGATCGTCTAGCTCGCCGTTCAACAGTGCTTCGATCTGGTTCGAGGATAGGCCGTGCCCCTGCAAACGAGCCTCCCTCTCGGCAGTGGTCGGAGGCAGGTTGCCGCGGATGTCGTCCCAGTGCTCAGATGTGATTTCGAGTAAGGGAACATCGGTTTCTGGGTACATCCTCGCTTCGCCGGGAAGTGGTCTCAATGCCGTGGTTGTTCCATCAACCGGCCGCCCTTTTCGAATGACGACGTTCCTAACCTCCTTAGGAGTCCTATGGTATGCGAGCCTCGCCCGATTGACCACCGACTCAAGTGCTAGTTCTGCCTGCCAGACCGGCGCTACGCACAAAGCGAAGGCATCGGTCTCATCCAACGATAGGAGAGGGCGAACCAAGTCAACATCTTCTTCCGAGATTCCGTAATCCGGAAGTTCATCGGAATGGAGGATGCCAGCAACCCCAGCTAGCTTCGCAGCGCTGGCGAGTTCACGGCCCAGTCTAGGGAGCTGGGCGCCGTTGGCATCTTCCGCCTTGATTCCGATCTTGCCTGAGAACCCGGGTAGGGCGACGCCGTGGACGGTGGCTCCTTGGATGAGGGATTCACGAATTACTGCCGACTCGCAGGCACCGAAGAGCTCGGTCAGGTCATGGATAACTAGGGGAATGCGAGAGGACGCTGCTAGGGCCACCCTATTCTCGACGGGAATGGAGTCGTCCGCTCTGTCGGGTGGTAGCAGGGGAAGTGAGGCCTCCTTGCGCAACTCGTTGGCAAGGCGGTAGAAGTGGAGTTGCCGTGCCATCTCGAGCCGGATGATTCCGGGAATCCAATCGAGGTCCTGACAGCCCTTGATCTCGACTCGATCGCCGCAAGCAATGCTAACGTTGAGATCCTGCCTAATCGAGCCTAGGCCGCGTCTGACCTGTCGGGTGTCTCTGAGGAGCCTCCCAAGTGAGGCCGCTGTCTGCTTGGCGTGCTCTGGGGACTTGACATCGGGCGCGGTGGCTACCTCCACCAAGGGGACTCCCAACCTATCTAAAGTGTAGAACACGGTCTCTCCGTCATCCGATGCGAGGGTGCCGAGCTTCCTCGCAGAGTCCTCCTCCAATGAGATGAGATCGATTCCCACCTCGCCCGAGTCCGTTTCTATCCTGCCTTTCGTAGCAATTAGGGTCGTCCTCTGGAATCCGCTGGTGTTCGAACCATCAACGACTGTCTTGCGCATCGCCTGGAGAGTGGGGATGGGTTTGGCATCCATCATGGCAGCCATCGTCAGAGACACTTCCACCGCGGTGACATCGTGCTTTAGGGGCGGAGCCTCGTCCAGCTCGATCAATCCGGAGTTCGGTGTCTGGACATACTCGAAGGCGCGGTTCCTCCTTTGCTCAAAACGTGCTGCGACATCTATTTTCCCGCTCTCTCCTTCCGATGCCCTGAGTTTGCGATTGGATCGATTCCAATCATTGGGGATGTCCTCCATCTTGAAGTCGTACAACTCACTGGGCATCCTCGAGTGCAGCTTATCGGTAGCGAGTTGTTGGTGAATCTCCAAGCCGCACATGAACCCCAGCGCTACCGGGTCTAGCGTGTCAGGCTCAAGTACGTCGCCGATGGGCTCCATGATACCGTTCGCGGGATGGGGGTGACGCTCATAGGGTCAGCGGGCGAATTCGAAGCGATCTAGTCGGGGGCTATACAACTCACCACTGGTCTGCATCTTTGAGATGACCTCGTCGACCACATGCTCTGGGATGCTCTTCGGGAGGGCCAGATTGTAAATTTCAAGGCGTTCTGCGTGTCCTTTTTCTCTGCACAGTTCCCTGATAATACTCCTGATGGTTGTGTTTGCACGCCTTGTACTGGAAGAAACCCCAGAATGGATTTCTGCTGCATCAGTGATGTTTGACTCTTGCCTCCAATGCTTGTAGACCCCAATTGCCATTTTCGCGTCTTCTTCGTCGGCTATATCCCTAAGGTGCATCCTGGCGTGGGCCTCGGTGAGGCGAATGAGTGATTCTAGTGCGCGGGCGGTAATCGGAACTACATCGGAGCCCCCCAGATTGTCGTCAATCTTCCCGAAGGAAACGCGAGTGGCCGTATAGTACTCGAGTATCTTCTCCTTAGCCTTCTTGTCAATCTTAGGGTGCACGTTCCTCTTGGCATAGGCAATGTACTTTCTCAAGAAATCGGTCGTCAGGTACTCCTTATTGTCCACCCCGATAGAGATGATTTGGTCCTCTTCAGAGGAGTTCGGGTCGAAATCGGTTCCATCCCCAATTTTCTCCTCACTCATGGCTTGGGCGCGGGTCTCGAGAATGTGCCTAGCAACCCGTTCATCGTCCTCCACCCTAATCTCATCCCTGATCATCCAAATAATATCGAATCTCGAAGCGAGGGGTACGGGCAGCCCGGTTTCTTTGAATGAATACATTATGCTGATATTGCTACCACGGACGGAGAACCTTCCCTGAACAGGGTTGGCGGCTGCCAATACAGAGCATCGCGCCGGTAGGGTGGCGTTGATGCCCCCCTTGGAAACATGGATCTCCTGTTGTTCCATGGCGGGATGCATCGTCTTGCGGTCGTCCTCGGAAATCTTGTCAAACTCGTCTATTGCCGCTAGTCCTCTGTCCGAGAGAGGTAGTATTCCAGCTTCTAATCCGAACCTCCCGTCATTGAACGCGTCCCTGACAGCAGCCGCGGTCAGGCCGGCTCCAGACACACCCCCCCCAGAGGCTAGTTTGCCACGAGGGGAGATTTTTATCATGTATTTGAGAAGCTGCGACTTCGCTACCCCGGGATCCCCCATCAGTAGGATGTGGATGTCACCCCTGAGCCGAGTATTGTCCGGGTTTATCCTAGAAACGCCGCCGAACAGCTGCAAAGCTAGGGAGCGCTTGACAGCTGGCATGTCTCCGATGGCAAAAACAGAGGGGGCAATCGAGTTCTGCATCAATGTGAGCAATTCCTTTCCCCTTTTTGAAATGGAAATTATCTCCTCCTTATCCTCATCACTGATTGAAATCTCGGTAAACGGAACGCTCTCGTGCTCAGAACTGACCAAATGGTAGACGATGTCGAACAGCGGTGTTTTCTTGCCCTTCTTGACTTCGGTGCGAGCGAAAGGGACTACGTTTGCAGTAATCCTCTGTCCCGGCAGATGCTTGTTCACCTGATCCCCCTCGACGAGGACCATTCCCCTTCCAGGTTGGGCGCCGCTGGGGACGTTCTCGGGCAATTCCTGAATCTCTATCCACTGATTGTTCACCATTCTAGAATTCAATAGCACAAGTTCGAAACGGGTCACTGGTCTAGAACTACCACAGCCGCCAAGTGCCTGAGGACAAGATAATGGTTCCTTCAGTTGCCTCTCGTTATCTTGCTCGATTTCAATATCATGTCCACAAGACTCGCACTTGAACACGGCCCTGTGAATTCTGGGCTTGATCTCGGACATCTTGGTCACGATGACATCAACGCTTCGCATTCTATTGATATCGGCACTACCGATTTCTCGAAGCGGCCTTCGGCTGTCCTTCGGTAACTCACCGACTCGAAGCAAGGGCTCGATGTCCTCGCCCCTCTCTCTGCAAATTTCCATCAGCGTCTTTGACCCGGCTGCAAGGATTTTTCTCGGGTATTCTAGTACGTCATCGGCGAACTCCGGATCGAATCTCTGCAGCTCGTGGAATGAGACGCCCAGAAATGGGAAATGAGTCTGCCCGGAAATAAGCATCATCACCTCTGATTCCTTAGCCTCCTCGAGGAAGGTCCTCCATCTCGCGGAGGCATCATGTGCTGCCATTGTCAACTGATTTCACCGCCGGGCTTTACTACTCTGAAGAGTAGGCCTATGAACAGTGTGGTTGTGAATTCCAACCCCATTGCTTCCACTGGAGAAAAGTGACTAATGCAGGTATGCAATCGGAGTACTGGGCGCTTCTACTGCAACTCCCCTATGGATATCGCCAACCCAGAGGAAGGTTCTCTTGGGTGAGTTTGAAGTCACGGAGGTCAATCGTGGCTCATGGAGCACAGGCGCATTGGCCGCGACGTGTTCGTCAGACTCGATGCAGGCGACGAAATGCACGCTTCAATTCGCGAGTTGTGCGAGCATGGGATTACTGCGGCTGCAATCACAAGCGGAATCGGCAGGGTACGCGACACCTCGATTGGTTATCTTGATGCAGATGGAATCTACCAGAAAGTGGTTCATCATGCTCCGATGGAGCTCCTCTCGACTCAGGGGAGTCTCGCTCCCGGTCCCGACGGCCCATTCACCCACATCCACATCGTCGCCTCTGACGACGACCACAGGGTCCACGGGGGTCACCTGTTCGAAGCGACCGTGGAGGTCACCGCCGAAATTCACCTGCGCTTGCTGGGAGAAGAGGACAGGCCCTTCCAGCGTGTGGCAACCGAGAGCGATTTCGTTCGGCTCTCCTTCTGCGACTTGGGGTGAGGTCGTGAGGGTTCTATTCGCTCACGGTTTTGAGGGCAGTCCTGAGGGATCAAAGGTTGTCTACATGAGGGATGCGCTGGGGTGGGATGTTACTGCACCAGAGATGTCGGAGTTGGGATGGAGCATAGCTAGTCAGACCGAAGTTCTAATTCGCCACTTGGATGACGGGCAGTATGATCTCGTGGCTGGCTCTTCAATGGGTGGCCTCGCAGCTGCAAACGCTTCTTCGATGAGGCCGGAGGCAGACATACGATTGCTTCTGATAGCGCCATCCTTTGGCTTGGCTGAAAACTGGGAGGGGATGGAAGAAGCGGGTAGGAGTGCTTGGAAACTCACAGGAGAGAGGAGGTATGCGGGCTTCGAATTGGACATACTGCTTCCGTGGGAGTTCATGGAATCGGCAGAGAAGATGTCTTGGCCTGAGACAGCGCATCCGACGGCGATAATGCATGGGACAAACGATGAAGTGGTTCCAATTAGCTACTCACGCAAGGTTGCAGAAAAGTGTGCAAATGTGAATCTTCACGAAGTCGATGATAATCATCGAATGAAGGAGTCTTTGCGCCTCATTCCAGATATTGTGACTGGCCTAATGGGGAGTGCCGGGGACGAAGGGGCGGTTCTTTTGGAGAAGTTCCAAAATAGGCTGGATGAGGATGGGGAGAAACTTGAGGTACCCAAGCAATCGTCGACTGAGGTGAGTGATGTCGAAGAGCAGGGTGTTCAGGTGACAGGTGATTTTGATGATGATCATGAATTAGAGAGCGAGGCTGCTAATAAATCTGAAGAGGCCGAAAGGGAAATCCAAGATATACAGGCTGAGATGAAAAGGCTCGAGGCTGAGATGGCTCAGAAGCAAGAGGTTCTTGAGGCCTCAAAGGAAGAGGAGCGGACAGAGCAAGAGGCGCGCGATAGGTCGGAAGCGGAGGCCGAGGAGGCACGGCTGGAGGCGGAAGCTAAGGCGGAGGCCGCGAAAGCACGCAAGAAGGCGGAGGCGGAAGTGATTGCAGCCAAGGTAGAGGCCGAGGAGGCACGCATGAATGCGGAGATCGAGGAGGCCGAGGCCGAGGAAGCCAAAGCTGAGGCTGAGGCTGCCGAGAAGAGAGTGGGCGAAGCCGTTCGAAAAGCCGAGGAGGCTGGAAAGGACATCGAGCTAATCGCTTCTGAAGCGGAGAGGGAGGAGAGGGAGGAACTTATTCTTGAGAGAGTTGGCCTTAGATCCGAACAAATTAACTGGGCCCAGGTAGGCAAATCTGAGAACGGGGAGTCAGATGATCTCACTAGGATTAATGGGGTAGACGACTTTACGCAGAAGAAGCTCAATGTCCTGGGAATCCACTCTTTCGGGCAGATTTCAAAGATGGGCCCTGAGACTTCTGAGATAGTTAATGACGCTCTGGAGTTTATGCCAGGCAGGATTAACGAAATGGAGTGGATGCAACAGGCAATGACTCTCATTGGATTGGAAGAAGTGGGGGATGGTTCGCAAACTGTGGAGACGGGGGGCGAGGATTCTGATAGAGTGGGGCTGAATGAGATAAACTGGACCCAGATAGGCAGAGCGAAAAACGAGGGGCCTGACGACCTTACGAAGATTAAAGGAATAGATGATTTAATTCAGAAGAAGCTGAATGTCATAGGGATCCACACATTAGAGCAAATTTCTAAGATGGACAATGTTACCGCCGAGGCAGTTAATGGGGCTCTGGAGATGATGCCTGGAAGGGTCGCGAAGATGATGTGGGCCCAGCAGGCTATGACGCTCATTGGACAGTGTGATTGACCTATCTCGGGTAGCGTTAACTTTCTTAATGGCCTGTTGAACCAAGGAAATACTCGCCAATCTCCGGGTCGGTCAAGATGTGCTGAGCGTCACCAGTGTGTACCACCTTGCCGCTGGCCAGAATGTAACCGCGATCCGAGCGCGCTAGCGAGAGGCGCGCGTTCTGCTCGACGATGAGGATGGTGATGCCGTCCTCGCGCAGGGAGTCGATGCGCTCGATAATCTGCTGCTGGTAAAGCGGGGAGAGCGCGGCGGTGGGCTCGTCGAGCAGAAGGAACTTGGGGTCCGAGATTAGCGCTCGGGAGATCGCCAGCATCTGCCTCTCGCCACCCGATAGGGATGCGGCGAGGTCGTGCTCGCGCGAGCGCAGGTCCGGGAACATCTCGAGCGCTCGCTCGATGCGTTCGTTGAGGATGTTGTTGGGAAGCGTGTTGCCGCCCATCTGCAGATTCTCCTCGACGGAGAGCGAGGGGAACACGTTGTCAACCTGGGGGACGTACGCAATGCCTTGGTTGACTAGTTGGTCTGTGCGCCACCCGGAGACGTCCTGTCCCATGTACTCGATATCACCGCCGTAGTAGGTGGCGATGCCGAAGATGGTCTTGATTAGCGTCGACTTGCCACAGCCGTTGGGCCCGATGATGGTGACGAACTCGCCCTCGTCGACGTGGATGTCTATATCGTACAGGATCTGGACCGATCCATATCCCCCCTCGAGGCCCCTGACATCGAGAACCCGGGTCATTCCTCCTCACCCCCGCTGTCTCCGGTTGCCCCGAGATAAGCCTCGATTACGGCCCTATTACTACGGACGTCGTCAGGAGTACCCTGCATCAGGACCTCTCCCTCGTTCATCACTATGATGCGGTCGACGCCCTGCCTCAGGATGAAGTCCATGTTGTGTTCGATGATGAGTACGGATATTCCGGTCTCATCGACCGTCTTCCTGAGGTTGTTGAATATCTTCAGCGCTAGCGGTCCCGCTACCCCTGCCACGGGCTCGTCCAGCAGCAGAAGGCCGGGGTCTCCCATCATCGAGCGCCCTATGTCCACAAGTTTGCTCTGGCCGCCGGAGAGTTCGCTCGTGAGATTCTCCGCCATGTGCGGAACTTCGAGCTGGTCGAGCACGGCGTAGGCCTTGCTCAGGCGCTCCTGCTCGGCGGGACGGCTGTTCGGCTGCAGGAGGGCTAGGAATGGGTTGGGGGAGAACTGGTTCCTCGGTGGCACTAGCAGGTTCTCTATGACCGTCATCTGCCTCCAAAGCCGGGTGTGCTGGAAGGTGCGTGTGACCCCCAGTTGCTGAATCTGGTCGGGGTGCATCTGGGAGGCGTCTTCTCCGAAGACCTCGACCGACCCGGCCGTCTGGTCAAGGAGGCCGCTGATGCAGTTGAAGGTGGTCGACTTACCGCAGCCATTGGGACCGATCAAGCCAACGAACTCACCCTCCCCGACTTCGAACGAGACGTCGTTGACGGCCACCAGCCCACCGAACTCCATACGCAGGCCCTCGACCTTGAGCACGGAATTCATTCGGAGTCCCCTCCCGAGTGGCCCGGACGGGGTGGCCTGCTGGGAACCTCTGGTAGTAGGCCCTTGGGGTTGTACTTGAGCGAGAACAGGATCAGGCATCCAATCATGAGCACCTTGACATATGCCATGTCAGCGAGGATGACTCCGCCGTAGAACGCCTCGCTGATTGAGCGATCCCCCATCATCACCCCTGCGAAAGCCATCACAACCACCCCAGATATTCCGACCTCCGTAAGGGGCTTCCATCCGAAAACAATGCCAAGCATCGCGATGACAGTGAAGTATGCCGCCACATCCCAAGGTTGGGCTACCAGCCAATTGAAGAACTCGTCGACTGCGGCTGAGGTCTCGTGCAGAGGGAGGTCGGATGATCCTTGGCTGGCTACGAGGACGTTGAAGACAAACTCCATCAGAACGATGATGAAGGCACCGATGACCATCCCCCTGTTATTGGCCGCGCCACCAACAACGAAGGCGGCCCATACTAGGAATGTCGATTTTGCAGGAGCCATGAACGATGGTTGGAAGCCTGTCAGCTTCCAAGCCCACAGAGCCCCGGCGAGGCCAGCGATCGCAGCACCGAAGGCGAGGCTCGCCGCCTTGTGTGTCAGAACGTCGTGACCATGATGCTGCGCGACATCCTCGTCCTCTCGGATGGCCTTGAGGATCCTTCCCCAAGGAGACTTGAGCACTGTCTCAAGCAGCCACCAGACCAAAACCAGACTCACGATTCCGATCAGCGCTAGCAGCATCATGTAGGGTGCTGCCTCTCCGAGGTTCAGCGCGTCTCCGACTCTCTCAGCCATGCTCCCTATGCCGACAACGTCGCTGCACTCGTCTGGGCTGAAAGGCTCAATCAGGTCGTCCGCCGTGCCGAGGATGCCGTCCGGTCCCGGGAGTGGGTCCTTCAGAGGGGGATCGCTGCCGCAGAACCACCAACCCTGCAAGGGTAGGACGTATCGAGAAATTCCTATCGACGACCCCCATGAACCAGCCCTGAGAAGCGGCTCGCCCATCAGTAAGACGCGTACGATCTCACCCAGTGAGATCGTAACAATTGCGAAGTAGTCCATTCTCAGCCTAGCAGTCGGATAGGCGAGCATCCAGCCGAAGCCGGCGGCGAGAATCACGGCGGCTACGGTGGCCCAGAGGACCGGCCAGTCGTAGCCGTGGAGGTCCTTTGGTGCGGTTAGGATCCCGACTGTGATTGCCCCCACACCCACGAAGAAGATCACACCGAAGTTGACCATCCCAGTGATTCCTGTGTGGAGGTTGAGCGAGAATGCCATTAGGGCGAATATGGAGAGCGTGACTAGGACATTGGACACCTGCAGCACTTTGATGAATCGGTCGTTATCGCTTTCAGCCACCGGCAGCCACCATACGAACATAATCAGCAGGATGAGCAGGGCTGCGAATAGCGCCCATGAGCCAAGCGGGCTCTCCCTTCCGTATGGAGCCCACTTCCGAGTCCCCTCGAACGGATTGGTCTGACGCTCCTTCAATGATTCAGTGGCTCCTTCGACGGAAGAGCGCAAGTTGCTCTGGACCCCCCCGAGTGCGTCTCTCAGGGGGCTGAGGGAGTTGGTCAGTGCAATCGTGGAGTTGTTCCTGAAGCGCATCAGAGCCGAAGTGAACGAGTCGAGAATCCCAATTGCGGAATCAAGGGGGTCGTCTTCCCGGCCTTGGATTAGGTAGATGCCTTCCGTGAGGGCGACCAGCCAAACCAGTATTGGCACGACCGGCCACACGATGTCACCCAGGGTGATGACCGTGCTGAGGAAGTCGAGTTCGGAGCTCATCAAATCGAACCAAGATTCGTTCAAACTGTCGAAACTGTCGGCTATCCATTCCGAGTGGTAGAATGGTGCTAGGTCATCCGGTGGGCTTGGCACATCGTTAATCGTGAATGGGGAGTCCTCGAGCAAAAGGGTTCCATCGGGCCTGCCCGTTAGCAACTGAAGGTTGGAGGTTACAGACTCGTTTGCCACGCATGCCTCAGAGCAAGAGCCGTCGGCGAGCGAGTTGGCGGAGATGAAGCGGGTGATTCTGCTGAAGAAGTAGGCGGCTATGGTCACAATCAGCATCGACTCCCCCCTCGATGACTTCCTCTGCTGGAAGTTGTGGAGCCCGAGAGCGCCCAATGGAGAGAAGGCCAGTGCAGCGCCGAGTTGCCTCGATGGCTCGGTCTCCCTCTCGGCACGACGACGGAGCCTGTCGACCTGCCATTTCTCGTATGCAGCGCCGATTCCCTCCGGCATTATCATCAGGATGGCCACAAGGAAGATGTAGGGCATAACGCCGTCCAGAGCGGTGTAGTTGGAGCGGCCCAACGGGAGTCCGATGCCGATGAGGATCGGCGATGAGAGCGCTCGAACGAAGCCGACGACCAGCGCCCCCACTATGGCACCCTCGATCGAGCCGATTGTACCTAGGACGATGACTGCGAACGATGGCAGGAGGAGGGTGAAGGCGGTCTCCGGCGTGAATCTGAGCGTCATTGCGAATATGGCGCCTCCCATCCCGGAGATTCCTGCCGACAAGAACGCGCTGGTCATCTGTATGCGCTCGACGTTGATGCCGCTGCTGGCAGCCAGGTCTGGGTTGTCGGCTACGGCCCTCATTCTGCGGCCGAGCCTGGTCTTCCTGAGCAGCACCATCAGCAGGAGGACCGAACTGAAAATCACCACGGGCATGGCGCCCTTGTAGTACGCGTAACCGGTAGTGTACTGGGAGACGCAGTCGTTTGCAACATTGTAGAACTCCCAAGCCGGCTTGCTGCCTTCGGTGACGATGTGCTCTAGGACCGGTTCGCCGGTAACCGGGTCGACTCTGGTCTGCTCGCAAGCCCCATAGGTGTATGTTCCGCCCTCCTCGAGGTCACGCACTCCTAGGTTGAGTCGCATCTTCTGGGTCGGTATGTCCCACCTGAGCGTCGGGAGCCTCCAGTCAGCGTCGGGCTCGAACATCTTCTTGCCGGCACCGAACCTGAGGTAGACCAACGCGCGGAGAATGAGCGCCACCCCGAGCGATGCGATCATCATCACCTGTGGCGTCGCCTTTCTCTCTCGGAAACCGCGGTAGACTAGTCGGTCGATGAGGATGCCAGCTATTCCCGTGAGCACGAAAGCTCCTAGCACCGTCCACAGCAGCAGTGACCACACCAGCACGCCGTCCCCAGGAGCATCGTACAGTGGGAAGAAGTGATCGCTCCAGACCATCACCATGGAAAGGTACATTCCAGTCATGAACAGCTCGCTCTGGGCGAAGTTCCCGTATCGCTGGACCTTGTAGGTCAGCGTCAGGCCGACTGCTATGGCGAGGTATGTGGATGACCATGTCAGCGTGCCCACGCTGATGGACACTAGGTCTAGGGTGATGCGTACGTCGTCCTGAAGTCCCCTGAACAGGAAGTCGAGGGTCATCCAGACGATGAGGAGCAGGAAGATGGGTGAGGCGGATATCCCGATCGACCTAGCGTAGCTCTCGGGAACGTCGTCGAACAGGATTTTGACAAGGAAGAACCCCCCCGAAATCGACTCCACCGCTTGAAGCAGCCAGACCAAGTCGTTCGGGAGCTTTCCTCCTACCACGACGTCCAGCAGGTTGAGCGAGCCGGATTGGTACAACAGGCCTATGCTCGCATCGAGGATGATGGCTAGGGCAATGACGAGCCTGCGCTCTCCGCGTGAACGGGCAGTCCATTGCTCTCGTATCTCGTCAAGCAAGCCTAATCACCGGAGGGACAATCGTCCCTCGCACTAACGCTAGCACTCAGCGGTAATCATTGTTGGGGGCAGCCTCGGCGAGCACGAAGCCCGCCGAGGCGCTTTACGTCCCCTTTCCTAATCCGATCAGACGTCGGTGATTCCGCTTACGGAATCCCAGTGCCTGTTGCAGTCGTAGGAGGCCACTCCGTCAGTGACGGTGAAGTCTCCAACGCAGTAACCCGCACCGCCGACATCGCCGTTCGCATCGAAGGTGTGGATGCCGCTAGCGCCCACGAAGCCTGTCCCGACAGCTGCGATAATCGCGTTGAGCGGTGTTCCCGGTGGGCTCGAGAGCTGGGTGAAGACCGCGAACATGATGATGAGCAGAGCATCAGCGGTCTCGGCGGTGTAGATGCCACCGGCGCAGTCGGGCACGGCGCCACAGAGGGCGCCGAAGGCCACGGAGCGCTCGTTGGGCGTGGGCGAGGCCGGCTTGGTAGCGACGACTCCAGCGCACGTTTCGTTGGATGCCATCGATACGCACAGTCCCTCCTCCGCTATTCCGTCACCGCCGTAGATTGAGCCGGTGAAGCCAGCGGTAGAGAGGTCCTCGATGATCTGCGCGCCGTCAGCGGCGTACGAGATCAGCACTACGCTGTCACATTCGTTGTCCATCACGGTTTGTACGGCTGAGGTGAAGTCGGTCGTGGTCTCCTCGTAACCGACGGAAGCGCACAGGAAGTCCGCTCCGCCCCAACCGGCCGTGAAGGCGTCGGCGAATCCTGAGCCGTAGTCGTTGGTCATGTACAGCAGCGCCGGGTTGGAACTGCCTCCAGCACCCACGACGTCAGACAGGGCGGGGCCCTGCAGGGCGTCGCTGGGAACCACTCGGAAGAAGTCCGGGTAAGCAGTGGCATCGCTTAGCCCCGGGTTGGTGCTAGCATACGATATCATCGGGATACCAGCGGCTGAGAGGATCGCGTTGGCGCCCATCGAGGCACCGGAGCAGGCTGCTCCAGCGACTGCTACCACGCCCGCGTCGACTAGCGTCTGGGCGGCTGTGGAGGCTGTGGTCCCGTCGCATCCGGAGTCGGCCATTACCAGCTCGAACTGGAGGCCGTTGCCCCAACCTGCGATGTTACCCATCTGCATGGCGATTCCCGCGGCGGCCGTGAAGCCGGGCGCGTAGACCGCGATCGGGCCGGTCATCGGGTTTAGCATACCGATCTTGATCGTGGTGCCCGTGAACGGGGAGGCGGCGATCCCGCCCTCCAGAGTCCAGTAGGACATGCAGCCGAAGTACACGTCAGTCGACGAAAGCGCGTCGAACTGGCAGATGTCGTAGCCAGCTCCGCCGACGTCTCCGGCGGCGGTGAAGGTGTGGGTTCCGCTCGCGCCCGCATAGGCGGTGCCGACCATGTTGAGGTGGCCCGCCATGTCGTCGTCGTCGTTCATGTTGTGCGCGGCGCCTATCATCATCACCGCGTCGTAGGTCTCGCCCGTGTAGATGCCACCAGCGCAGACATCGTCAGCAGTGCAGCGGGCGTTGAAGTCGCCAGCGCTGGATCCAGCACGGGGCTTCGTGGCCTTCACGCCGTTGGCGGCGGCTGGCGCGCTGAAGTCGTCCAAGAAGGCGGAGTCAGCGATTCCATCAGCGCCGAACACCGGCACTGAGACGCCGAGGACCGCCATCGTCTCGAGGATGGCCGCTCCGTCGGTGGAGTAGGTGACCATCACTACTGAGCCGCAGTCCGCATCGGCGATTGCCTGCACCTGGGAGGTGAAGGTGGTCGTGGTGTCCTCGTAGCCAATCTTGGTGCACAGGTTGTCAGTGCCCCATGCGCCCTCGAAGGCGTCTGCAAGACCAGAACCGTAGTCGTTGGTCATGTGCAGAAGAGCCGGGTTGGACGCGCCAGCAGCGGTGACCATGTCTGCCATGGCCGGCCCCTGGATGGCGTCGCTGGGAACGACTCGCCAGAAGCCCGGGTAGGCCGTGGCGTCGCTCAGGCCGGGGTTGGTGCTCGCGTAGGAGACCTGTACGATGCCAGCAGCGTTCAGAACCGCGTTGGCGGCCATGGAGGCGCCGGAGCAGGCTGCTCCTGCGACACCGACCACGCCCGCGTCGACCAGCGTCTGGGCGGCCGTAGCAGCGACGGTTCCGTCGCAGCCGGAGTCGGCCTCGACGAGCTCGAAGTTGCCGCCCGCCGCGTTCAGGTCGTCGATCGCCATCTGAGCGGCCACCGTGAAGGGCGGTGCGTAGACGGCAATCGGGCCGGTCAGCGGGTTGAGCAGGCCAATCTTCGTAGTCGCAGCGACGCACGAGCCGTCGTCGGAGTTGGCGTCGGCGTTGTAGTTGGCTGCGGTCGAGTCGGTGCAGCCCGCGACTACGGGAGGCACGAACATCGGGTTGGCGGTGCCCATGTAGTGGGCGGCTATCTCGTCAACGATCGCATCCCCCAGATCGATGGAGAAACCGACTGCATTACCATCGGCATCCAGATTCTCGAATGGGGGGTATGATGTGTCTGAACAGAACTTCAAGTTGCCAGACTCTAGAACCGCAGTCAGCGTGCTACCTTCGGTCGGGGTGGGGTAAGCGGTCGCCGTATCGGCAGTAGTGTCGTCCACAATTGGTGCTGCTAGATCCCAAGCACCAGCAATCAGGTCGTGCTCGCCGGAGTCTATCACAGCGGTAATGGCTACATTCAGCGCGTCAAGCAACTCACCGTTGTCCTCTTCTGCCACAGCTATTCCGTAGTTCTCATCGGAGAACACGGCAAGGATAGTTCCTGCTAGAGCTAGGACCGGGGCATCGCCCAGTGCGTAGTCAGCGTCTCCGTTGGCTACGGCCGCGGTTACGGACGGGAAGTCCGAAAAGGCAACAATCGTCGCAGAACCGAGGTTGTCGGCGGCGTATAGATCCGAGGTGGTTCCAGACTGCACGGCAACCGTGGTACCAGCGGCATTCAAGTCGCTAACGCTCGTGATTGCCGCGGCTGAGGAGCCTCCGATAACACCCTGGCTACTGGTGTAGTAGCCCCGGGTGAAGTCGACGACTTCCTCTCTCGCTTCCGTGATGGTCATCGTTGAGAGGATTGCCTCGCACATCGTTCCGTCGTTCAGGTTGGGGATGATGGGATCCCAGTCGGAGGTCACGTACACCGCGCTGACATCAGCTGCAGGTGTTATCGCCCACTCCTCCTCGGGCTCATCGTCTCCACCCAAGCAACCGGCGAACGCTGCCGCCAGCATGCTTAGGGTAAGCATCATTGCTATCATCTTCTTTGCGTACATAGTGATACACTATCCGTGCCCCTGCGGACAGAGAGCACGTTATAGATATTATTGATGTTTTCTTTATAAGTAAAATACGAAATTTCAACTGTTTAAAGCGATTTTGTGTTTTATTCTGAAGGATGGTTGTCCGAGAGTATGAAGTCTTTGATTTCACTCGCTCGGGTCGTGGACGACCCCATGGACTACGCTTCGAGCGGAGTCGACACCGAGCGTGAGGGACTAGCCGTAGCCAGTCTGATAGGGGCAGTCGGAGCCTCTGGAAGGCTACCAGGCCAACTTGGGGCCCCCGTTCCACTGCCCGGCGGTTTCGGGGGGGTCGTTGAGTTCGGTGACTCCTGCTTGGCCTTGGCAACGGACGGAGTCGGATCCAAGCTCCAGATTGCAAACCAACTGGGTCGTCTCGAGGGCGTGGGCATCGATTGCGTAGCGATGAACGTGAACGACCTGATTTGCGTCGGGGCCGAACCACTGGCATTCGTGGACTATGTCGCCGTACCCCAGACTGAGCCCGGCGTGCATGCAGTTCTGGGAGCCTCTCTTTCGGAGGGCTGCTCTAGGGCTCGGGTCACCCTTGCTGGAGGGGAGACCGCCACTCTCCCAGGAATAGTCAGTGAGCTCGACCTCTCTGGCACCGCTCTGGGCTGGTTCCCACGCGGGGGAGGTGTCGCGGGAGATGGTTTGGAGGCGGGAGACGTTCTCATCGGCCTTCCCAGCAGCGGCCTTCACTCCAACGGCTACACCCTTGTCAGAGCAGTCTTGGAGAGATCCGGTTGCTCGTTGGAGGGTCCCGCTCCATTCGATGAAGGGCACCCCTCGAGGGAGGTCGCCCGCTTCCCCGGTTGCAGTGGTGCTGTTTCTCTGGGTGAGGTTCTTCTGAATCCGACTAGGATCTACGTCGACCCGGTTGTTGATCTGATAATGGAATCGAGGGAGGGGGGGGGCGTTTGCGAGGATGGTAGCATCAAGGCCATAGCCCACATCACCGGAGGGGGACTATCGAATCTGCTGAGGCTCCATGAGTCCCTCGGTTGGCATATCGCAGAGCCGCTGTCAGCGCAACCAGAGTTCGGGTGGATAGCAGAGGTCGGGTCTGTGGACCGCAAGGAGATGCACCAGACCTTCAACATGGGGATGGGGATGGTTGTGGCCGTGTCCGCGACTGCGGCCGGCCGAGTGGCAGGGTGGCTTGAGCAGCGGCTGTCAGGCAGTAGAGTAGTGGGCGAAGTGGTGGAACAAGGCAGAGTGGTGACCCACGCTGATCCCGAAGTGAGATTCGATAGATACTGATTCCCTTTCGTCAATGCCTTGTGGCATGGGCCCCTCCGCAAGCCGTGACAGAGGGCGACGCGGACGGATGGCCAGGAGTATTGCACCGCGAGGGGCGCACTCTGATGCGATTACCAATGGCACCAGAGATATCGGGTCTAGGGCCGGGGACCAAGGGCTCGAGTTCGGTCTTTCACAACCCGGCTATGGCTGGAAGCAGGACCCGCAGTGTGCTCCTGCTGATGCATGCTATCGAGGAGGGGATGCTCGGGGATGGTGCCATATACGCCCTGGATGGGCTCTCGGCGACCGGCCTGAGGGCACGCAGGTGGCTCAACGAGTTGCCTCCTGACTTGGCCGAGAGGATGCGCGTCACCATAGTCGACCTGTCTCCTGATGCTCTCGCATGGGCCACGGGGTCGCACGAGGAGTTTCCCCCGACTCACGGTTGCGGCCAACTCTCATCGGTCGAGGGGGATCTCAGGGGCGTTGTGTTAGAGAGTGGCAGGCATTGGGTCGATGTCGACCCCTACGGATCTCCCGTGCCCTTCATCGACGCTGTAATCCAGTCTCTGGCCCGAAGCAGTGTAATCGAGGTCAGCGCGACCGATACCGCTGCCCTGACAGGCTCGTCTAGGCGTCCGTTGCTGAGGCGCTATGGCGCCCGTGTCAGGACGGACAGGCTGGCGCATGACACGGGTCTGAGGGTCATGCTCGCTGTGGTAGCAAGGGCGGCTGCGCGACACGACCGTTCAATAGAGCCATTGCTCTCTGTTTGGGACTCTCATCACCTCAGGGTCTCCACCCGTGTCATCAGGAGCGTGGGGGCGGCCAACGGGGTGGAGGGTTGCCTAGGATGGAGGGTGCATGCGCCCTCGAAGGAGGAGGTAGAGGGATCGATGGCATCGGGCCTGCACCACGGAGCCTCGCTTGAGCAGTTGCCGATGGACTGCCTGCTGCCTCTCGACTATCGGCTGGACCGCAATGATTCGAGAGTCTCCGGCCCGCTCTGGATCGGGGCCATGGGCGAAGCCTCGGCCATGTCCTCGATGACTGCCGAGCGCGCGATCGAGGCTTGTGGGCCCCCTACTATCGAGGACGGACCCATTGGTTGGACCGAGCGGGACTTCGAGCTCGAACGCAGGCGGGTCGCTAGGAGCGTTCGAAACATTAGCGAAGAGGCGGGGGCAATCGATACCCACCAGCACATCGTCGTTGACGATTTGGCCGCTTGGCTCGGTGTCGGGGCTCCGCCCAGCCCCAGAAGAATGGTCGAGGCTCTGCGAGATGCCGGGCACAGGGCTGGGCTGACTCACTACGGGCGACCGTCGTTCAGGACCAATTCCCCATGGGAGGACATTGTGGATGCGGCTAAGTCGCTTCAGCCACCGATGTAAGACATCTCGATCCGCGGCAGGGACGAGGTCTCCAAAGAGCGCATCTCGCTGTATCTGTCCGTCCTTCGGCTCCAGACCGCGGCAATGGCGTCGGTCAGGTCTCCGATTTCCCCACCTCCGTGAATTATCGCCCTGAGATCGTGTCCTCCCGAGGCGAATAGGCATGTGAAGAGATGCCCGTCGGCGGACAGTCGCGCTCGCACGCATTCACCGCAGAACGGCTTTGAGACTGATGAGATGAATCCTACTTCGCCCGAGCCATCGGAATGAGTCCACATCGTCGCAACGTCGCTGGTCGATGCCTGTTCGGCGGGAACGAGGTCGAACTCCTTCCGTAGGTCCCTGAGCAGGTTATTCGAGGGAACGACCTGCCCGGGGCTCCATCCGTTAGTCCTTCCCACGTCCATGTACTCGATGAACCGTACGATGACACCGGTCCCTCGGAAGTGGCGGACAAGGGCAGGCACCTCGGACTCATTGATGCCCCGTTGTACGACACAGTTGACCTTGACTGGTCCGAGGTCATTCTCGAGTGCGGCCTCGATGCCCTCGAGCACGGTCTCTACGGGTATGGCGCTATCGACCATGCTCGCGTGAGTCTGGGGGTCTAGTGCGTCCAAGCTGACCGTCACCCTATCCAAGCCGGACTCTGCGAGCAGCGGTGCCTGTTCTTTGAGGAGGGAGGCGTTGGTAGTGAGGGCAATCTCGACGCCTAGGGCCGAGAGTCGTTGGACAAGGGCGGGGACTCCTGGTCTCAGAAGGGGCTCGCCGCCGGTTATTCTGGCCTTGGTCAGGCCCAACGGGAGGCATGCACGAACAAACATTTCAATCTCCTCGAACGATAGCTGGGCCCGGAGGGGGAGGAACGTGTGATGCTCTCCGAAGCGATCCCGGGGCATACAATATCGGCACCTGAAGTTGCACCGGTCGGTTACGGAGATTCTCAGGTCTCTCAGGGGCCTGCCCAACCTGTCCTGAATCATATCCCCACGATGTGGTAGATGGTGAAGAGGTTGACTGAAGAGCAAGCAGGTTGAAGTGAGGGCGACTATAGGGCTGGATGGGTCAAATGCTGGAGATCACTGAGAAGGCAAGGGAGATGCTCGACCAATTCGCTGAGCAGTCTGATAACGAAGGTGATATGGCCCTCAAGGTGGATATCATTGGTCGCGGTCCCAAGGGCTTCCAGTATGACCTCCAACTGGTCGACAAGAGCGACGCTCGCGAGGACGACGTAGAGGTAGATATCAGTGGAATGTCAGTCTTGGTGGGTGCTCGCAGCGCTCCCTATCTTGACGGTACCACACTCGACTACAAGGAGACTCTGATGGGTGGTGGATTCAGCTTTGATAATCCAAACCCCATGTGGATCGACGACTTGTCGAAGACGGTCGCAGAGGTCATCGAAGAGCAGGTCAATCCGGTGGTGGCCACGCATGGAGGGCGCGTTGATCTGCTGGGTGTCGATGATGGCAAAGCTATCATCGCGTTCGGGGGCGGGTGCCAAGGTTGTGGCATGGTCGATGTAACTCTCAAGCAGGGCGTCGAGGTCATGATCACGGAGGGTGTTCCCGAAGTCATCGAAGTCATCGACGCCACGGATCACGCAGCGGGGACCAACCCCTTCTACTAGCCTAGTAGACCATCGGGACGTCGTCGTCGTCGTCGATTCCAGGAGGCGGGAGAGCCATTGCTTGTGCTCGCTCGAAAGCCTCCCTGACTCGTTCTTCGATATTCTTCGCATCCTCTAGAAGCCCCTTTACGGGTATTTCCATGTCCATCAAATCGCTCAGCCCCTCAATAGCGATGAGTGCGGCCCTCGCATCAGGGTACATCGGATTGCACTCGGCCAGAAGCGCCGTCACGTCCAGACCCCTTCTTTCACCCTCTGCGATGAGGTAGCCGGCAATGCCCGCGACTACGCCCTGCTGAATTCGTTGTATGTCGGAGTTATCCAATTGGTCGCGACCAATGTTCGTGGATGCCACGCCCCAGAGTTCGCTGTTCTCCTTGATTCCAAGGTCGTTGCTTACGACGCCGTCTATTACCACCAGTCGATCGAATCCCCCTTTGGTGAACCACTCGAGAACGGTATTTGCGAAGTAGACGTCGTGCTCGCCGGGAAACTGGATCTCCGCGGTGAACACTCCGACGCCCTCGCCCTGATAGACTCGGACCGGATGTTTTGGCACCGAGTCATGAATCAACGCCACGGCCGGGAAATTTGGATGGAGCACGGTGCCCATAGGGCTGAGCTTGAGTGATTTGATTAGATGCGAGGTCGCAATCACGCCCACGGAACCAACCGTCGAGAACCCACAAATGGCCGTTCCTCCAAGACTAGATGGATTGGCCTCCGTGTGAAGGACTAGCGGGTAGCCATCGCTCGAATCCTGACTCATGATTCACCCTCGTGGGTGGTTGCTTTCAATCTCACGGCTTCTGGATGTAGAGATTTGTGTTAATAAATATAACAAAAAATTAACCTATAAGGAAAGAAGCCCCCGACGCCAATATGGCGGCCCGCATTACCAAGGACCCTGCTAAGATGTACCTAATTCTGGGCTCACAGGAGATCGACCTCTCCGATTACACAAGGGAGGCCAACGACCGATGGCTCAAGGTGACGCCCCAGGACACGTGGTCTTCCACGCTATCGAGAGTCAGAATAGCGCGCCAAGAGGCATTTGAGAAGACTCTTGAGGCCATTCGTAGCAGCGGCTTCCCCGACCGGGGGTCGGCCTTCGCCAAGCTGCTCGACTCTTGTGGAATCGAAAAGAAGGCTGACGTTGTGCTCGCAGCGATACAATACATGAGGTCGGTACAGAAAGAGAGCGTAACGCAACCGAGAGACCTCAGGAGGCTGATTGAGGAGACGGGGAAGTGGCCTAAGAGCAAGGTGAAAAAGTGGAATATCACACTCAACATCAACAGGATGCTCGGAGGTGGATCTGCGGGCAGGCAAAGTGCTCCGTTTCTCGAGCATCCCCGCAGGAGCCCGAGAAAGAACAGCCACGTGGTCCTCACAGAAGCTGGGAGGGATCATCTCGATCTACTTTCCCTGAACAGGTGAGCGCCATGACCGAGTATTCGATGGACTGGTCATACACCTCCCACATCGGCGAGGACCTTAGGAAGGTAGACCTCACAGGCGCTGACCTGCGTAGGGCCGTTCTGGACAGGGCGGACCTCGAGGGGGCGGACCTCTCAAAGGCCGATTTGCGCAACGCCTCCCTCAAGGAAGCGAATCTGATGAAGGCCGCACTGGATGGCGCCGATTTGAGGGGGGCTCATCTGGTCAAAGCGAGGCTGGGGCTCTCCAATCTACGTGGTGCGCGCTTGGACGGAGCCGATCTGCGCGGAATCCGCGGAAAGTATGCAATCTGGCGGGATGCCAACTGGTGGGATGCGATAATGGACGATTCTCTTCGCAGGGCATTGGAGAAGAATTGGCCGAGGAACTAGTCTTCCGGTGACAATTTTGAGAGGGATTTCCGCATCCAGTCTGGGACCAGAACCTTGCTTCGAATCTCCCTCATGTCAGTGCAAACTGTCACCTGCTCTGATTTCCAACATAGCACGCCTTCTTGGTTGTGGAACTCGTATCTCCATGTAATCGATGTATTGCCGATTCGGGGGACGGAAATAGTACAGTGAATCGTATCACCGTAGGACACCGGATGTAGGAAATGGGTGTCGCTGTGGACCAATGGGAATCCAATCTTATGTTCGCTCAGAATCTCGTTGTAGTGCATCCCGCAAGAATACTCCCAAGACTCCTCGTAGAACCTGTGCGCTAGGTCCCAGAACTCTGGGTAGTAGATGATCTTGGCCAAATCGACCATCGCGAAGTCGACTCGGCGCTGCGAGGTGAATGCCACAGTCCTCGTCCGGGCGCCCTCGCTTCAACACTGTGTTGGCGGACCCACCGCGATTCGAACACGGGTTTCCAGCTCCGGAGGCTAGAGTGATATCCAGGCTACACTATGGGTCCAGCGTTGCATCCAAGGCAACTCACTAATTGAATGGGTCGCTTTGGTCAGCTGGGGTGGATAATCGGGAACAGGGGGTGGTCCATTTCTGACCCGTCGGCCAACTCGTCAGTCAGTCCCTCGAACTCGGGCGATGTGCGCCACTCGCGAGGTGCGTGGCGGGCGTCATCCCCGATCACCCGCACGGAGAAGGCTCGACGCCGTGCGGTAGAGCCTGCGCTGGCGTGCAATGTCAGCATGTGGAATGCGACCGCGTCACCCGGAGCCAGCTCCCATCCCAGTACCTCCTGCGAGTCGGGGGCGGCGACGACGTCTGGGACCTCTGCGAGGCTGCCTTCGGGAAACCACTTGGCCTGCTCGGTCAGGAAGGTCTTGGGCATGTACCACGTGCCGTCGTTAGAACCGGCGACGAATTCGAGCGTGGACTCCCTCGGCACGTGGTCTACTGGAATCCAGAAGCTGATGTTCTGTGTGCCCGAGACGTTGTAGTACGGCTGGTCCTGGTGCCACGGGGTCGGCTGCTCGGTCTTCGGCTCCTTGACCAGTATGTGGTCGTGGTACAGCCGCACTGTCTCGCTCCCCATCAGCCTAGCCGCTATCCCTGGGAGGGCCGAGTCAAAGATGATGTTGCGATAGGCTGGGATTCGCTGCCAATTGCAGAAGTCCTCGAAGAACCTGCCCGGGTCCGTGTTGCGGCTCGCTGTAGCCCCCAGTGGACCCGGGTTGGCGATGTTCCAGTCAATCGCCTCGCGCAGCGAGTTCACTTCCTCGTCCGTGAGCAGTTTTCGGATGGCGACCGCGCCGTTGCGCTGGTAAAACTCGACGTCTGAGTCGGTCACCTCGGGCATGGTGACCGGTTGATCTGATTGAAATTGAGGTTTCCCCAAGGTCATTGTGGGTACGTTTCAGGTGAATTGTGGTTGGGAGCGTAGGTGCAGGTAGTGCGCCACTGACGCGGAGGACGCTGACAGCAGCGAGACTATGATCGTCACCTCGGAAAGTAGAGCGGTGGACATGGTGCCGGCCTCGACGCCCAGCCAGACGATGAGAGCGGCGAAGGTTAGACGGCTCGTGGCTAGCACCTCGAAGTAGGTTGCGTCGCTCGGCCCGTGTCCGAGTATGTGTCCTGCACCGAGCCATGGAAGGGGGAGCCTGCTCGCTGCGGCAGCGGCCAGGAGAACGAGCCAGTTCCAGGAATCGGCGATTGCCGACCACTCGATGCGCGCACCGGCGAGCACGAAGAAGGAAGGGGCAATGGCCGCGCGCATGAGAGTCTGTAGGTGGACTCTGGCCCCAGATGGGATTCTGTCGTGCAGAGCTATGCCCGAGCAGAAGGCTAGCAGAGTCAGTAGCACGATTGGGGTGCGCAGCACGGCGAGGACAAGCAGGACGATTGTGCTATTGACAAGGAAGGTGACCCCGAGCAGGTCCTTGGCCAGTGAGGTCTCGATTCGTCGATGGGTGTCGAGCATGCTCCATGAGATTGCTACCGAGACCTCCGAGAGGGCGAGTCCGGCCACCACCGCCCCCATGCCTGCATCGGGCCAGAGCAGCAGCGCCAGGGGGGGGAGAAACAACAGAGGAGGTAGCAGTTTCGCGAGGGATGCCTTCGAGACTTCTCGCCATCGCTCACGGAGGTGCTCGAAAGGAAGCGCGAGACCTGCGGAGAAGACGACTAGGAGGCCGAGGCCGCCGGTTAGGATGGACATGGCGGCCTGTGTGGCTGTGGAGGTCTCGGATCCAGGAATGGAGGGGGACAGATGCGGCCAGGCCGCCGCCGCTGCCATGCCAATAAGCAAGTGGCCCAGAGGAGTCGGTAGGGCGCTTACCCTATCGATAAGGGGGTTGGCAGCCCATGCGATGGCGAGGCAGGCGCAGATTCCAGCGATGCTGGCGCTCACGGCCATGCTTCTGCGCGTACAGGACCGTTCTTCAACAGACAGGCTCCCACTGAGGTCGAATGGCGGACCCACCGCGATTCGAACACGGGTTACAAGCTCCGCAAGCTCATGTGATATCCAGGCTACACTATGGGTCCAGCGGCTTTTCGACCGGAGTCATGTGCT
>JASLNR010000034.1 GCA_030745885.1 Candidatus Thalassarchaeaceae archaeon
TCGCCACCGCTGTCATGACCTCTGAAGGTAATCTGTGCCCCGTAGTGAGCCCCCATTCGGTTCGCCATCATCTGAGCAACCTCCGCCTCGTAGCCGTTCATCCGGGCGGAGGCGTCCTGCCAAGACATGGGTGAGTCCCGATCATACATGCAAGCGACCATCTCCCTCTGGTTATCGACAATCGAGTCGAGTACGCCTCCCTCGGTCGGAGTAGGCCACTCCCCGATGCTCCCCTCGAATGAGGATGCGTCCATCTCCGACTCCCCGATGAACCAAGTCATGTATGTGGCAGACAGAGAATTGGACGAGATCAGCTCCCCCAGTGCGGCGTTCATGGCGTCGAGTAGTTCCATGCTCCCGATGACGCTTTGAGAGTCGGGCCGTACGACCGGGACGTAAGACTCGATTGCCTCCACCATGCCGATGATGGACAGGCCCGGGGTGTTCTCAGAGTTCACCGGGTCGGCCGCGATGGAGTGGGTGGTCAGAAAGAAGTCAATCTTGCCCACCATCAGGTCTCGCATGGCCATGTCGTAGTCTTGGAAAGTGACCTCGGTGATGTGCTGGTGAGGGTCTAACAGACCCGAGGAGGGCGTTTCCTCGGAAGTGCCAACTACATACTGGACGTCTCCTACTGCCGAGACGCTGGGTGCTGTCAGCAGCAGCACACCGAGGCAGAGGGCTGTCGGTATGCACCTCATGGCCCGAGGGGCTGCGATGCCGACTTAGAATTGGTGGTCCGCCTAGACTATATTCAACTGGGCGCCTCAGGCAGTGGGGATGGCCATGCAAAAGCAGGTTTCTAGGTCAACGAGACCTATGGCACCCAAAGTTAGCCGAATAATTGCCATCGCCTCATTGATTGTGCTTGTCACCCTCGTCTCGCCGAGTCAAGCCAAGGAGTTTCAGAGTAGTTGGGAGATTGTAGAGAGCGGTACTTCGGAGAACCTTCTCACCGCTGTTGATTTCGGTGACCAGGTGTGGGCGTTCGGTACCGGGGGGGTGATGCTCAACAGCAGTGATAGCGGATTGACTTGGGAGGTTGCAGAGTCGCCCACTATAGTCGACATTCACCACTCCGAAACGGGATTCGGTGCACTTTTGGTCGCCGGGAATTCCGGACTGGTGCTCCTTAAGCAGGACCAAGATTCGGATTGGCTGGATATCTCCCTGCCAGAAGGCTCTCAGGTGAATGGAGTCTCTTTGACCGGTAGCCAGAGCGTCGTCGTTGTCGGGGACGGAGGGGCCATCTCCAGATACGAAAACGGAGGATGGGAGAGTGTTTCACTATCGATAGAATCCGACTTGATGGCGGTTTCGTTCTACGATGATGATTTAGGGGTCATCGTTGGGGCGAATGGAACCATCCTGTTCTCCGACGATGGAGGTGCGACTTGGGACTACCGCGAACCCCCTGAAGAGACGAGCGGGGCGGAAATCGTCGCGGTTGAGTTCTACAGCCCCGTCAGGATTTACGCGATTACCGGTGACGGTCGGATTCTCATGTCGATGAGCAATGTCGTATCAGGGACCGAGGTTGGCTACCTCTGGACTCTAATCGAATTTGAGAGGCACTATCCGCCTGCCAGCAACGAGTACGTCCTGAATCCCTCCGATCTCGATGTCGAGCTCACATCGATTGAGGTGGTCACCACAACCAAGCTGATGATGACCGGGGCAGGCGGGTACCTCTCGATAAGCACCAACGGGGGAACCATAGTCTCACAGCAGATCAACCCGTTGGGCAACGAATCCGACTTCAATCACATACAGATGCTGACCGGTTTCATTGGAATTGCCGTGGGGGACGGTGGTGCGATACTGTGGACCGAAGATGCCGGAGTGGACGACCAAGTCGGTTTCGTAGTACCCGAATACAGCAACTTTGGCGTATTCGTCGATGAGACCAAGGTGATGTTTCTAGAAGGATTCATTGCAACAGTGAAGATTGTCGCTTTCGGCATAATTCTCGGATTCTTCCTAGGAGTGACCCTAGCGATGTGCAAGACATCTCCTACGTCCCTGAGGTACCTCGTCGAGCGCTTCAATCCTAGGCATGTTAGGATTGCCGGGGTTCCGATACTGGCGATTGCCTTCTACCTGTTCAACTCGGCCATACCCGGTACTAGAGATCTTGGCCTGCAAGGAATCGAGTACATTTTCCTCCCAGTAGGCGCACCCGAGTCCTTCGCTAGGATACTCTTGGGAATTGCCCTGACATTCCTAGGGCTGCTTTTCGTTAGTAACAACGGCAAGTTCTCCAAAGTCAAGATAAGGTCATTCAAATTTAATCCTTGGAGAGTCAGGCCTCTGAACACCATTGCAACCGTGTACACTGACTTCTTCCGTAACACCCCGCTGATTGTGCAATTCCTGTTCATCCACTTCGGACTCCGACTGGGCGCCCTAATCCAAGATCCGGGTTTGGAGATCTTCAGCTTCGACAAACTGGAGCAGGATCACAACTTCATCACGGACATCTTCGCCACATACGACCACTCCGAGGACAATTATGGCACGCTGATTGGCGGGCTGCTATACGACTCAGCGTTCATCAGCGCCATCTGCGCCCTCGGATTCAATTCCGGGGCGTACCAGTGTGAGACTATCAGAGGTGCAATCCAAGCCATACCTTCGGCCCAGATGGAGGCCGGCAGGAGCGTTGGCCTGACTTACCTGCAGACCATGCGCAGGGTGATAATGCCGCAGGCGATTAGAATCTGCATCCCTCCGATGGGCAACGAGATGGTCAACTTGGTTCTCAACTCTTCGCTCGCGATGATTATTGGGTACGCTGAGCTCACTAGGCAGGGGAAGTTGATAGTTGCCAGTACATTCCAGTATGCATACGCTTGGGGGATGGTCCTGATATCATACTTCGTGGTCACTTGGACGCTAGCACTGTTCCTCAGGTGGATGGAAGAGAAGACCAGAATACCGGGATTGGGGATGACAGGGGGTGATTGATTGCCGGACAAGGTGTTGGACGTAGACGATCTGCACATGATCTACTCTGGCGGGGTCCATGCCGTCAGGGGCATATCCTTCGAAGTCAACCAAGGCGAGTCGGTGGCAATCATCGGCTCTTCGGGCAGCGGAAAGTCAACTGTTCTGCGCTGCATAAACCGACTGATTGAGCCGACCGAGGGCGAGATCTACCTGAAGGGCGAGCAGATTAACACCCCTCACACGGACGTGAACAACCTGAGGTCTAGGATAGGGATGGTTTTCCAGTCCTTCGAGCTATTCGCCCACCTGAGGGTATTGGACAACATCACGCTGGGGCTCAGACATGTCAGGAAGATGAGTAAGAGTGAAGCCGAGGAGCGGGCAATGTCGGTGCTCGAGCGTGTCGACATGCTGGACAGGGTGGATGCCTATCCGGGCAATCTTTCTGGTGGCCAGAAGCAGAGGGTCGCGATAGCGCGTGCCCTGGCGATGCGTCCCGAAGTGCTGCTGTTCGACGAGCCCACCAGCGCGCTGGACCCCGAGTTGATCGGATCGGTCCTCGAGACCATTAGGGGACTGGCGGACGAGGGCATGACGATGCTGATTGTCACCCACGAGATCGGTTTTGCCAGAGATGTTGCTGACCGGGTGATCTACATGGATGAGGGAATGGTTGCGGAGGAAGGTCCCTCTTCAATCATCAACAATCCAAAAAGCGAGAGGCTCAAGAAGTTCCTCTCGTCACTACACGAGGATGAAGTCCCCGAGCATATTCATGAAGAATTGGTCGATGAGGATACTGGATATGGGTACGTTCCCGATGGTAAGGGAGCCGGGCCGCGTGTTCGCTGAGAATTTCTAGATCATTCCCTGAGCCTGCATCGCCTCGGCGACCTTGAGGAAGCCGGCGATGTTGGCCCCGGCGACGTAGTTGCCGGGCATGCCGTACTTCTCCGCAGTCTCGAATGCGTTCCTGTGGATGTCCACCATTATGCCCTCGAGCTTCTGGTCCACCTCATCTCTGGTCCAGCTCATCCGCAGGCTGTTCTGGCTCATCTCCAGTCCAGAAGTAGCCACACCCCCTGCGTTCGAGGCCTTTCCTGGCGCGAACAGCACCCCATTGGCGTGGAAGCACTCCACTGCCTCGGGCGTGCAGGGCATGTTGGCTCCCTCGGCGACCGCGATGACCTCGTTGTCAACCAACATCTGGGCCTCCTCGCCGTTGACCTCGTTCTGGGTCGCGCACGGCAGTGCTATGTCGACGTTGGTGTTCCAAAGGCCGTTCAGGTTCGGCTCCGGCTTGGATGCAGTGTACTCGACCCCGTCGAATTGATCTGCGTATTCCTTGATCCTGCCTCTGCGGTTGTTCTTGAGGTCCATAATCCAAGCGAGTTTTTCCCTATCTATGCCGGACGGGTCGTGAATGAATCCACTGCTATCAGACATAGTCACCGGTTTGCCACCCAGATCTAGGACCTTCTCGCAAGCGAACTGCGCGACGTTGCCCGAGCCGCTGATAGCGACAGTGGCTCCCTCGAATGACTTGCCCTTGGTTGCCAGCATCTCCCTGGCGAAGTAGACCAAGCCGTAGCCGGTCGCCTCCGGGCGAATCAGAGATCCCCCATATGAGCGACCTTTTCCGGTGAGCACCCCCGTGAACTCGTTCGCGAGCTTCTTGTACATGCCGAAGAGGTAGCCAATCTCCCTGCCGCCCACACCGATGTCGCCTGCTGGGACGTCGAGGTCGGCTCCTATGTGGCGCCACAGCTCCATCATGAATGACTGGCAGAAGCGCATGACTTCGGCATCCGACTTGCCCTTGGGGTCGAAGTCGGAGCCGCCCTTGCCTCCACCCATCGGAAGGCCGGTCAGGCTGTTCTTGAAGAGTTGCTCGAAGGCGAGGAACTTCAGTATCGACTGGTTGACGCTGGGGTGGAACCTGAGC
>JASLNR010000035.1 GCA_030745885.1 Candidatus Thalassarchaeaceae archaeon
GTGGGATACTGCACCCTGTACGGGGACATGAACGGGGGTTACGCGCCACTAGGAGACCTCTACAAGACTCAGGTTTACGAGTTGGCGGAAGCGATAAATGAAGATGCCAAGTCCTCGGGCAGACTCCTACCCATTACCGCATCAACGATAGCCAAGCCGCCCTCAGCAGAGCTCTCGCCCGACCAAGTTGACCAAGACACGCTTCCCCCATACGACATACTCGATGAGATTCTGAGGGCCCTCATAGAGGATGGTGCCTCGCCTGAAAGAGTCGTTTCGGCAGGTCATGATCAATCCACGGTTTCATGGGTGGACGAGCACCTCGAAGCGAGCGAGCACAAGCGCTGGCAGATGCCTCCGGCTCCACGAGTGAGCGAGAGGGCTTTCGGGCAGGGCTGGCGTCAGCCACTGGCTGTCAAGAGGTAGGTTATCACATGGACGAGGATGCCGGCCCGCCCGAGCACTACAGAAAGAAGCGGGACCTCTACAGTGGAATGTTGCTACAGTCGTTGTACTGGGCCCTTAGGAGTGCAATTGTGGTTGTGGTGGTGCTTGGTCTCCTAGCCATGTTCAGCCCCCTGCTTTGATACTCCCCCTCATTTCCTCTTGTCTTCGACTTTCTTCTTGTATGCCGCTGTAGAATCCGCTTCGGTCCACCCATCCAAGAAGAGCCCCCCGCCCTTGTGGACGCCACCCCTCACGTTCCCTTTCCGAGGTTTCCTGTCTTGATTGCGAGACAATAGGTGGCGGCTAAAGGACTTGGGGAGGCCATCCGCACCCCGTTCAGACTGGGAGAGTGAGTATGCCCTCCATTCGGCTTTGGGTCCTGACTTCTTCACGGTGATAGGGTCCCCGTCATCCCCCATAGTCAAACCAAGAACAGCGCCCAAGGCCAATAGTAGCAGTGAGCAGAACATGGAAGTATGGCCCGTTCTGAACCCCCCAATAATCATCTCAATCAGACCTGAGAGGAAGGGGTCAGGTTCCTCCTCGTGCTCCTCGACGAGTCTGACGAAATCGTCTGCCTCCAAGCTGTAGTTCCCCCTGCTGCACTGCGATTCTGACTCATTGACGGGATGATGGCAGATCTGCCCTACATAGACCATGGACTGATCGACTAGTTCGGCCCTCTCGAATCCTAACTCGCACAGTGGATTGAAGGTGTTGTTTGTGTGGCTGAAGTTGGAGGGCTTCTCTGCACCTTCCGACCATACCAGCAATGTGAGATTCTGGCACGAGTCCCACATCCCGTTCCCGTCGAGATCGACGTAATCGCCGAAGACGTAGGCCGCCCAACCAAGATTTTCGGTGCCCAATGAGTCATCGAAGAACAAAGTCCCGTTGACTCCGCTAAATGCAAATGTGGGGGATGAATCATCCGAATCACTGGATTCGCCGATAGGCAACTCAGTTCCAGTGATGATGACCAAGACACTAACAAATAACACGACCGTGCCGATTGCCGCAGTCAGGTTCGCTATCGGATGCACCACGACTCCCTATCAGCCGCACGGGGTCTATGCTCAAGGGCATTACGTTGGGAGGCTATCCTTCGGCCCCCTACTGGAAGGCGATTGCGTAAGCCGCTACCAACATCACCAGAATCCACAGCTTCGCCATTCGTTTGCGTCGTCGCGGCGAGTTGCCTGAGAGCGTGACCCTGAACAGAGTTAGAGTCGAGACCATTCCAAAACCAAAGGTAACCACAAGTGCGTTCGAACCCATTGCCCAATGGAATCCTTCGTCGGTCGCGGAGGATGTCGAGCTGCCTTCCTCATCCAGTGGGCCTCCCTCGCCAGCACCGTCCTCGACAGCGTTCACCCCTAGGAAGAGCAGGGCTAGGGCGACCAAGCTAGTTACCTGCCCGATTAGCAAGAAGGAGGAGGAGGCATCTCCCCGCCCCCCACGCCACTTGTGAATCGGGGCTCGTTTGGATTTGGTACGTTCGTCCCCTTTCTTTCGATAGGAGGAGTCGTCGCGGTTAGACCAGCGTGACCTTGGGGACGTCCCCATGGACTGGAAAGTAAGACTGTGCTTAATTGGCTTGCGCGTGGTGGCTTCAGAGGTATTCTCACTCTTCGGATGAGGTTCCCTCGATTCGCCTTAGGATATCCCTGATCTCGACCAGCACGTTCTCGGAGGATGAGGTTTGGGTTTGCATTGAGGTCGCTTCGACGCCCTTGTGCGCGATTCCATCACGCTGCCTGAGGACGAGGTCACGGAAGCCGAGGGCGTCGGAGACTCCGGTTAGCGAGGCGCTTCCGCCACCACCACTGCCTCCTGCGGTCTCGATTGTTAGGTGGCAGAGGCCCATAGCGCTGAGAATCGGGCCCTCGATTACAGCCATGTCGGTGATCTTGTCGAGAGGGATGTTCTGCTGCTTCTTGAACAGCCATCCCTTGCGGACGTTTAGGGAGCGGTCCGTCAGGTCCATCCCGAGGTTCTCGTACTGTTTCTTATGGACAAAGTACCCGATAATAACCCACACGGGAATCAATAAGACTCCGACCATAGTGACTAGAAGCATGAAATTGGCCATCAACCACCAGTAGATAATCAGCCTCCTGTCGAACTGTGCAGAAGCGAGCATCCTGTGCTCACCCATAGTTTACCGGCTATTCCCAACTACTTGAGGATGATTGGAGTGGGAGAACATACTCAAGTCCCGGCACCCACGGACAATCGTGGATTACGTAGGGATGTTGCAGACGGCTTCCCTGAGCCTTTGCAGCCTCGCTGTGGTTCTCTGGATGTCCATAGGGACACTCTCGCGCACGACCGAGCGCGAGACGCTGGCCCAGCGTACCATCGCTGCCATGTGCCTCGCATCTGCTGTGTTGCTATTCGCTCTACACCACGCTGGCGGGGAGCTCTGGGGTTCGAGGAACGTCGCTAGACTCTTCGCTGTCGTCGCGGTAATCGTGGCTCTCGCCTCGATGATGAACATCAAGGGCAAGGACGTCCAAGGGGAGTCGAATCCCCATTCAATCATGAGGAGCCGTCGAGAGGAGGAATGAGGCTACCCCGCGTTCAACTTGTCATCGATGAAGGAGCGCATGTAAGCCGGAAGCTCCCCGTTAACGAATACGACGTCCTCGACCTCATCCAGCATCATCAATGAGTAGTAGATCTGCATCGCAGTCATCGGGGTGGCGCTGCAGCCCGTACAGCCGCCCTCGAGGGAGATCATGACCACCCCGTCGGCAGTGTCTACTACGTTGACTACCCCGTCATGAGCATCCAATACCACTTGGACGGGCCCCACCGAGTCCAGGATTAGTTGCTTATCGACCACAGGGTCACCTTCGCACCGCTCTTGAGCGGGGGGCTTTCAAACACTTGCCCTCTCGGAGCGTCATGGGAGCCGGAACCCGGGTTCTTCTCATCGACCTGCTGGTCGAGCGCTCGGAATTCGGGCATGGGGGGAATCAGGAGATTGTGCGCCCCATTGCTGACTCGGGGAGTGTTGAGGTGCTGCTGGTGACTCCGCAGATGCAGTCCGAGGAAGCGGGTCGGCGTGCCCAGGAGGCTGGCGAGGTCGCTATCACAGAGGAGGATGTCCCCCACTGGGACGATGACTTCGGATTCTGGGCCGAATGCGTAGTCGAAATGGGCGGCAACAGGGTCACGTTCAGACGAATAGCCATGCCCCTGCACGGCGAAGATTCACCGACTGCAGAGTGGTTGGGCAGTATTGCACCCGATGCGGTCATCTGCTCCGGGTCACGTCGAAACGTCTCGATCTGGGAAGACTGGATGGATTGCGGCGCCGCCTTATTGAGATCCGCTATCTCAATAGGAATTCCCACTCTGGGAATCTGCTTCGGCCACCAACTCCTCTGCAAGGCGCTTGGGGCAACCGTAGAAAGGGCCGACTCGCTATCCAACGGTGTCTGGGATCTGGATCTGACTGAAGAGGGCGATTCAGACGAGCTCTTCGCCTCGAGGCGGTCGGGTGGGGAGGGCTCACCAGTCGTCCTCTTCACACACAGAGACCATGTGATGTCGGTGCCTGAGTGTTGCACTCTGCTAGGTAGCACGGAACACAATGGCGTCACAGCCGTGAGAGTCAACAGCGAAGATGGCGTCTCTTTGCCGGCTTGGGGCGTCCAGTTCCATCCCGAGGCTGCCAAGGCTCGTATAGAGCGCGCCTTCGAGTGGGGACACATCACTCGCGAGGAGCTTGTGTCGTTCCAGCGAGAACATGACGGAGCTGGCATTCTCGAATCCTTCGCGGCTGTGATCACGGGCCACTAAGTGATTACCCGAAACCTCCGAAAATGGTGGATTTGGATTAAATACGTAACTCGGGTCGCCGGGGCGACGCAGGTGAGGACATGATTGAGAACATACCGGAAATCGCAGCTGCAACTGCAGTCCTAGGACTTGCAATCGCTGTGCTGCTCTACACTCAGATAGAGAAATTGAAGATTGACAATCCCACTGTAGCTGACATCACCCAGCAGATCAGGGACGGGGCGATGGCATTCTTGTTCGCTGAATACCGATACCTAGCCGTCTTCATCGTTGTCGTAGCAGGGTTGCTCTTCTTGAACCCCGATACGGGCAATCAGACCGTGCTCGCCTTCCTGGCTGGCGCTGCCGCTTCCGTGGCAGCTGGCTTCAGCGGGATGCGAGCAGCCACAAGCGCCAACGGCCGCACGGCCATGGCTGCAGCATCGGGCGGGCAGCCAGCCGCCCTAGAGGTCTCCTACAACGGAGGCGCGGTGATGGGTCTCTCGGTCGGTGGCCTCGGGCTGCTTGGCATCTCGTTGATGGCCATGTGGCTTGGAACCGGCCCCGAGGTTCAGAACATCGCTGGATTCGGCATGGGGGCCTCCTCTATCGCGCTGTTCGCCCGCGTGGGCGGTGGCATCTACACCAAGGCCGCTGACGTCGGCGCCGACCTCGTCGGCAAGGTCGAGGCGGGGATCCCTGAGGACGACCCGCGCAACCCCGGCGTCATCGCCGACAACGTGGGTGACAACGTTGGGGACGTCGCTGGGATGGGCGCCGACATCTTCGAGTCCTTCGTAGGCTCAATCATCGCTGCCATGGTTATCGCCGAGGCCTCGGGGATGCACTCCGATTACATCACCCTCCCGATCTTCCTCGGGCTAGTGGGATACGCCGCTTCGATCGTCGGCGTATTCAGCATGAAGGTGTTCAAGGGGGGCGATGCCGCTGCGGCACTGCGAAACACGACTTTCATCGGCGCAGCCCTCTTTTGGGCCGCCGGCTGGTTCGGCATAGGCTACCTGGAGCTTGAGACAGGCACAGACCCAATGCAGGCAGTGATTGCCGGCTCGATCGTCGGGATCCTCATCGGTCTCGTGACCGAGTTCTACACCGGGATAGAGCCCGTCTTCGGGATTCCCGTGAAGGCCATTCCCCACATCGGAAAGATGTCCAAGACTGGCCCTGCCACCAACGCCATCGCAGGCCTCTCGGTTGGCATGATGTCCACTTTCATACCGATTCTCCTCATCGCGGGCGGCATCTTCGTTGCCAACGAAGTGATGGATGACGGAAGTGCTATGGCCGCTGATCTGGGACTCTATGGAATCGCCATGGCCGCGATGGGGATGCTCGCGACCGTGGGAGTCACCATGACCGTAGACGCCTATGGGCCAGTCGCCGACAACGCGGGCGGCATCTCCGAGATGAGCGAGCTAGGCCCTGATGTCAGAGAGATTACAGACAGCCTCGACAGCATCGGCAACACCACTGCTGCCATCGGCAAGGGCTTCGCGATAGGCAGCGCAGCGCTCACCGCGCTCGCGCTCTTCGCCGCCTTCGGCACCGCGGCCCAACTCGAGGCCTCGGACCTAACCCTCACAGACCCGATGGTCGTCGTTGGGCTACTAATCGGTGGCTCGCTGCCATTCGTGGTCGCTGCCATGACCATGACCTCGGTCGGGAAGGCAGCCGGTGACATGGTGATCGAGATCCGTCGGCAGTTTCGGGAGATTGAGGGCCTGCTAGAAGGCAGGGAAGGGGTCAAGCCCGATTCCATGACCTGCATAGACATCTCCACACAGGCTGCCCTGCGCGAGATGGTGATGCCCGGATTGACTGCGGTCTCGGCTCCCGTGGTCGTCGGATACGCCCTCGGTCCTGCCGCCCTCGGCGGCCTGTTGGCGGGCGCGCTGGTGACGGGTGTGCTGATGGCCCTCTTCATGGCCAACGCTGGCGGTGCGTGGGACAACGCGAAGAAGGCCATCGAGCAAGGGCACATCGAAGGCGCTGCGAAGGGGGACCCCTCTCACGACGCCGCTGTCATTGGCGACACCATAGGGGACCCGTTCAAGGACACTAGCGGGCCATCGCTGAACATCCTGATCAAGCTGATGTCGATCGTCTCGGTCGTCATCGCACCCGGACTTATCTGAGTACTCCGAGTAGCGTCAGACTCTTGGCCAAGGCTGAGGACGGGGTATCATGCGCTCAGCCCGGGCACTGGCCCTCGCGATGCTCGTGCTCGTAGCGAGCATGGCCGGCTGCGCGGGCTCGGATGGCGAGGTCGATTCGGATTCCATCAACGTCCCGACCTGGCAGATTGGGGACTGGTGGCTCTACACGTTCTCGACCCCCGACTACAGCGACGACACGGCTAGGCTCGTCGTGGCGAGCGATGGCGAGGAGAGCGGCACTGCCTACATGTTGGCTATCTCGAGCTTGGCTGAGGCCAGGCGGCACGCTGTGCTCAACCACAACCCATTCCTCGGAAGGGTCACGCACTCTGGCCTGAGTGCCTTCGAGAACGGGGTGGCCCAGCCAGTGCTGTCGTTCCCGATCGAGAAGGGGGGGTCATGGGGCTTCACACTGTTCTCTACTGAGTGGACTGCATCGGTGACAGGGGTCACGGGCGGAACGGCCATTATTGCGGGTGCCGCGTCTGACGGCTCGAGGTTGGACTACGTGTACGACAGCGGGATCGGCTACTTCTCCTCCTTCATATGGGCGGATGCCTCGGGAACGGAGCAACTCAGGATGATGGTGGCCGATCAGGGTTCTGGGCATATCGGGGACGTCTACTTCGTCAGGGGGGGTGACCTGTTCAGCGAAATCTGGGAGGACCCTGGCACAGACTTGGAGTTCCGTGACACATTCCTCGTCAGCGACCACCCCAGCGACGGCGAGTGGGACGAGATGGTCTATTTCATCGACGCAGAGTGCGGCAGCGGCTCTTCCAGCATCACACTGACTCTGCGGGATCACCTATCTGCATCCGCTCTGGAGCGGATTTGGGGGCCCGGGGCAAGCGAGACGGGGACTTTGGGCACGATTCCATACCCCTCGGGGGAGTACACCCTGACAGCGACCTTCACCGGCACCGCGTTCCTGCGGGTCATAATCGCGGGCGGCATCACCGAGTCGTGGAGCCTCTAGAGGTAATCGATAAGGTTGTCCGAGCCTCCCACGAACACCGGCTCTTCGCCCCTCAAGTCGAACACTACCGGAACCGTTCGGTGTCCCGTCTGACTGACCACCGCTTGCCTGAGCCCATCGTGATGATCGAGGTTGACATCGGTGAAGCTCAGTTCTTTGGATTCGAGGACCCTGAAGGCGAATGAGCAGAAGGGGCAGATGGTCTGGGTGAAGACCAAGAAGTCGGTCTCAGTCCCTATAATTATCTCACGAAACTGCGACAGGCTCACCGCCCCCTTCTTGGTCAGACCACCATCCAGACTCGCCCAAATCGTCCGGAAGGACAGCGTCCACGGCATCCTTCTCCTCGAGCACTCTATTGCACTCTTCCGGGTCGATGAAGATTAGGAAGAAGACTGTGAACATTGTGAGTGCTGCCCCCACGTATATCGTGGTGCTGTAATTGTTGTCAAAAATCTGCAGCATCCTGCCAGTGAAGGTGTATGCCATCACTCCTGAGAGGTTGAACATTGACATGTATGCGGTGAATTGTGTCCCTCCGACCTTGCTCCATGTCATCTTCATGCAGACAGCAATCACACATATCCAAGCAACTCCGTTTACTAGGCCTCGAATAATCAGATAGGCCGTCATAACCACTGTGTTGGTCCAGAATGGTTCCAGTACCGCCAGCATAGCATTGCACACCGCAAGGCTTGTGAAGCCGATCATTGCCACCCTTCTGACCCCGAACTTATCTCCCAGCATACCCCCTGCAATCTGGCCGGTCATGACTGCAAGGATGACGATACCGCCAACGATGACGTTGTAATCCTCCTGTTCCCATCCTGCCCGATTGATGAATATATCAATCACGATTGGGTCTATGAAAAGGTACAGTTCGGACAGAAGGCACAGGAAAATAAGCATGAAAGAGGATCTTAGGTGGAATGCCTTGGTAAGATTGAAACTTGTCTGAGCAAGAGTCCTGCGGGGTCCTTGGGGCAACATCGAGAATGGGTTAAAGACTCGAGGTATTGAGACCGTCCTAGCGATTAAGGCAGTGATAATGGCTAGAACGATCCCGTAGAATGCGATCGACTTTGCTGTCCCGTATAGTGGAACGGTCAGGTCAACTGAAATTATCGCAAATAACAGCCCAGCAACAAAGATGGTTAGGGATACAATAGTCAGCAGGGCTGCGAGTGAGATTCTTTCGTCGAATGTTGACCTACCCACCGCCCGAGCCGCCCACCATCTGGATTCTTCTGGCTCCTCCCAGTATAGCCTCTCATCCACTTCAAATTCAGATACCCCGTAAGAATCCGTGGATTCAGGATATAGTGATTCTTGATTGGATGGTCTTGACCATGGGAATAGGCGGGTGCCGGGTTTCTCGTACAGGAACATTGGAAGAATCATGATCAGAAGCAGGATGGGGAGTTGTATGGAGAGCATCCCCTTGATGCCGATCGTCTTGGCGAATCCGCCAAGGACCGCGCCACCGACAATCATCCCGCCTCGCTTGGACGCGAACATGTACCCGTTTGCCTTCGAGACCTCGTCATCCCGAAGAACGTCCACTGCGAGGGCGTCGGTGCTGACGTCCTGCAGGGAAGCGAAGATGTTGTGCACGAACATTAGCTTGATCACTAGGTCGATCTGCCCCGTCAAGTCCGGGACAAAAAGGAGAGTCCCAATTGTGACGGCCATTCCAAACTGGGCGAATAATATCCACAGCCTACGGGAACCGAATTGGGGTAGGCTCAACGTGTCGATGACGGGCCCCCATATCCACTTGAAGGTCCAAGGCAAGGCGACGGTTGCGAATAACAAACCAATCTCTTGGGGGGTAAACCCGTTGTCCGAGAGATATGATGCGAAGGCGACAGTCGCGAACCCCCATGGGAGGCCTTGGGCGAAGTAAAGGACACACAACGAGACCATCCTTCTGAGTCTGTTCTCAGTCAGGCTCTGTCCGTCGAACCACTCCTCAACAAGTTGTTCTCTGTTGTAGAGCACGTATGCTAACAGGGGCAGTAAGATTAGCGACAGCCCGATAATCAGAATTCTCGAGCTGCTCGAACCGGTTGCTTCTGCCGGTGCTACCATATCCAGAAGGATGACCCTGCGGGCATCCACTGGGGATATGTGGTCGTCATCGACAATCAGACGGGCGTAGATGGTCGTGTTTCCAGACTCGTTGTGCGGGTCCAGCTTGATCCCCCACTGGGCCCAGTCGCCCAACGGGGAGGAGTCTTCCGCCGCCCTCCACTGGCTACCACCGACGCGGACCTGAACCTCGCCCTGACCGGGGGCCGCGCCCGAGGCGGTGCCCGATAGGTAGCTCTGGTTGAGCACCTCGTCCATCGAGTTAATGTCCATCGAGACGTTCAGGGAGCGGTCAATGCTTCCTGCGGCCTCAACGAAGGCGACGGGGTCGGCCTGGCCGTAACCGAACTCGTTGTCTGGTCTCGTCTCCAGCAGGCTGCAGTCATTGAGTCCCGCGTCTCCGAAGAGGGAGACCTCACGCTCGATCGACTTGTCGGACACGATGGCCTTCAACTCGGAAGGAGTGAGGTCTGGGTTGGCTTGAATCATCAGGGCGGCAATGCCGGCCATCAGGGGGGTTGCCATGCTGGTGCCGGACTTGCTGGTATAGCCGTCCTGGGTGGCAGCGTCGGGGGCCATAATGCTGGAGCCGATGGTGGCGACGTCCGGTTTGACGCGGAGGTCCGAGGTGTACCCGCGGCTGCTGTAGATGGCGAGGCTGAGGTCCTTGTCGAGGCTCGCCACCGTAATCGGCAGGCGCGCATCGCCGGGGCTGTCTATGGTATTGCAGCCGACTAAGGTAGCGCCTCCGAACTCGTTGCCAGCAGAGAGGGTAGTGATGATGCCGGCCTCGACCACCATGTCCATCTGTCGGCTCCAGGCGGAGTTTCCGTCATTGTCGACGTGGATCTCGAACTGCTGCTCACCCAGAGACGAGGTAACGATGTCAATGCCGTACTTGTCCCTGTTGTCTATGGCCCACTGGGCGCCCTCTATGACGTCCTCTATGTCGCCG